>NZ_JBYQFK010000027.1:0-62292 GCF_057837305.1 Lysinibacillus sp. RU7 | reverse complement strand
ACTTAAAATATAAAAGCAACGTATTACCAGTTTCATTAATTTAGATAGTGTATGGAGAGCAAAATATTTTTTGCTCTTTTTTGTTTGTCAATGGTTTGTGCCAAAATTTAAATTTGAACACTTTTGAAGGTATTTGTATTCATCTCTCGAATCATTTCCGGAAAGGGAGATGTGAATACAAAATGAATATCACAATTTTTAGCTTTATGTTTAGGCGAGTTCCGGACGTTAAGGAAAGCGGGTTATGATACAACAAGTATCGTGCACAGAGAAGCGGAAGATGAAGGAGATATAGATGATTCATGGTTGGAACCATTTGATAATGATGGTTTTGTTCACTAAAAATTAAAGCCTCCCACAGTATCATTGTGGATGGCATTTTTTATTTACAAATAAGAACTAATGTTCTGATATAAACACAAACAAATGTTCTTTTGGTAAATGGAGGGGATTACTATGCCGATAATAAACAATAATGAGGTCCAAGTAATATTCGGAACAGGAGATATTTCAGTTGGAATCGGATGTAAGAGTGATAGAAGCTCTAGTATAGTTCAGTTTACGGAAATTGAACCTAGACCGATAGGTGAAGAATTTGCATTCGATAAAAATAAGATGGAAATTGACGATGCTTCAGTAACATTTATTTTTAATAAGATTGAAAGTCTAGATACAGTAATTTATCAATTACAAAGGTTAAGAGATATTATGGCGAACAAGGATAATTATCAATGGACAGACGAAGGAAGAATTTTAGAAAAGAATCCTTCATGAATAGAAAGTCACCCGTAATCAAAATAAGACCGCTTTCTACTATATAAATAGGAAGCGGTCTTATTAATTAAAAGTATTGATTGTTATTAACAAGGAAACATAAATTCTGTGCGACAAACTACAGCCAATTATTGTGTTTAATTAATCAAAAGTGATAGTATAAGATAGAAGAAACGTTGTTATATCAACGTTTTGAGAGTATTAGAAATTTGAAGAAACCTGTTGAGAGAAATATCTTTCACCTCGACAAGGTGTGGGTCGCAGGTTCGAACCCTGTCGGGACCATATCACCGAAACCCTTTCGTATCAAGGGGTTTCGGCTTTTTTATGTTCTTTAAAACGTGGAATTTTAACCTTCACGTGACGAAATTCCAAAAAATTCTTTTTTTCTCAAACCAACTTATTAAATGTATCCGTTGCAGCCTAGTGAGGCTAAACACTTTGTACCAATGATTAAAACAGAGAAGCTAGCACCAGTACAGAATGTACAAGGTATGTTTAATGACCAATTCCATTACGAAAATACGACATCAGACGATTACATCATTTTACGACTAGGCTCACAGCGTTTGTCTTTAATGGCTGATGAAAAAATTTATGTAATGATAGAGTGACTGACGAATGGAAACCCGTAAACGAGATGAATCGGGTAACTTAAAGCTACCAACTAAAATATATAATGGTCCTATTGAAAAAGAAAAAGTGATAGCATTAGGTGCTCAATTAGCACAAGAAAAGTTAGCCAACATACAAAACGTGACTATTATCAATAGTCTTGATGCCTAATTAGCGATGGTTAAGTCTGAGATGATGGAAATGAAATGCGACACTTCCTAATGAGCTTTTTGGAAAGGGCTTATAGATTAACGTGCATGACGACTGACCAATTGTGTTCAGTTGTGAAAACTGAGTGAAATCCGTTTGGTGAAATCACTGCCGAAGAATACAAAGAAATTATAAAGCAAGACTTTTGAACACAGCAGTAGCTAGCGTTATTTATTCACTGCCGTTGCGTAAAATTTAACTGAATTTTCTTTTTTGTTATTTTCTGTTTAATAAGAAAATAACAAAAAAGAAAATAACGGTAGTAAACATCCGTTTTTTACCATAACTTTTGGCGAGGGAAACAGAAACGCGAAAACCTTTATGGAATCGCTTTTCCTTCCATTTTTCGAAGCCAAAGATGAGCGGATTTCCAAGGGTCTGCTTTTAGCCAGCGACTAATTTGTAAATACGTTCGTGTGCTCGTTGTGTTCAACTGAGCGAGTACATTTAAGCAGTAGACAATCATGGCGATGTACACTTGATTGTGCACAGCTTGTTCGCTTTGCCTGTAAAATTTCTTGATGTTCAAGTGCTGTTTCATCCATTAAAAAAATAGCTCGATGGCCCAACGCGATTTGTACAGTTCAGCGATTTCATCGGCACTTCAATCAAATCGGTTGGTGCTGAGGTGCAGCTCATTGCCCTTCGAATCAAGTACTTTAATTAGGCGAAATGTATTCTCAGCGTGATTTTGTGTCGTGTCAATGAGTATCATGTCATCCAATAAGACAGTTGAATCTTGAGGTACTTTGATAGGCTTGAGCACACGGGTGACGGCGTTTTTTCGTAAGCATGATACAAAGAAATAGCCTTCATCTGTTATGCCGTCAAGTTGCTCATAATTCAAGTAATCACGGTTAAACGCATACATGGATTCTATGTCGTCTACGAGTACTTTTAGCTTACCGCGATCATGTTCTTTCGCGTTTGTCAGCACCGCTTTGTCTGGATACGAGCAACCTTTTTATAAGAAAACCAAACGTAAGTGAAGCATGATTCCTGACTTCGTTTTACGAAATTCAGCCCATTTTTGATGATTCAAATTCAATAGCAGTGTGCTCGAATCAATGATTTTTAATGGTGTGGTCAATTTTCTACGCTTTTGAAAATGCGTTTTCTCATGAGTTTGAGCAACTAAATCAAGAAAAAGCTCTTGGAAGACAAGTGTTGGTACCTGACCTAATCGACGTCTCAATTGTGAAAAGCTAATCGACTCTAACTCCGTCCCTTTTTGTAGGTCATCGGAGAAAAGTGTATCACTCACAGCGCGTAGGCTTTCGGTTTCATTTAACTGCGCAAATACGAACAGTTTTAAGGAAGAAGCCATGTAAAGCTTTTTTGTATAGTAATTTAATTGATAGGCTTCTACTAATCCCTCCAGTTTTGACGAGGAAATCGATGAAAACCATTTAGCCAATAGTACGGAAAATTCAGTTTTAGATAAGGCGTTTAATTATTTTAATGCGACGTTAGTGAAAAAATTTACATATTATTAGAATCTATTTTATCAATTAGAAGTTGCATAGCAAAAAGTATAATTTTCCCTGTATATTTGTCGGAGTGCATTGTTTCAGTAGTTGAATATATTAGAAAGGAGTCACAGTTTAAGGAGGGGAAAATAAAATTTCGGTTTAAAGTTGTTTATAGATGAGCAGTTATGCGCCTTCTTGTAGGGATAGAGGTAGGTGATAAAATGGATACAGATACACTCGGGGCATCGATTGTTGGGGTTTTCATTGCAGGTATTGTTTATTTAATTGGTGGTGTAGATGAATTGATGAAGTCCTTAACAGTTATTATGGCCATCGATTTCATCTTAGGAATCATGGCAGCCTATTCAACGAAAGATATAGATTCACATAAAACGTTCAAAATACTTTTGAAAAAGACAGCCATGATTTTAATGATTATTTTGGCAGTACAACTGGACTTAGTAACAGATAGCGGCAATTTTATGCGAAATACTATGATTTTATTCCTAATTGGTATGGAAGGAATGGGAATCATTGAACACTTAGGGAAGCTAGGGATATCCGTACCTCAATTTTTAATTAATGTTTTTTCGAAGTTACAAGATAATAATGATGATAAAAAAGGAAGAAAATAATCGCCTATCTTCACTGCTTCTAAATTAAAGTAAATTACCAGTCATCTTTTATTGAATAAGCATAAGCACGTTATCACAAATACGGTGGTAGCTTGCTTTTTGTGTTTATCATCATAGAAGTACCCTAGATACTAAATAAGTTGTACTTTTAGAAAAGCTGTAAAATGATTATTGAGGTTATTATCACTGATGCAGTGAAATGAAAGTAACTATAAACATCAAAGATAAAAAAGAAAACCACTAATTTACCAGATTCCCTTTTGGTAAATTTTTAAAACTAACAATGTATACACATGGTAAAATTTTTATAATTAGCGCATATTTAGCTCATAACAATAAACTGGTTTTGGCTATATAAAAATTCGATAAATTTACATTAAGCTATAGAATAAAAGCGAGAACTTACGTATCGTAATTGTTGCTGAGACAAACCACGATACGTAAGTTTTCGCCTTGTACGCTAAGTTTATCAAATTGATTCTACCGTTACCATCTTTTTTGAAATTGCTTTGCCATCTGATGAGGAACCAAATGTTTCTCCTGTGAAGATTACGCCCCAAATAATTACCTGTCCGATTTGCCAAGGGGCAACCGTTTGTCACAAACGTTCTCTACGCCGTTTTCGTCACGGTTATGCCTGGCATATTGGGGTGCTTTGGATTGAATTATTTGTGTCTCGTCAACGAACGCTGTAAAGATTGTCGTTTTACATTCACATTCGACTATGGATTAGAACTACTTCATTCCTCAACCGAGTCATTTCGTCTTGAAATGACGAACCGTTGTCATGGTTGCTCAATTGCGGATGTCGCACGTGAATATGCACAACGGTTGAACGCTGGTCTTACACGTATGCACCCGATCAATTACTTGAAGAAAGTGCCAAACATATATATGTTGATGAATTTGCTTTACCCAAAGGTCACAATTATGCGAAGAGTGTCTTAAATGCTGAGACAGGGCATATTTTGGCGGTTGTTCCTCACAGAGATCAAGACGCAATTGAATCTGTTTTAAAGAAAGTAACTGGGCCTATTCAAGCCGTTTTACCCAACAGCTATTCATGTATGGGGTCGCTTTCATTTGGATTAATTTTTTACCGATGCCCAGCAACGCAGACGACATTACTTAGGTGAAGCAAAAAAGCAGCATAAATCCTGATTTATAGACCGCTGTTTAGCGCGAAAACCGGAAGAGTTAACAGAGGAAGAACGTGATTTTGTGCGTGAATGGCTACAGGAAGATTTCCATACAAAGCATATCTATCAAGTATTGAATCATATGCGTTATGTGTTAAAAGCTACAACAGACACACAAGCAAAAAGTGCTTAAAAGACTGGCTCAAACGCTATCAATTTCACACAAGTGGTGTCGTTTCAAAGATAGTTAAAATCGTGATTGTCCGTGAGAAAGCCATGGTAGATATCATACACTCACCTTTCTCAAACGGCATTATGGAAGGCACCAATAAAAAAATTAAACTCATCAAGAGGCGTGGGTTTGGCTACCGAAATGATGACCATCTTTTCCTCCGCTTGCGTTTGGAAACAGGTCATTGATTTTGTCATCCCCGGATTTGGGTAATGAACCACATATTTGGAAGACTGTCCTGCATTTTTATAAAGCTTGTTATAACGTCAAATGCTTTATTACGCTTATTACTTAAACTTTGGAGTCGAAGCATGTTTATTTGTTGTAAGTTGTTTATTGAATTAATTTGGTCTTTTGTAGATTGCTCAAGAGGGAAACTGGGTTTCTCAGGACTAAGTGTATTGAATATAATAAATAAATTGTACAATATTGAATTGGTAAATATAGTTAAAAAATATAGATATTACAATTTTTTGTCTCTTTCTCTTAACTATCAAGACTGCCTAAAATCATAAAATCTACAATTACTCCATTGACTGGATTTTCGGAACCTAACACACTAATCCCTAATACTGTTACACCATTGATATTTGTCACATTGGCAGAGACATATTTTGCAGTGATATTCTTCTCTCTCATTTGTACTCTCGGTCTTAAATTTATTGATGGATTTGTAGAATATACGCTGGCCACTGCATAGTCAATAGTTGATAGTAGTGGATTACCGTTATCTAATGCATTGTCTGTAAAATAAAATGTAGCTACTCCATTTACGTCTGACGTGGCTTGTCCATAAACAATGCGCTTTATTTTTTGGGGATTCGACTCTCCCGCTTTAAATACATGAAATAATGTTGGTGATAGTGTAATAAATTCAATGCTCATAGCTATGCCCCTTTGTTATATTTCTGTATAAATAATAATTATTCACTGCATGATTCATTAACATTGTATGAACTTTTAATTAGTTTATTACTTTAATGCCCTTGATCATGTTATTTAAATAATACAGGTATGCTTAGTTTGTAGGGGATGAAAGAAATGATTAAAATACTTTAGGGGCTTTACCAAGTATAACGTTAAAAAATGAAATAAGGGACACTATAATAGTGCCCCTTAATCAAAAAAGCAAGACATTGATTAATATAGAACTAGCCCTATTGAATGAAGCTTCTAAGAGAATGGCTGTTAAACATAAACTTCTCTATGTTTCAGTAACAAATTCTACAGCTTCTACTACTAAAGGTGTTCCAGCTGTAATTGTACCTGTAACAGTGTTGAAAGTTAACTCTGTTGCAGAAATTGTGTAAGATCCAGCTTCTTGCATTACGCCGTTAATGTAGAGGTTATAGTAACCATTTGTGACTACTGGGAAGCCAGTAGCAGCAACTCCGCTATCGTCTAAAAATGCAGTAGCAGCAACAGTAGTACCATCAGTAACTACTAAGTTAGCGCCTAATACATTAAAGAACCTTGTGGAGCTTCCTGTAACATTTACATGAATGTTAATAATTGAAAGTGCCATGTACTCACCTCCTTTCTAGTTCCTCGCTTTATACCGTATTTTGTGTGAATCCTAAAGATTCAATAATGATTGGTGTCCTAGCAAAAATGGTTGCGTTATATGGATGAATGATTAAAGCATTTTGGGTTACTGTATATACTCCACCCTCTTGCATCACACCATTTATGTAGACATTGACATAACCATTAGGATTGAATATTTTGAAGTTCGTTACCGGATTACCGTAATCATTTGAAAATAAATTTACTAGAAGGGTTGCACCATTTGTTAAATTAATGTTTGTAGTAACAACATAGAAGTATCTATTGACGGTTGGAATAATTGCACCATTAGGTTTAATAACAGAGGGGATAGAAGATATAGGTATAGCTCTTATACGGTGCCAGTAAAATCTATTTTCCCAGCCATCACTAGAGAAACATTTAAAGTTTTTTTTATTATTAGACATTATAGGACCTCCTTATCAATATATATTTTATAACGTAATCCTTTTAGAGATTACTTATATTAATTTATGAATTTTCTATGGAAGCATATAGGTAATTTGTCTATTAAGGCTAAAAAAATTTTTTACTAAAAAGTTTTAGGGGAAATAAATTAGTATGAAAATATCTATATATAAGGTGATTAAATTTTAGAATCAACCCTCTTTTTCTCATTTTCCTGTATACTAGTCCTAACAGATGTGAAACGGAGAAAAATGATGTGTAAAGTTGTACTAATTATTGAAGAAAAAATCTCTGCTGCTTTAGAACAATTGAAGCTTGCGATGAAAGAACAGAAAGACAATAAATTATTTGTTCGCTATCAAGTGATTTATATGTTACTTTCGGGCGAATCTTACGAAAAAATTGTCGACTATACGTGAACTAGACACCAAAAGATGTGGGTTTTCCGGCTCAAACGAATAGGACAGCGCCTCTTGTTTGTGAATGGATTGAACGCACATTTGAAGTATCTTTTTCTGTGCGTGGGGCACGTGATTTATTGTATCGTCTTGGTTTTAAGCTTATATATTGTAAAAAGCGGACCCACTCAAACAAGCTGCTTTCCTTGAAGAATTTGAACAGGTGAAAAAAACTAATCAACGGCCAAATTGATCGCATTTTATTTGAAGATGAGTCGATGATCCGTGACTACCAAGCCATTGCGAATACTTGGTTTCCAAAAGGTCAACAAAAAATCATTCCCACATATGGCCAACATCAAGGTGTAGAGCTGATTGGTACATTAGATGAAGAAACAGGCGATGTATTTTGTGTGCAAGAAGAACAATATACAGCGGTCGAATCTCTAAGCTCCTTAGAAAAAGTCATCGCCCGTTATCCGAATGAGCGTATTGTCATGATAGTAGATAATGCGCGTATTCATCATGCCAAACGAATCCAACCATTTTTAGAAAAGCATCAAGATTATCTTGCATTTCTGTTCCTGCCGCCGTATAGCTCTCATTTAAATTTAATGGAAGGACTATGGAAATGGATGAAAGCAACGGTGATTCACAATGTCTTTTTTTCGAATGTTGGAAAGATTCGTAGCGCAGTGCAAGGATTTATTCAGATGAACCCGAAAATACGATGAAAAGGCTCTGTTTAAAAAGCTAATTTTCTTTCACCTTCTATATAGATGTGAAAATAGATATAATTTAATGTGAAATAAAAGAAAAATATCTCAGTCTCCTATACTGTAAAAGCGAAAACTTGTATAGCGTAATTTTTGTAACAAGTTTCATGACGCAACGCAACAATCTGTTCTGTCTTAAAGAGATAAAAGTACATGGAGATGGACGAGGCGAAATGTGCAACCAAGTACGCATTTTGATGAAGAGTTAAAAATAAGAGCATTTTTTTTATAAATCCACAAATAATAATGTGTAAACAGATTATTTGGCAGGATGTGAAATGGTGAGGAAATATTATGTTCTTGTATTATTAGCATTAGGCTTGTTTATCGCCTCAATATTTTGGGGAAATGAAAATTCGTATGCAGATAAGGGTAGAAGATATTATGAGGAAACCGGCAAAATAGTATGGGAAATAAAAACGGATGAAAAAGTGATTGCTTTGACTTTTGATGATGGACCTCATAAAAAATATACATCTGAGATTTTAGAGGTATTATCACGATATGATGCAAAAGCGACGTTTTTCATTGTAGGTGAATATGCAGAAAAAAATCCGAATCTTACTTTGCGTGTGCATGAAGAAGGGCATGAATTAGCCATTCATACGTATACCCATCCATTAAAAACGAATGTGTCGAATTTAATAAAGGAAATAAAAGAAACACATGCAACCATCTTTGGCATAAGTGGCTATTCACCAGTTTTATTTAGACCTGTAGAAGGGCAATATACGGATGCGATGATAGAAGCTATTGCAAAAGAAGGATATAAAGTAGTGATGTGGTCATGGCATCTAGATACATTTGATTGGAAAAGACCTGGGAAGAAAAAAATTGTAGATACTGTATTGAAAGGTGCAAAGCCAGGGAGTGTTGTGTTATTACATGACGGCGGTGGGAACCGAGAGCAAACGGTTCAAGCATTAGAAGAAATTCTACCTGAACTTCAAAAGCAAGGCTATAAATTCGTGACGATTTCGGAATTACTAAAGATACAAAATGCAACTACTCAAAATAATAATAGCTCAACATATATCGAGCCATCTCAGAACTAAATAAACATTCATATGCACTATCATCGGTAAGGCATAATGAGGGAAAGTGAACAGATGCATTGTTTTATGGTGGGGTATTGCAATACAAATAATCTGTTTAATTAGAACAACCGGGGACACACAGTGTAGAGGCAATAGTACTCTCAAGCTGTGTGTCCCTTTTATATGCAAAGTCACGATATTTTTTCTTTCCGATTTTCTGAACATAGTCTTATTATAGGGATAGGCAGTAAGTTGTAAATAATCGGAGGTTCAAATTGAAAAAAGCAGTAAAGAGGAAACACAAACGACGTGACATAATAAAAGACTTTGGTGTTGAAATAATCGAATCCATTGTGAGTGAAGTGATTGTAAGGATTGTATTATATATACCTAGAATGATTATTCGGTTATTTAAAAGTATATGGGAACACATAAGCTAGCGATTTAACGTTGGTCACTCCGGCGTTATTACACGAGGTGGAGTTCTTAGCCTGAGTTCATCTCTCAATTGGTGAGAGATGAGGAGCCTCTATATTAAATACTAATCTTTATTGATTTAATAATCTGATTATTGTTAATATTGAAGTATGAAACTGGAGGGGGAACTTATATGGTACTAAAAGTAGGAGAAATCATTACGTTTGAACGGACTTTTACAGTAAAGGATGTTGAATTATTTACGGAAGTTTCCGCTGATGAAGGCATTCATCATGTAACCCCAGATGAACAGGGGAGACTAGTCATTCAAGGGTTGTTAACAGCAACGTTACCAACAAAAATAGGTGGAGATCATAATGTACTTGCACGTACGATGAATTTTGAGTTTTTAAGACCTGTGTTTACAGGCGATACAATCATTTGTGAAGTGAAAATTGAAAAATACGAAAGGCAAGAAAAGAATAGAGTAGCGATTAACACCTCTTTTTTATGTAAAAATCAGCATAAAAAAGAAGTGTTAAAGGGGAATTTTTCAGGTGTAATTCTTTGAGTATTTCTATAAGCTTGACTGATTGAACGCTCAGTCATTGTTGTTTAGTCCATTGCATGTAAGGGGGGTTTATTTATGGAAAAGTCCAATATTATTTTCTTTGAAAGAAAATTTCCGAGTGCCAATATGGTCTTGATTCAAGATCAGCGCCCGATTCTTATTGATACTGGTTTTGGGAGTGATGCAAAAAAGACAGAGCAATTAATAAAAGACGCAGGTGTTTCACCCGAAGCATTACACCTGATTGTGAACACGCATTATCATAGTGACCATGTAGGTGGCAATTTTCATCTGCAACAAAATTACGGTGTACGAATTGCGGCACATAAATGGGACGCCCATTTAATCAATACGGGCGATGCTGAAGCCTGTAGTGCAGAATGGTTAGATCAGCCTGTAGAACCTTACCGAGTAGATACAAAGCTTGCACATAATGATGAGATTAATAGTGGGAATAGCACGTTGAAAGTGTTGCATACACCCGGGCATACGTTAGGTCATATTTCTTTATATGAGCCTGAACAAGAGCTATTAATTTGCGGGGATCTCTTTCACAACAATGATATTGGCTGGTTAAATATGTTTAGAGAAGGTGTGAATGCCATTCAACGTTCCATTGAAAGTTTAGATGATTTATCCACGCTTCGAATTCAGAAAGCTTATCCAGGGCATGGACCACAAATAGAAAATCCGTTAGTTGCCATTGATGCAGCAAGGAAGAGACTAGAAAAGTGGAGCACCATGCCAGAAAAAATTGCATGGCATGCTTGCAAAAGGATTTTTGCCTTCACATTAATCATGAAAAATGGATTGGCAAGACAAGAAATCGATCGCTACTTACTAAAGTGTGGCTGGTTCCAAGATTTTGCACGTTCTGCTTTTCAAATGCAACCGGAAGATTTTGTACACATTCTACTCGATGAAATGGTTCGTTCTGGAGCAGCAAGTTGGCACAATGATCATTTAATTGCAACTGCGCCATACGATGCACCACAAAAGAGCTGGGCGGATAAGAACATAAAGCCAAGAGACTGGAAAATATATGAATTGCTCACATAATTCAACGTAGTTATATATATGTGCATTTTAATGTTCCAGCATAACGGTAGTGTTTTGCTCATACACGGGGATTTAGACCGGATACAGCGACGTTTTGCTCGTATACGGTAGCTTTTAGACCGTTCACCGCGGGCTTTTGCTCGGATACAGCAAGGTTTAGACCGAATGCAGCGATGTTTTGCCCGTATACCATAGCTTTTATACTGTTAACTGTCGACATTTTTAAGATGATTTATATAGAATCTAGTAAAAATTGACAGCCTACTATCTATTTAAATTGAAAGTAGGCTTTTTGTATTGAAACGCTAAAGTAGGAGGAGACACAAAAAACAATAGAAGACGCTGTACAGTAAAGAAGAAAATAGTTTATCCAATTACTCAACATATTTTTCTATAGATAAATATGTAGAAATTAACAATATTCCTTTGTTAACGGCAATATTCTTGAAAAATATTATATTTATAAATTTTTCGTCTAACAATTATGTACAATATATAGTATATAATAATAAAATTTACAATTTACATATTTTTAGCATGATGAGGAATGCGGTATATGGCATATTGGTAGTGTCACTTCGATTTTTCAAAGTAGTATACAAATTGTTTTTCTGTTTGTATTAGAGCTGTTGGCGAAAGTCTTTACGTTACAAACAACTAAAGAAATAAACTGTTGAGAGGGAGAAAGTAAATGTTAATTATAATTATGTTTTTGTTAGCGATTCTTATCTTTTCTGTCATTGCAGTGGAGAAATTATTAGGAGCAATAAAAAAACAAAATGAAGAAATGATCCAGCTGCTCAAAGAGATTCGAGACAAAGAGGGAACATCATGAGCATTTGCAAGATAACAGAACATTGAAAGTGGATATCATTCCGTTTATTAGTCACGACAGGATTCTATTGTATGATGAGCCATGCTTAAGGAAAGCTTTGTAACACTTAATTTAAACATTTTAAGAGGAGAGGGAAAAAGATGATGGACGTTCGCCAAGCAACTACTGAAGACGCAGGACAAATTGTAGAAGTAATGAAAAATGCTGAGGAGTCGGGCTTGATGCTGTTTAATCCAGGAGAAAGAAACGTAACAGCAACACAATTTGAAAAAGTAGTTGAAGCCATTAACAACAAAAATAATTCAGCCGTCTTTGTTGCTGTTGAACAAGACCAGATTTATGGCTATATCATTGTACAGGGGGATACGCCTAACCGCATTGCACATAGAGCGTATATTGTGATCGGGGTCCACAGCGAAAGTCGCGGAAAAGGTGTTGGGACGGCACTGCTTTCACATGTGGAGGAATGGGCAAGAGAAGTAGGGTTACAGCGCCTAGAGCTCACGGTCATTACGTATAATGATGCTGCGTATCATTTGTATAAAAAGATGGGCTTCGAAATGGAAGGGGTGAAACGAAGCTCCCTTTGTATTGACGGAAGATATGTGGACGAGTACTATATGGCCAAGTTAATTTAAAATGATAGTGCCTAGTAAAGAGTTGATTCTATATTTCGTTAGATCAACTCTATTTTTGTATTAATATAAGAAATCTACGCACAAAACATAGGAGGGCTAGGACATGGTGAACATCGCAATTCTTTAATTGACTAGCAAAGTCAATCACCTCCATCTCCACAGTCACCGAAACTACTAGCAGCCCATTTTTGTATTTGATAGTTTACTACACTATAAGCAGTAGAAATGATTCAACGTTTGAAGTTTTTAAATATCATTAATCTACATTTGAGCGGATTCTATACTAAAAAGTACAAATTCAATTTAATTTTATCGAGGGGGAAGGAGAGATGAGCAAACGATTTATGATTGTTTTAACGGTAACAATTATCGCGGCGATCATGAGTTCCATTATTTACGAACAAAAGCAATTGGCACGACCTGTCGTGCTACAAGTGGCCATAGAAGAAAGCGCCCAAAAAATCGAAATAACCTATGTAGTCAATTCGGATAGCGAGACTTATGTAGATGGAATTGAGTTTGGAGATAGTGATTTTTTCTTTGCTGACGCAGCGATGTTCTACAATAATGCGCGTAAGGATGGTGTTCATTCTATCCGTCGTTATTATGAAGTACGTTCTGCTAGTGTCGGGCTGGACGAATGGCAATGGGAAGGGCTACAAGAGAGTTTGCATTTAGGTGATGAGGCAGAAGTATATTTTGAGGGGTATTCACCGATTGCAGTGAGTGATTCAATCGAATGGCATGGTACAGTAGTACAGCAAAGCCCCCGAAGTATCATAAAAACATTCGATGAGCGTGAATCAGTGAAAGGACGTACAACATTTAAAGTGACAGAAGACGTGACAATTGAAGATGTAATTATTGAGCATAAAATGGCTCACACAACACTCCTGCACAATGAACAGGGCATTACGTTTCCACTGTCATTAAAAGCAGCGGAAACATTTACAATCGATTTTGACCATCTTTATGCCTATGGAAATAGCAGCCCGATTCGCGTCACAATTAAGCTTATGAATGCACAGGGGGAGTCACTTGTGATCTATGAACACATTGATAGCTATGTTTGGATGACAGATGAGCTATTAAAGGATTTCCTAGAGGAGGCTGGTGCATAATGGAGCGCTTATTTTCGCATATGATTTTTGGGGGGATTTTAATCTTTGTCGATATTTGGGTAGGGTTTGATTTATTGCCAGACGCGTTTGGCTGGATGCTCATTGCGACTAGTTTTTCAGCAAAAGTCCAGCAGTTTAGCGGGGCGAAGCAGGCAAAAGTGTTGGCCACGGTATTAGCCATTGTCAATCTCCCTTTTGCGATTCAAGATATAGCGCTGTATGTGGATACACATATGCCAACAATCATCGTTTACGTTGGTCATTTAGCGGTAGGCATTTTGATAGTGGTATTTTATTATTATTTCTTTTTAGTCGCGAAGCAAATTGCCGTACTGTATAGTAAAGAAGCAGTGAATGGTACAAAGTCGATGGCTTATTTTTTAGTCGGTACACAGTGCCTACTCGTTTGGATTCAAATTCTTTCACCACATGTAGTCCAGCATGGGCTAGAGATGATTGGGACACTATTTTTAGTTATTATATTGTTTGTATATATATCATTCGTTGGTTATTTAGTGAAGATGTACGAGCGCTGTAAAAAGCAACCTCCTGAGATGAACACATAGCATGAGCTGATTCTAACATAGTGTAGAGTCAGCTCATTTTTTACTTGTTTCTATAGCTTCTTACTCTACAAAACGTAGTCCCGTTTTATAGATGACGGTTATACAGTTCAGTATCAATTTAGGAATGCGCTTCGGAAAATACGATTTTACATAGCCCTTGAAATAGACTTTTTGTAAATCGTCCCACTGGCGGTCTTTTTTCGTTTGGCGGAAACGTGCTACATCAATTAATTTCACTTCTTGCTTTGGGGTAATGATGATGTTTTTTAGATGGATGTCTGAAGGATTTAGTCCTACTTCTCTTGCCATTTCCAATGCTTCATTAATTGCATGTATTTTTTCTTCACATACATAAATGCCATTTTCTAAGCATTGAAATAACGTATGTCCTTCGAGGTAATCGATTACAATATAGTTCATTCCCACATCATATAAAGTAGGATAATAGTTGCCGGACGGAAGTTTTCGATAAATGGCAGCTTCTTCAGAGGCGATATGTGCTTTATGTGGGAAGAACACTTTTAAAGCCACTTGTTCATGTTGCACTTTGAACACATAGGCGCTTCTCCCGATGCCAATCAATTGCAGCTCTTCACTATAACTTTTTAACTTCGGTATTCTCCCTTTTTTTGACATTACTACACTAGCGGCTAATTTTTGATATTTCATGCAGAACACCTCATTTTAAACAAAAACCATTTTAAATAAATGTAGCGCTAGCCTCGATTTCTTTAAAATAGGTTTTTTCGTTTAGACAGTCGTTATTATTATAGCAAAATTTTTTTATAATGCCTTTTATTTAGATTATAGAAGAATGGAAGAAATGGTCACTACATTACCTTTATTCTAAAATGAAATGGGATTTATTTGTCCGTGGTCTAATGAAGGACGGGAGGATATTAAACCATTTTAAGTTCAATTGCAGTCACATATTATTCTTTCATCAATTGAGATGGGAGAATAACATTTTTTACTTCGATCCAAATATACAACTTCGAATGAGTAAATTCTTAAACATATATTACTATTTCAGTGGCTGCTGCTTTCAGTGGCTGTGTTGATTTGCCCATGGAAAGGGGGTAATATTTACCGTTTTTAAAATATCTTATCCAGTTTAACCTAATTTTAATATTTGCCTTTTATAGTTTCGGTGGAGGTGATTGAAGACTTTCATAGTGTAAAAAAATTACTGGAAATGAAGATTTTTTGTTTAATGTGTATGCAAGTTCAAGAAAAGCCAAAGTAGAATCGTGGGGATCAGAAAAAATAGGCGTCACTTAATTTCTACATAATTTTTATATCAGCAACGTTTCTATGAAATGCAGTACCCTAGAAATGGAAATTCTCATGTGTGGGAATGAGAAGGTAGGGCGCTTACTTTCAGCTGATTTTTGAACGCAAACTCATCATTGTAGATATGACGTTGTTGCCACAATATCAGAATAAGGAAATAAACAATAAGGTTGATATGGGTGAGGTACACGTGAGCATGGAGTCGTTAGCAAGATAATTTAAGTGAGAGATGTATGTTTAAAAATATATTTTTCCGGAAAATGGAGGTTCTGACAATGGAAGCGTATCTTGGAGAGATTCGTTTGTTTGCGGGTGACTATGCACCCCAGGGGTGGGCATTTTGTAATGGTCAATTACTATCGATAGTGGAAAATGAATTATTATACGCTCTTATTGGTACGACGTATGGTGGAGATGGGCAAGCGACATTTGCGTTACCTGATTATCAAAGTAGAGTTGTGATGCATCAAGGGATAAATTCAATAACTGGTACGACGTATGCTATGGGACAAAAAGGTGGCTCAGAAACGGTTACGTTAACAACGGAGCAACTTCCAGCTCATACACATCAAGTGTTAGCTTATAGCGAGGGAGGATCAACAAATAGTCCGTTGAATAATGTTTGGGCAAAAAATATGAAATATTCCGTTCAACCTTCAAATGGCACAATGAACCCAGCGAGTGTGCGTAGTGTAGGGAATAGTCGACCGCACAATAACATGATGCCGTATTTAACCATTAGTTATATTATCGCTGTTCACGGCGAATTTCCACCAATGGACTAATAGGAGGTGTTGAAAAATGGAAGCTATTTTAGGAGAAATTAGATTATTTAGTTTTGGGTCTCCTCCGAGAGGATGGGCAGTATGTAATGGTCAATTACTAATGATTAATCAAAACCCAGCGTTATATTCAATTTTGGGTACTAGGTATGGTGGAGATGGTATAACAACCTTTGCGTTGCCAGATTTAAGAAGTCGCATACCTGTTCATATTGGGAATGGTATTGTATTAGGGCAAAGCGATGGAGAAGAGTCACATATGTTGACAGTCAATGAAATGCCTGCTCATACACATCAAGTGATTGGAAGTTCACAAATCGCAACATTAGCAGAAGCAGCGGGAAACGTATGGGGGACATCTTCGGACGAGAATTTCTATACAGCAAATCAGCCGAATATTCCGATGAGTGGACAAGTTTTATCGACTACTGGTAGTTCACAAGCACATGCTAATATGCAACCTTATAATGTAGCTAATTATTGTATTGCGATACAGGGGATGTACCCTTCGAGAAATTAGGATGAAAGGAGCGACAAATAAATGGATGTTTATACTGGAGAAATTAGAATATTTACGGGGAATTTTGCACCACGAGGATGGGCTTTATGTAATGGACAATTATTACCGATTGCACAAAATCCAGAGTTATATTCGATTTTAGGTACGAAGTATGGCGGAGATGGAAAAACGACCTTTGCGCTACCGAATTTACAAGGTAGAACCGCTATGCATCAAGGAGCAGGAACGGGTCTAACACCTAGAGGGATTGGTGAAAGCGGTGGTACTTCTTCCGTCACACTAACGATCATTGAAATGCCTAACCATCGGCATACCCCTAATTGTAATAATACATCAGAAACATTGGGTCCACAAAATGCGATTTGGTCAGGAAAAAGTGGTAGAGGTAGCAAAGCGTTTTATGCAACACATATAGATAGTCCAATGCATTCCTTAGCTTTAGACATGACAGGAGGAAATCAACCGCATAATAATATGCAACCGTACTTGGGATTAACTTTTATTATTTGTTTGAAAGGAGAGTTTCCACCTCGAAGTTGAATACACTTCAAACAAAATCATATAAAGGAAGGTGGGGGAATTTGTAAGTAATGAATAAAAAAATAGTCAAACTCTTTCTATGTTTTATACTTGTATTATGTTCTCCATTACAAATAATCTCATTTAGCTCGCCTGTTGAAGTAAAAGCAGCTACCTACCCTAATTTAACGCAGGATTTAACACAACCTGGCTGGTTCTCCAATTCAAGTAATGGGTTTGTTGTAACGCAAAGCGACGCGCCATTTGAATATGCTACCGATGAAATATCAACAGGCTATTATTTAAATGACCCTGGCAATGGTCCTAAATCCATAACCATTTCAGCAGACGAAGCGTTTACTGGAGGGGTTTTTGATTTAACGCAAATAAAATTTGATGCGTATTATGGTGATCAAAAGATTGTTGATGATATATATCAAATCACGGTTAAGGGATATGATTCCAAACATACGCTTAAAGGGGAACGTACTATTAACTCTATTAAGCATCAAAAGTATTATGTGATTGATATAAATGATATTAAAGCGATTAGTTATTTCACTATTACTGTTATTACTACTCCTACCGATACTGTGTCGAATGTTAATTTTTCTGAATTCACAATCGCGAATCCAGATTTAACGCCCCCAGTAGTGTCAGATGTAACCATTCACACGAACAATATCACTACTTCCGGTGTAACGCTCAATTGGCAACAAGCAACAGATGATAGGACAACAAATTTACAATATAAAGTGTATCAATCTAGTAGTAATAATATAGATACAGTAAGTAATATCGAGGCAAACGGCACACTTTTAGGGACGGTTAGTGGTAATACTTATATGATAACTGGTCTTACCCCTAATACACAAAACTATTTTAACATTATTGTGGAAGATGCTGCTGGACGTAAAAGTGCCTATACGATGCAGTCTGTTACAACACTTACGACGAACAAATTACCAACATCGAGCAATAAAACAGTGGCGATAAATGAAGGAGAAGTCTATACCTTTGCTACTTCTGACTTTGCTTTTAGTGATGAAGATAGTGGAGATACATTACATCACATACAGGTTGTAGATGTGGCTAGTCATGGCACATTATTTCATGATATGAATAGTAATAATCAGGCGGATACAGGTGAAAGCATCACTGCTGGAGGAATTGTGACGAAAGCAGTTTTAGATGCAAATAAGCTAAAGTATATAACGACAAATGGTACATCTTCATCCTTTACATTCAAAGTAAGTGATGGAAAAAATGAGAGTTCATCATCTTACACAATGAATATGACTGTCAATGCTCGACCTACTGTAACGATTACATCAAGTCCACCATTACTAACAAATGCAAGTGCGATGATATGGGCAATACAATTTAGTAAACCAGTTACCGGACTTACTGTATCTAGTATACAAGTATCAAATGGAAATGTTAGAAGTGTGTCAGGTAGCGGAAGCAATTATACTGTCAACGTTTCCCCTAGTTCTGACGGGAGCGTAACCATGACGATCCCAGAAGGTGTAGCAACAGCTAGTGATGGTACAACAAATATGGCAAGTTCATCTTTTACCATCACATATGATAGCACGGCCCCGACAGGAACGATAGCCATTAATAACGGGGCTACCGGTACGAGCACACGAAATGTAACGTTATCACTAACGGGAACAGATGCAAATGGACCAATCGAAATGTGCTTTTCTAATGATAATGTGACATGGAGTGCATGGGAGCCCTTTAATTCAAGTAAAAGCTGGGCATTATCAGCAGGTGATGGAATAAAAAAGGTTTCTATGCAGTTAAGGGATAGGGCAGGGAATGTAGGAGTAACAACTTCAGGTTCAATTAACTTAGATACTACCCCACCCGTAGTGACAGGTGTAGTAAATGGCGGAGTGTATAATACAGACGTTACAATCTCTTTTAATGAAGGGACCGCAACATTAAATGGAACCACATTTACAAGTGGAGCTACAGTAAGTTCTGATGGAGCTTACACATTAGTTGTAGCAGATACAGCGGGGAATACGACAACAGTGTCCTTTAAAATCGATAAAACACCGCCAACAGGAAGCCTTTCTATCAATAACGGGGCTACCGGTACAAACACAGAAAATGTAACGCTATCATTAACGGGAACAGATGCAAATGGACCAATTGAAATGCGCTTTTCTAATGACAATACGTCGTGGAGTGGATGGGAGGCATTTAGTTCAAGCAAAAGCTGGACATTATCAGCAGGTGAAGGGACGAAAACGGTTTATGTGCAGTTAAGGGATGCAGCAGGTAATACATCTCCTTTCTCTGATAGCATTATGCTAGACCAAACAGCCCCGACAGGAACGTTAGCCATCAATAACGGAGCTACCGGTACAAACACAACAAATGTAACGTTATCGCTAACGGGAACAGATGCAAATGGATCAATCGAAATGCGCTTTTCTAATGACAATACGTCGTGGAGTGCATGGGAGCCATTTGCTTCGACTAAACCGTATACATTGCCATCTGGCGAGGGGACAAAAACAGTCTATATGCAGTTAAAGGATGCAGCTGGTAATAGTTCATCGGCTTATTCTGCTACGATTATATTAGAGCAGACGCCTATTATCGTAACAGGTGTGGTGAATAATGAAGTATACAATACAGATGTAACAATTACTTATAATAAGGGAACGGCAACACTGAATGGCAACCCATTTACAAGTGGAGATGTAGTGAGCACTGACGGGGATTATACTTTAGCTGTAACAGATACAGCAGGGAGTACAGTCACTATCAAATTTACCATTGATAAAGTACCACCAGTAGTGACAGGTATTATAAATGGCGAAGTCTATCATGCAAATGTAACGATTACTTACAATGAAGGAACCGCTACGCTGAATGGTAAGCCATTTGCAAGTGGAACTGTAGTAAGCGCTAATGGGAACTACACGTTAGTTGTAACAGATGTGGCAGGAAATACGACAACAACTTTATTTACAATATCTAAAAGTAATCCACCATTGCCAACCGATACAACCCCGCCGATTGGAACAATTACAATCAATAATGGCGCCTCTCATACAAACACAGAAAATGTAACGTTATCGTTAACAGGAACAGATGCAAACGGACCAATTGAAATGCGTTTTTCTTCCGATAACATAATATGGAGTGGATGGGAGCCATTTGCTTCGACTAAACCGTATACATTGCCAGCTGGCGAGGGGACAAAAACAGTCTATATGCAGTTAAAGGATGCAGCTGGTAATAGTTCATCGGCTTATTCTGCTACGATTATATTAGAGCAGACGCCTATTATCGTAAAAGGTGTGGCAAATAATGAAGTATACAATGTAGATGTAACGATTACTTATAATAAGGGAACGGCAACATTGAATGGTAAGCCATTTGCAAGTGGAACTGTAGTAAGCACTGACGGGGATTACATTTTAACTGTAACAGATGAATCCGGGAATACGACAACCGTATCATTTAAAATAGATCAAACCCCACCAGTAGTGATAGGTGTGGAAAATAATAAAGTCTATAATAAGGATGTAACAGTTACTTACAATGAAGGAACGGCAACGCTAAATGGTAAGCCATTTACAAGTGGTACGACAATTAGTAATAAGGGAAGTTATACATTAGTCGTAACGGACGGTGCGGGTAATAATGTAACAATCTCATTTACAATAAGAGGTTTGCTTTTAGCTGTTACGTATGATGGAAATGGTGCAACAAGTGGACAAGTACCAATGGATGCTAATCGTTATGAAGTACAAGATATCGTAACGATTAAAGGTAATACAGGGCAGTTGACAAAGGCAGGTTATAGTTTTTTAGGTTGGAATACGAAACAGGATGGCACAGGTACAACCTATAGAGAAGGACAAACTATGCCAATAGGGACGACTGATTTGATGTTGTATGCGATATGGACACTAGATAATACATCCGGTGGCGGTTCTAATCCAGATCCAACACCAGAACCACCAAATTCAACACCGACACCAAAGCCGGAGCAGCCAAATCCAACACCGACACCAAAGCCGGAGCAGCCAAATCCGACACCAACGCCAAAGCCAGAACCAGAACAACCAGAAAAACCGATAGACAATGTGACATTTTCGGATATACCAGTAGATCATTGGGCAAGTGAACTAATTGCCGATTTTGCAAGACAAGGGTTTATAACAGGGTATCCGGATGGGCAGTTTAGACCAAATGAGCCGATTACACGTCAACATGTGGCCGTTATATTGACACGCATACTACAATTAGAATCAAAAAAGGATTCTATAGCCTTTAATGATGTTCCGACGAGTCATCCGTATTACGAAGCAATCATGTTGGTACAGCAAGCAGGTCTTGTTAATGGAGTGAATGGTCATTTCAATCCGAATGTTCCAATGACACGTGGTCAAATGGCAAAATTGTTAGCGCTCGCACTAAAATTACCATTAACAGGCGCCGAAGGATTTAACGATGTATCACCTACACACTGGGCATTTGAATATATTGCAGCGTTAAAAGCACATGGCATTGCGCTCGGTAGTAATGGTGATTTTAACCCAGAGGCTCAGTTAACACGTGCGCAGTTCGTAGCTTTCCTGCATAGAGCTCTTACGTTAATCAATGATAATAAGGAAACTAATAACTAACGGTGCTCAGGCATTTTAAGTGTATGGTGAAACATGAAGTAGTTGTAATATAAAAAACCTTTATATATACTTTATTCAACGTTATGTAGGTATAAGTTCGGTATCGTATCGGACTTATGCCTTTTTTGATGTTTAATGAGTTAAAATGAGAAGAACAGTAATGACAGTGCGCTTTCACAAGTTAGTAGAGAAAGAAGAGGGAGGAATGACATGGATATCCGATTATTAAAAAACGACGAACCATTACCGATGGATTTATTACTCCAAGCCGATCCGTCTGAGGAAATAATTAAAGAATATATACAAAGAGGGAAATGCTACATATTAGAAGAACATGATAACATAATCGGTGTTTTTGTGTTAATACCAACAAGGCCAGGAACGGTAGAATTAGTCAATGTGTCTGTAGCAGAAGAAAAGCAGGGAAGAGGGCTAGGGAAACTGCTTGTGGAAGAAGCAATAAAGATTGCTAAGCTAGCTCGTTTTAAGACAATCGAGGTAGGAACTGGAGATTCTAGTATTTCACAAATAGCACTCTATCAAAAGTGTGGATTTCGTATGACACATATCGATAAAGATTTTTTCACCCGCCGTTATAAAGCACCGATTTTTGAAAATGGTATTCAATGTGTAGATATGGTACGGTTTTCGTTGGATTTAGCATAAAAACATATTATCCGGCACTATATTATAATATAAAAAATTTATAATGGGCCATTAAGAAAAAAGGAGGAGATAACTAATGAAATTTATCAAAGCTATGTATGTCGTGATGGGCTTAATGCTCTTCGTAAACTTGACGAATGTAACGATTTTTCATAATAACTATGCAGGTATTTCGCTTTGGATCTGTTTAATATTATTCATTTTAGGAACGGCATTTTTCATCAATGCGCGTCAAATTCATAGCAAGCAAAACGAATAATATTTATAACTTCACGTCAATCCGCTCATACTACAAACGAAAGGAAGGACGTGATGGCCATTCTAACTGAAAAACAGAAAACGAAATTACGACATATGTTAATCGAACGAAAAAATTTATTAGAAGGGATTGTTGGGGAAGACGACCTTTTAGACAAAGGCAGTTTACGCGATTCCGTCGATGAATTGTCGACGATCGACAACCACCCAGCCGATTTAGCAACAGAGTTATATGAACGTGAAAAAGACATGGCGTTAAAGGTGCATAATGATGATGAATTAGCGAAAGTAAAGGCAGCATTACAAGCGATGGAAGATGGAACATATGGAGTTTGTGCTAAATGTCAAAAAGATATTCCATATGACCGTTTAAGTGCAGTTCCATATACATTTTTTTGTATAGAACATGCAGAGGCAAGAAGTGTCCCAACGGATCGTCCCGTTGAAGAACAAGTGATACTGCCAGCTGTTGATAATTCCTTCGCTGGTCGGGACGATAAAGACGATATTCATGACTATGAAGACTCATTCCAAGAAGTTGCCCATTATGGAACGTCCGAAACACCGTCCGATTTTGAAGGGGATTTTGATGATTACAATGACTTGTATGATGACCCAGAAGAAATTGGAATGGATGAAGAAATTGAATCTTTACCGATTTCTGAAATTGATGAATTAACAGGGCAAGTCTCCAGAATGGAAATTGAACGAGCCCGACAATATGATTATTTAGATGAATAACAATTATCCTGCATAAAAAATCATAGGCCGTTACTCAAATAGAGTAGCGGCTTATTTATATAGGTCAGTATATTTGGGAATTGGATTAATTTTTGATGAACAAGTAGAGTGTTTCAGAAGACATGCTTTTATTTAGGTTTTCGTTAACAAATGCTTGGAAACTGATTTTTTTCGTAAGCTCATTATAAGGAGAAAAATCAGAAAAAACGTGCCTATTAAAGTGAATGTGAATAATGCTTTCCCGCCAGTTGTCGTTGCATCCGTTAATGTAATATTAAAACTTACTAAAAATAAGCTAATGATTATTGTGATAATAGTTGCCCACTTATGACGGTTAAATTTAGCTACAACTAAAATAACTATAGCCGCTATATAAATAAGACTTAGCAACATCAATATGGGGAATACAGGTTGAAACTTCGCGGCATAAATAAAATAATCTAAAGGAACAATTTCTTTTCCTGTAATAATTTCAATGTTTAAACTATTTGTGAAGGGCGTTGAATAGCTCCATTCGAGTGAGTTTTCGATTATACTACTTCCTTCATACCAAGAAACGAACACCGAAACCCAAAATATAAAAATACCTATAAGAATTTGAACAACATATTTAAACAATAGAGTGCCTCCTATGTAAATCTCGCTCTATCTTCAGACGGATAATAGGATAATATAGTTCCTTTATTTGATAAAAATGGATTATGTATTTTCTAATTCTTATAACTTTTATTTATCTGCATAACATAAGGGTAATTTTTGAAATAAATTATTTTCAAGTGAGGAAAGAAGGGCACCTATTTACGCTGAAAAGATCTTCTTGGACGGAAGTGGACAATTGCTAGGTTTCAACTTTGAATTTTGTTGAAGAATCTAGTGTTAGTAACGACTCTTTACTATATAACACTGTGATACACATAAGCTTTTGCAGGTAAACATACTGTGTGTAATAAGGTCAAGGATGAGGAGGACAAGCGTTGGGATTGAGCGCTATATTGATAAGTATATCCTGTTGTATATAGGGATTTTGGGAGTAATTAGCTGTGTCTTTATTTACTCTAGTACAAAGGTATTTGCCCAATATTCAGGTTCATTTGTGACTAAGCAAATTATTTTTTACGTCATGGGCTTTACTTTCATGATAGGGATTGCCTTTTTAAAAATGGAACATTTAAAGAAAATAGATTGGTATTTTTATGCTTTAATTGTTCTATTGTTAGTCGGACTAATTTTTGCGCCGGAAAGTATTGCGAAGCCCGTGAATGAGGCGAAGGCATGGTATCAAATTAAATGGATTGGCTCGTTTCAGCCTTCTGAATTTCTAAAAATTGCGTTTGTATTAGTCGTAGCAAAGCTCATAGAGAGCCATCATGAAAAAATAGACAATCAAACATTTCTGTCAGATTGTTTCTTGTTAGGGAAAATTGCTGCTGTAACGATTCCACCTATATTGCTCGTCTATCAACAGCCCGATACGGGGATGATTATGCTTTATGCAGCATTATTAATACCGATGCTTTATTTTTCAGCAATTAGCAAAAAAATATTAATTTCATTCGCGTTAATACCTGTAACACTCCTCATTGCAATTATCATTGCGTATTTTCAATTTCCTCATTTTTATTCAGATCAACTAGTAGGGCAGTTGTCACCACACCAAATTTCTAGAATCAATGGCTGGCTGCATCCGTTTGAACATGAGGATTCGGCGTATCAAACAAGACAAGGGATATTAGCGATTGGGTCTGGTGAAGTAACAGGGAAAGGGGTTTTAGGAAATAATGTGTATGTGCCCGAGAAACATACAGACTTCATTTTTGCCACAGTGGCAGAGGAGTTAGGGTTTATTGGTGGAGCGCTCGTCATTTTATTGTACTTTCTATTAATCTACCGTTTTCTGTTGATTATCGTCAGGGCGAATTCGACATTTGTATATGCAGCGGGGGCTGGCATCATTGGGCTGTTTGCATTTCAAATATGTCAAAACATTGGCATGACAATGGGGCTGTTACCAGTGACGGGTGTGACATTACCGTTTTTAAGTTACGGTGGGAGCTCGCTATTATCCAATTTCATGCTGATTGGCATAATGCTAGCTTTTATTAAAATAGAGTATGAAGAGGTCAGTAGTTCATAAACTAAAAGAACGTATATGACAACTTTAGAATATACGTTCTTCTTGTAGTATCTATACTATTCTTTACTTTCTGCAATCAACTTGAAGTGAGTTAACACGGATAACCCTAGTTCATATTCGTCTATTTCCATGTATTTTCGCTGGAACTCTAAATCGTCTAACATCAAATCTGCTAATTTTGTATAGCTAAAGTCAGGTAATTTAAATATATCTACATAATTTGAATCGCCAGGGGAGTACACTTTCCAATGCCCATTATGATCTTTATATGCATTTGCCTTTATATCTTGCACTGCGAGCATTATAAATAAATGCATCTTTTCTCGTAAAGAAAGCGAATGCATATACTCATGCAATTCTTTCGGTGCATCTTCTGGTAATAGTCCACTTCGAATGGCTGTTTCTTCGTCGACCATTGCATTTGCTTCTTCTACGGTTAGTTTGCTGTTCTGTAAGTCGTCAAATGTAGAAATGGTTGAATGCTCGTATTCATCTATTTGTTTTAATGTATTCGCTATTTTTTGCCTAGCTTCATAACCTATCAAATCTCCATATTGTAAAGCCTTAGCCGCTCTTGCTTGAAGCTCTTCAATCCAATCTCGTTTACCGTTTGTGCTGGCGTCAGTTTCATACATACTAAAGTCGGCTGACACGGGCGTAGGTGCATGTTGTTTCATGTAATTTGTCGCTCTTTCATAATCAAATGTTAAAATAGTCACTTCTTTCCCTGTCATTTCACCTGCTTCATATAAAGCATGGGCAATATCGACGATTTCCTCGAATGTGGCATTTCTTACATTGTATTGTGTTGAAAGCTTTTTATAAACCTCATTTGAAGCCTGTTCATTTTCCTTTGTAAGTACTTGTGTATTCATTAATACTTCTTCAAAATGAATACTTTTATTCGTTGTGGTTGAATACACAGTAGTAGAAGTATTTTGGGAAGCATTGACTTTCATGTGATCATCCTCCATTAAAGTATATATAGTGTTTATCGGTTTATATGTATTTTTTTTACAGTTCGATGACCGAAAAAACTAGCCATACTCATATGTAGGGCTAGTTTGTTGTATATTAATAAATATTTTCTGCCTGGATATAAGGTAGAACTTCTTGTGATACAAGCTCTTCACTCATGTGCACCCATTTGCTTTTATCGATAATTGGGGCATCTTTATCAACAGGTGATTGGAATTGACTAAAACCCGTTGTATCCATTAAAGAGCTACCATCATAATCTAGCCCAACATGGACAACGTGTTTAATGACATATGGCTCTTGGAAGCGAATCACCGTATTATAGCCATCTAATTCTCCTTCAGTCACCTCAAACGGCATCCGTAAATAAATCGTTTCTCCCTCTTCTTGGTTACAGTGCAAAGTCGTATCGAAACTGCCCTTATCATAATCCCAGTTCCCGCCGATGGAGAAACCGTGTTTTTCAATGCGTTCACGTAGTTGCCCGAAATGTGCATATTTTCCAATGATGTCAGATTGAACTCTTAGCATATGATTGCCTCCTAAAGTTGTTTATACGGAAAGTTTATCCTAATAGAAGACAATACATACTATTTTGAATGTGAAATATAGCACGGTTAGTTGAAAGTTGATTGAACGTTGTTTTTAATAGCCACTATTTACTTCAGTAAATTGTTTTTTAATTTCATCCGGTACAGGGATGCTTTTTCGTTCGATTAAATCCATAATCGTAAAAATAAATGTTGCTTCGTTTGTTACATCTCCGTGTTCATTATAGATTGCCTGTTTCAGTGTAAAGCTTTTATTCCCTAATTTAGTAGGGATCGTACGGATTGTGATCGTTTCATCTAACCGTACTTCTTTTAAGTAAGACATATCGAACTTTAATACGACAATGCCTTTTTGCTGTGCAACTAGTTCCTCTAAGGAAAGCCATGCTTGTTCAAACCATTTAAACCGAGCATCCTCTAAGTATTTTAAATAGTTCATGTAATTCATGTGACCTAATTCGTCTATATCTTGTTCTTGAATGATATAGGTTGTTTCTAATATCATCATTTCCACCTCCATATTGTGAATATATGAAATAGGGTGATGGTGATAGAATATAAAAATTGGAATTCGTTCAGGAATCACCCTGTTGTTTCATGTGCTTTAATGCCTATTTATGGACTAATTTGAAACATTTTCATTAATCTTTCGTACAAATAGTATAGCCTTTTAAGGAGGAGATGGTTTGTGAAAAAAATAGTGCTTGGCTTTATAGCTTGTATTGTAGTAGCTACGCTGTATATGTTTCTAAACAAATGGCATTACCCAGCACTTCCAATAAATGATGTTACCGCAAAAGAGGTATTGCAAAAAATTGATGTATCCGATGAAAAAATGGTACAGCTAGCAACAGAAGGAGACATCATTTGGTATATAACAAAGCTTGATGACAATGGCATGTTGGGTGTAAATGAAAACATTCAACAGATGCTTCATTTAAACGGCTGGGAATTTAAGCAACAGGAAGGCGGTGGGTTATTTTTTGAAAAGGACGATGAACGGTTAATTGTCACGACCGAAATGTGGACCGGGCGATATGCACTTGTAAAGGTTCCAGCGCATTATAGAGAATAAAGGGCTGATTTAGTAAGGGGAGAATCTTATGAAAATTACAGCAATCTTAGAAAATAAAAAACATCATCAACAATTCATAGCGAAGCATGGCTTATCTTTGTATATTGAGACGAAGCAGGCAAATATTATTTTTGATTTAGGACCAGATGACTCGTATTTAAAAAATGCACAACTGTTAAATATCGATTTACATCAAGCTGATGCAGTAGTGATTTCACATGGGCATTCTGATCATATTGGCGGATTAAATTATTTAAGTAAAGTAAATCAACATGCCCCCATTTACTTATCACCACATGCACTAGACCCTCATTGGTTAAAGCTTGGGTCGTACTATCACCAAGTAGGCGCAACTCCTGCAGTGAATCATGCTTACAGCCATCGGATGAAATTTGTGAATGAAGATATGGAAATAGCAGAAGGCATTCATATTATGCATTTACAGCCGACAGGTGCGTATACGAAAAACCTGTATAAGGGGGAAGAGAAAGCGTTAGACGACTTTAATCATGAGATTATGTTAGTAATAGAAAGTGAAAAAGGATTAGTGTTATTTAGCGGATGTAGTCATCACGGGATTGTACACATGACTAAAACAGTATTGAATAAGTTTCCGAATAAGCAGATCGCCGCCATCATTGGTGGATTTCATTTAATAGGGCTTCCAATTATTAATACATTAGGAAAAACAAAAGAAGAAATCATTGCAATGGGGCATACGTTAAATGAGCTACCGATTACTCGGATTTACTCGTGCCATTGTACAGGTCCAAAAGGTTACACCATTTTACAAACAATTTTAAAAGAAAAATTAGATTGTTTACTGACAGGAAAAACAATAGAGATTGCAGAATAAGGTGTACTTTTTATAAATGTTGATAGGGAGTTACTTAATGGGGGAGGTGAGTAGATGGAAAATATATATGGTTCGGCTATATGGGTCGATATTTTACCGCGTGTATTCATAATTTTATGCTTTTATTGCACACTCATGTTCTTTCGACATTTGAAAGATGGGGATGAGCGGCTCATTAAACAATCTACACTTGCAGCAGTGTTTTGCCTAGCAGTCGCATTACTCATACCGGTTATTTATCACTTTTACCTATATACTCAGATGATGCAGTAATGAATACACTTGAGGATCACATATTTGTAAGAGCAAAAAGCAATAGTTTAGTTTTTAGTAAAGGGGGGACTGTTATATAGATGACGATGATTATGCAATTGAAGAATGTACATAAGAAATACAAAAATAAAAAAGTGTTAGAAAATATTTCGTTATCCATCTTTCAAGGTGAAATTGTAGCACTTGTTGGAAAGAATGGTTCCGGGAAAAGTACGTTATTAAAAATAATTGGCGGTTTAACAAAGCCGGACCGAGGTGAGCTAAAGCAGTGCATACAGCCGCTAAAAATAGGCTATGTCCCTGAAGTAACGCCTGTAGATGTACGATTTACGCCTGAAGAATACTTGCTTCATATGGGGACGATTAGAGGCATGGATCAGCAGCAACTGCGAAATCGAATAGATGTGCTAATCCACGCATTTCATTTACAAAATGATGCTAAAACAAGAATGAACGATTTCTCTAAGGGGATGAAGCAAAAAATAATGATTATGCAGGCGATGCTAGAAGAGACTGACCTTCTAATATTAGACGAGCCACTTTCTGGACTTGATCCGACAGCCCAAACAGATTTAGAGCAGCTTCTGTTAACTTTGAAAGAAAGAGGATTAAGTATTATCTTGACTTGCCATGAGACGAAATTAATTGAAAATGTAGTAGATAGGGTGCTGCTCATTCAGGATTGTCAATTAGTCGAAACAAATGTGTCAGAGGGAACGACCGAGCAAATCAATGAATTGATTTTTGAAATTTCGACACAACAATCATTTAAAGAATTACTTCCCTTTATAGAAATTACGAAAAAAAGTAGTTTGAGCGCTATGGTGAATAGGGTAGAGGGAATCGTAAAAGAGGAGAACACCGATAAAGTAATACAGGCGCTTATTTTAAAAGAAGCATCAATTAAGCAATTGCTTCCTATCAATACAAAGAAAGAGTCGTTCTACCAAAACTTTTAGAGGTGGGGAGGAGGTGAAATACTAATGAAAGGCTTACTAAGCTATCAATTTAGCAGTTACATAAGATCCCATAAATATATTCCTCCATTATCCATTTTTATTATATGGTTAATCGTGAATTATACTTATATACCGAATCCGATATTAGATAGTTACTCGTTTACTTCTCTTTTGCTCTTTTTTATGACGGGATGGTTTACAGTCACCTTATTTCATGTGGAGGAAAGGGGACAAAAGCAAATCACGTTATTGCATGCTCGAAGCTTAGGGAAATATTATTTATCACTTTTTATAATTGCTACGTGCATTGCCTTTTGTTTAAGTGTAGTGGCGGTAGCCTATCCAATTGTTTTTGGCGCATTTGGCGTGGAAGCTCGTCCAGTACATATAATGATGGGCTTGTTATCACATTTTAGTCTCTCATTTTTAGCTGTTACATTGTCTGCTCTTTTCACGAGAGAAATTGTTAAAAGTAGTATCAATACGTGGTGGGGTGTGCTGAGTATACTAATTTTGTCTTTAGTAATGGCGACATTGAAGAATACAGCCATCTTACAAAAAGGGCTTATCTGGTTTATGCCGCCTGTTCATCTTCCGTTAGAAATGATGACCTCAGGCGATCATATTCAAACTATACCTGGCTTATTTTATTGGCAATTTGGTTGGATTTTCATCTATGGCAGTCTATTTATAGGGGTTTTTCTGTTTATTATTCAGCGTAAGCGCACCTTTTAGTAAGTTTGAATATTTTATCATCATTTAAACATAGGATATGAGGTAAATTTTACTTATTTGTTACTTAATTCAGTTTTCATTACTTGTCCATTTTGATAGTGGTATATTTTATTTGTATCCATTCTTTCAACATACCATGCATCATATCCAGAAAAAAGGGTTGGTTTAATAATTGTCAATTGTTCGATATGTACACTGCTTTCTTCCTTTTTGATAAAAGCAATGACTTCACTTAAAATAAGTTGTTCTTTTTCATTTACTTTTTTACTATAAACAAACGTAGCACCTATAGCGATTGGTAAAATAATTATACAAATTACAATCATCATTATCATTCTATTCACGCTCCAACACCTCCCTTTTTTAATACGAAATCCAATGTTAATAGTTCCTAACATGAGGTAATGAAGACAATAAATAAAGGCAAGGGGAAGTGCATAGCCCCTTGCCTTTCATATGAAAATAATTAAACGAAACTACTGAATAGCCCAACAAAAATAATCGCAATTATAGTAAATATGATTGTTAAGAAAATAATTAGTAAAATCGTAGGGACGATTATTGTGACAATGGCACGCATAATCGAGAATTGATGCGCTTCTGCAATCGCTCCTACAGAAATGACGATCCCCCAAACCATTGTGACAATCGTAATGATAGACATTATGATAGCAAAGGCATCGGTTACATCTGGAAAGAAGAAGCTTTCAGGAGCGACAAACATCCATAGTATATACAATGGACCCGTAATAATTGTTGGGATATAGGATAGGGAAGAAGCTTTAAACACATCCCAAAAAGCACCTGTCCCCTTGAGTAGTTTCCCCATTAAATAAATAACACCCGCGTAAATAAACATAATCACAATGCCAAGTAGTGGAGCTAAAAAGATACTGATTAAAAAGATCCATACATATGAAAAGTCAGGGTATACCTCGGAGTCTTGAAAGACTGAAAACCCAGTAGCGATAAACCCTACTAAGCCAAGCACGATAGCAAACCAAATCGGTTTATGATCAATGACATAACGAGCGGTTTGTTTAGGATGTAACCATACGGAAATAAAAGGATTCAAACGAAGCACCTCCAAAGTTGTAATCCATATTAGTATACTAAAAATAACAGAATTTGTCAGTATCAACTTCTTTTAGCGTGTGTTCAAACACCCGCTAAAAGAAGTTAACCCTCCGGCGGATGTCATGGATTCGGAATGGAGTTCTTTGTGCAAGCACAAAGCCGAACCGAGACGCAATTACGCCAAGGCGTAATTGATTGTGACATTCATTTAATGAATAAAAACACTGTTTCTCATTATATGTTAGATTGTTTACGATGTACATATTCTTCATAGTTTGTTGCGGCTTTTAATGCTTTTTCCTCGGTAGGAATGCGAACGGATAGCATGATGCCGTTTAAAATGGTAAAGCAAACGGCGGTAACATACGCCTCGAACATAAACGGTAGAAGGGCAATTTCAAGAGAAACGACTAAATAATTAGGGTGTCTCATATAGACATAAGGCCCTTTTGCCACAACATTGGCGCCAGGTAAAATGATAATTCGCGTATTCCAAAATTCCCCTAAAGAAGTTAAACACCAAACACGTAACGCTTGTGTACAGAGAAAAAGTACAAGTAACCACCAAAACATAGGAGATGGTGTTAAGTTAAAATATAATACTTCTACTAGTAAACTAACAAAAAAGCTGACGTGTAATAAAATCATAAATGGATAGTGGGAGGCCCCTGCTTCATAAGCGCCTTTTGCAAGCATGCGCTTTTCATTGCGTTTGGCAATGACCAGCTCGAGTAATCGTTGAATAATAACAATGGAGAATAGGACAAAAAAGATCACTTTACTCCCTCCATTCCAATAATACGGCTTCCCCACTAAAGCCAGGACCAAGTGCCACTAATAAGCCGTACGTATTGGACACATGTTTTTTTAGTAAATATTGCTCTAACACATAAAGGACGGTCGGGGAGGACATATTGCCATGCTGTTTCAAAATATTGCGAGAGATAGCGGTATGGTGCTCAGTAAGTTGTAGTGCATCCTCATAAGCTTGTAATACTTTTTTTCCTCCAGGGTGAGCGACAAATTGCTCTATTTGTTCTGGTCTAAGTCCGTGTTCCTCCAAAAATTCATGAATGAATGGACCAAGCCATGTAGAAATAATAGAAGGAATACTTTTAGAAAATATAACGTAAAAGCCGCTGTTTTTTACATTCCATCCCATCACATCTTCAGATTGAGGCCTCCATTTGGAAGCTGACCCAAGAATATGCGGCATGCGTTTATTTTGCGGCAGCGCTACGTCGTCACCGCAAACAAGTGCACAGGCAGCACCATCTGCAAATAGCGCTGTGCCGATGAGGTTATTTTTAGAGTAATCGTTTTTCTGGAATGTGAGGCTACATAGCTCGATACAGACGACGAGCACTTTTGCTGTCGGATGGGCCTTACAATAATCATAAGCGCGGCTAATGCCAGCAGCGCCTCCTGCACAGCCAAGCCCCCAAATCGGTATCCGCACGACTCGATCAGAAAAGGGTAGGATATTCATGACACGCGCATCGATACTAGGTGTAGAGATGCCTGTACTACTTACAAAAATAAGAGCATCGATGTCTTCAGTCGAAATTGGTTGATCGAGGAAAGCACTATTGGCTAAACATCGCTCGATGACCTCTACACTATAGTTCACAGCTAAATCAATATAAAGACGATTGCGTTCTTCAAATGAATGTTCATGACGATACCACTCAGCAGGTACACATAAATTGCGTGTGTCTATTTCAGCATTATCAAATACTGTTAGTAAACGTTCAAGTTTAGGAATCTTATCCTGGAATAGTTCTTTCGTTAATTCCTCAATGTTCGATTGTTGCAATGTATAAGGTGGTGTATATGTACTAACCGAAGCAATTTTAGGCATAAGCACATCTCCTTCTTAAATAAGTGTTCTTTTCAATGTATTGAAGGAGAGGGGGAAATATACAAATAAGTTGTGTAGAAGCTTTTCTTAAGTAAAATAAGCTATCTCACGATTACGTTTGATAGCTCATTTGAAAGACTAATTTAAGTAACGACCTTGCTTAGGGATAGCGAGTTGGTCAAAGTTTGTAGCGAGTCGTGTTAAGCTTTGTGCGAGTTCTTCACCAGACATAGGGATGCCGTGACCTGTAATGACAACAGCAGGTTTCAGTGCCTCTAATTTTTTTACTGATTCCCACGCTTTGTCCCAATCTGTTGTCAAATATTTTGGTGGACCACTCAACTCTTTTTCTTGCATGAGAACTCGATAAAGGGATTCCTGCTTGACCGTCACAAATGCATCACCAACAATTAACGACCGATCTAATTCTCTAAAGAACGATACATGTCCTGGAGAATGTCCTGGTGTATGAAGCCATTGCCAATCTTTTAGGTTCGGAACAGAGCCATCTTCCGGCAAAGGTTGCACATAGTTACCGAGTGAGATTGCATCATTTGGGAATATCGGAGACATCCTAGCAACAAGTCCACCACCTACAGTAGGATCTGGATTAGCATAATTCATCTGTCCTGTTAAGTATGGAATTTCATTTTTATGTGCATAGACAGGTACATTCCAATGATTGATTAATTCAATAATAGCGCCGATATGGTCAAAGTGTCCATGCGTTAAGAGAATAGCATCAGGTTTAGTGTTTGGACCAAATCGATTCTCGGCTTCTTGAATAATGGCATTAGCCGATTTTGGCATGCCTGCGTCTATCAATGTCCAACCAGTATTGTTAGAAGGATCGCCGATGAAGCAAATATTTACAACCTGAATGGTATAACAATAAATATCAGGAACGACAACTTGTCCTACCATACTTAATATGGATGTCATAGGGATAAACTTATAATCTTCACCATAATTCATTTGCTCATTCATCTAAAAACCTCCATTTTTACGATACGAAATAGTGTTCCAATAACTAATCTTGTTATACACAGAAAAATCATTGTGGATAGTGCGTTATTTTAGTATGTCATTGGTCAAAATAAACATGTATATGAAATATGGAGGGAAATAACATGAAGGCAGTAACTTATCAAGGTATGAAAGATGTACAAGTAAAAGAAGTGCCAGACGCTAAATTAGAAAAGCGCGATGATATACTTGTTCGCATAACGACTACGGCTATTTGTGGCTCAGATTTACCATGGCGTATACCGCTAACACAGGCAAGTGAGGCATACCGAATGTTTCATGATCATGAAGAGGAAAGTATTAAATTTGTACTAAAACCATGAAAGGTTGGTAATAATGTAAATAAATCCGAACAAAAGTAGCTTGTTGATGAGTACGTCACAAGCTATTTTTTATTTTTGAGAAGGTCTCTCAGACATTAAACAGTTCACTTAATGGAGGGAGTGTCATCAATACTTCAAATGCCTGAGAGTGATGTGATGCTTTAATGAAAAGAGAGAGTCATCCATTTTACCAAAGGAATGCTGATGCTAAGACAATACCCGTAACGGTGCCGAGTGCAACACCATAAACAAATGCTCTACCACGACCGTAGTAAGGACCCCAGAAGCCGAAGCCAAATCCACCAAAGCCGCTATCGGGTTGAATCCAAACCATTCTTCGATTTACACGCGTAATCATACCAACATGAACTTGCCCTTGATTGTCTGTAATGCGTACTCTTTTTCCTTGGTATTTACAGCATAAATCGTACATATTAGATTGCCCCATTTTCTAACCTCCTTTTCCTATAGCTATCTTCTAATATATGTGATGGGAATTAATAGACACGTGCTATTCGTCCAGCACATATAATAAGGAAAAAAGGGTGAGAAGATGCCGGTTATTCCTACACAGAAGTTACTATATAAAATAAGTGAATTGTGTAAGCAACAACCTAAAAATCAACTAGCTGAAGTACAGCGTAAAATAATTGTTACCCCCCTCTTAAAGCTATTTCCGCAAGTACCACAAGAAGTTCTCTACTACGAGTTGTTAAATAGTGGCCTATTTAAACCGCACGAATGGATGGCTTTAGATGATACAGTAAAGCAGCTAGAAGAAAGAGATGTGTGGGGCATTGTAAAAAAAGAATATAGAAGGCTAAAGCCTCTGTGGCAGGGGCCAAAGGTAAGAATTTATATATATCCATTAACAAACAATAGACCAACATTCGATGGCATGACAGCCAATAAAAACGGTGTTGCTTTTAATAAAGCCTTATTTTTATTTGTTACAACAGATTTAGCTGAAGCCGAATTAACCACTTTATTTGTCCATGAGTACCACCATATTTGCCGATTGTTTTATTTAAACAAAACGCCGCAAGAAATGTTGCTAAAGGACTCCGTTGTGCTAGAGGGGATGGCAGAATGGGCAGTAGAAGAGCTATACGGTGAAAAATCGTTATCTCCATGGGCAAAGCGCTATTCCTATGAAGAAGCTCTAATGATTTGGAAACAATCATTTGTACCAGCATTAAATGTCAAAGGAGTAGGGAATCATCACGCCTACTTATATGGTGATCGAAAGAAACAACTACCCAAATGGATTGGCTACTGTATTGGCTACCACATCGTACAATCATATTTGAAAAATAAAGGCCCAGTAGAGCAATCCACTTTATGCAAAATACCTACTGATGATCTATTAGCAGGTTCTGATTTTTCTACTGATTAAGTGAGAATAGGACAGTCTAGTATCAGTTTTGTACGATCATTTTATGTGGTTATAGAAAAAAACGGAATTATAAAGTTATTAATCAAAAGGAGAGGAAAGCATGGAGGTTGCAATAGTAGTCCTTCAATTGCTGCTTGTAATCGTTTTTAGTATGACCAGTATTAGAAAAATAGCAGGCATAGAGATGTATCAAAGAGCTTTTTCAAAACATGAGCACCGTATTGCAGTAGGTTTTATAGAAATGGTTGCAGTGATTTGTTTACTACTAGGGTTTTATTATGAAACACTGGTAATGTACGGCGCACTCATGTTAGTAGTGCTTGCGATTGGTCGTGTACGGACACATGTACGTGTGACACAGACATTTAGAGAATTACTACCTACTATTTTAGGGGGCGTTTTCGCTTTAGTTTTATTATTCCTAGTTGTCTAGTAATAAACTTATATCTTATTAAAAAGAGCCTTCCTTTTAGCTAATTGGCTATAAGGAAGGATTTTTTCATAAGTAAGATGATAGACAAAGGAACCTTTTCTTCATTTTACAAGTCCTATAAGGAAAAATAAGGGGATAATGGCAGCGAATATGTCAGAAGTTATAGTGATATTACTCATATATAGTGGATTGTTCATCTATTTTTTAATCCCATTTGATGTGAAAACTAAAAAGAAATCGCGTTTATTTCCCGCGAAATCTTTTTTAGTACTTGGGCTGTATATGCTGATGGTAAGTACAATTTGGGGCATGTATAAAGCAGAAGAATGGCAAATGAATGAACATAGTGGTTACCCACCAATATACTTAATGAATGAGGCGTTACTTTTAATTGTGGGTGTAAGTATTTATAGTATCCTTCTGTTTGTCATCATGACAGTATTCAGAATGAAAAAACGTAAAGGATGAGAGGTCTAAATCGTTCATTTTTCAAAGTGAAATTTCAGTTTGTACGTTTTATGTATTTCAACAGGAAAGCATGTAGACAGTGGATTGTTCACATAAAAACAAGAAGCGTATTCGATTCAATGTCAAATACGCCTCTTCATTTGATGAAAAACAATAATGAAATAGAACATTTCGTACGTATTTTAAAGCATTTTGAGTAGTGCATCTTTTCCAATCATCCCCGGATAAATGCCGATTGCTTCTGCTTCAATCGTAACGGACTCAAGTGGAGCCTCTAATAATTCCTCGATTGTTTTTACACCGACAGCACGACCTGCAAGGATTTTCCGATCTGCTAAGCGGCTATTTAAAAGCCCTACATCTAAAGCGCCACACATAATATAACCGTTATCATTTGAAACGGTTAGCAACGTTGTTTTTGGTAAACGGACTGTAACAGCCATAAACGGCTGCCCTTGAATTTCGAGATGTTCAATCGAAACCACTGTCATCATTCCTTTCGCTCTATACATATGGCAAAAGGTAAAAAGATGTTCATTGTTGTTAAAGTATGTTGCTGGTTTAATGTAAGGGGGGATTTTATTGCACATTTTTTGAGAAATAATTGTTACGTTGTTAACACTATAGGGACTATATAGTATTTATAATTCTTTTGCCTATGAGGAAAAAACTAAGAGTAGTTTTTCAATTCCACGACCTATTGAAAGTGATTTAGCATTATGGTCGTGTGAATATCGTTTTTCATTAAGAAAATGATATAGAACGTAAGGTATGTTAGAGATGCACTCGTAATGAGCAAAATTGCATCCTAACAATACCAGTTAAATAGTGGAAGGTGTGTATCATAGCCTCCGCGCTTTGCCACAGCCTACACAGGAGCTAAAACAGGCGCGGCCTGTTTGGATCTCCTGTTACGGCTCCTGTGGCGATGGCGCGCTACGGCAAAAGTAAATACTTCTCAATATGCTAGAAAAATATTTCTCTTTTTTAAAAGAAATCATTTTCTTTCTATTTACACATATCGTTGCCTAGTAGCCCCTGTCATCTCTGAGGATACATAAAGAAATGTTCGATTGAATTGGATAGGCAAAAACAGAGATACATGTTCTAAAAGCTATAAGTTTTTAATTACCCATCAAATAACGGAATTTTCGAAATATTTCCCCGGAAATGAACGATTTCATTTTCAATATGTAAAAAGTCGGGAATATTCGACGTTGCATAAAGCGAACGTATTTTTAAATAAGTAACTATATTTGTTAGTATGATATGACATTACAGTTTACAGCCACATGCCTACGTATAGAAATAATTAGTTCATCAGCAGGCGTGAAATAAAGTTTTTTATGAGCTAACATGTATGAAAATTAGTATATAAAGCTGAATAACTAGTGAATTGGCTGTATTCCATATTTTGTACGGTAAAAAGTATGTTAAACTTTCAATTGTGTTGATTAACGAATGAAGCTGCGACTGATTTTGTGCAGCAGGACAAATTACATTATGTAAGTAGAGGCTAGAGAAGCTAGTAACGGTTAGCATAAATATAATTCAATACATAGTAAAACAATTTTTTGATACAAAATGAATAATCAACAAGTGCGTTTAAATTCAGTATAAAAAATGGAATGGGTAGGGCTAATATGAATCAAAAGGTACTAATTGTAGAAGATGATCGGTTATTCGCTACGATACTGAAAGATGCAGTGGAACAAGCTGGTTATGAAGTGACAGTAGCGTATTCAGCAGAAGAAGCGATTGAAAAATTTAAAGCAAATTATCCATGTATGATTTTATTAGATTTAATATTACCGGGTATGAGCGGGGAAGCATTTTGTCAGTGGGTGCGTGAGCAAAATACGCAAGACGTTTCGATTATTATGATTAGCAGCAAGTTGCTCGTAGAAGATAAAATCAATGGGTTGAAAATAGGAGCGGATGCTTATTTAACAAAACCGATTGATATCAATGAATTGCTTGCTCATATGGAAGCGGTCATTCGACGGACAGGGCTTTTTTGTCAAAAACTAATTTGGGATGGATTGTGTATTAAACCTAGAAAAGGAGAAGTGCTTTTATACGGGAAACCAGTCAAATTAACGAAGCATGAGTTTTTATTGCTCTATTACTTTATGGACCATCCGAATGTAATATTGTCTCGTGAGGATTTAGTAAGGCATTTATATCCAAATATCGAGCGGGAAATTTTAGATCGAACAATCGATGCCCATATCAAAAAATTACGTGAAAAGATTGAAGAAAATCGACATAACCCGAAGCGAATTGTTACTGTGCGGGGACTGGGCTATAAATTTGTTACGCCTTTATAACGTTATATAGCTATAAAATTAAGTATAAGAAAAGAGCTAACACATAAAAATTTGTGTTAGCTCAAGGTGATTATTGGAAATCAGCTAGTACTTCATTCCAATTAATTGTCCCGTTTTGTGCCTGTTCACGGCGTTCTTTCGTCATAATATCAGAAGGTTTACCGCCATTTGGCCAGTCTTTGTCATGATTTTTCCATTCAGGACGGTCTTGTGATAAAATATAAGCAGCTAAATCCGATGCTTCTTGATCTGTTAATGTCATTTCTTGACCAACAGGCATGTATGCTTGAATATAGCCAACCATTTTTGATAGGCGTGCCATACCTGCTCCGTCGTTAAAGGAGTTTTCTCCCCATAATGCTGGACCCGTGTTTGCGCCTGTACCAGAGCCGTCAACGGCGTGGCAGGCAATACAGGATTTGGCAGTAAATAATTTTTCGCCATTAGCTACATCAGGAATAGGGACAGCTTTCATATCTGCTGATTTTGCCCATGGGCGTTCTTCGCCAATTGTTACGCCTTCAGAAATATATTTGAAGTATGCGACCATTGCTTCCAATTCATCGCTATTGACTTCAAATTTTGTACCATTCATACTACGGACCATACATCCGTTAATACGCTCTTCAATTGTTACGATATCTCCTGAACGTGCGATATATTTTGGATAGTCTGCCATGACACCAACAAGAGAAGCGTTTGAATCTCTTAAACCAGCACCAGCGTGACAGCTTGTACAAGAAAGTTGATTGCCGACGTTCTCCTCTGCATAGACATGCGTTTCATTCACTAAATTGTAGCCATACATAATGGCTTCTTTCATTTTGCTATCAGGTACATCTTCCATACTAATTTGAGGGAATACCTGACTATTAGCTGAAGCAACTTGAGGAGGACTTGTTGTTTCCGTTTTCACCTGTGTTGTGTCTTCAAGCACCGGCTCAGTAACACTGATTACACTTTTGTTAATGCTAATACCAATTAAAATAGCGATACAAATACCTATAATAGAAGAAATGAATGCTAGTGGTTTCATAATTTTCCCACTCCTTTCTTTAGCTATATCTTAATATAATAAATCAGCGTTTAGTTTGCTTGCGCATGGAATACACAATATAGTCATATCTAAAGTGTAAGTATATGAATATATTAGAAAAGTAGTGAAATTTTCATCATACATTCATATTCATTTAATATAATTAAATGTACGTGTTGTTTTTTACAAAGACTCTATTATTCAATTGAATTCAATTTTGTCGATATAGTAGCTAAATTTATATCTATAGCTCAGTGCATACCGTGGAGCGTTACGGTTACTTCAACAGATTTCACTGTTACCTTGTATGATTATCCTCCAACTAATAAACGTAATCCAATCCAGTCTGTGTCATTTATAATGAACACTCTATAATCACAAGTGTGTATGCAGAATGGCATTGGATTTCCCTAATATATAGCTTTTGCACAAGTTCATTCCCCTACTTTAATAAAGAATTGTATTTATATCATTAGTTGAATATCTTTACAGAAGGTATTGAAGAGTAATACTATTGTACTAATGTTTGTATTATAATAGTTTTATTAAATACTAGAAATACTCAACTAATATGTATAAGATTATCCGACGCTATTTTTAGTATAAAAATACATAAATCATCATCAAGTACAATAGTTTTATTTTTATTTTATGTTTGAATAATACGTACCAGTAAGTAATGCATTAAGATATACAAGATCAAATACATATTTCGGTTAGTAGTTGGTATTTCCAATGTAAAAAAACAGAATAAAACGTTTTGATGTAACATGTAGTTGACCTTAACGTTGAACTACTCTCATTTATTGGGCTAAACCCTTCTCGTTCCTTGAAGTGGGCGTCTTTTGTCGGGTAACGATACAGAAACAATGTGAAAATCATCACATTGTATGGTAATTTATCTGCATGAAAGCAAAGCGATAGTAGCAAAGTCTTTGTGATTAACAATTGTGTTGACCTGATGGGGCTTGTTAGTTTGCTCACACATAGGGCCCAATCTATGCCCTTATACATAAATTTTACTAAAGTTCATTCATGAATTTTGGTAAAGAACGATAGATACATTTATAGAAGGAGAGATGAATAATGAAATTCTTTAAATTTGACATGGATTTAGGTATGCACGTAACACACTTTGACTCTAATTTTTTTATTACCCCATTTGCGCAACTTGAAGCAGAAGCGAAAATATCATTATTTACATTAAGGGAAAACGGTGTTATTGGTTTTCATAAAGCAGTAGTTCCACAGTTGTTAGTCGTTTTAGCCGGTGAAGGATATGTCCGCAACGATATAGATGACTTTGTACAACTGTCTAAAGGAGAAGCGGTTTTATGGGAAGCAGGAGAATGGCATGAAACAAAATCTGATAATGGGTTAATAGCACTTGTAATTGAAAGTATAGATTTAAACAACAATCAAATTCTTTTAGAAATTAAGTATGGACTTCAGCATTAAAATAAGTAAAAACTCACCTACAAACTTGTTGATGGCAACTAAATACAAGTAATGTTGTGGTGGGTTTTTATTTGTTATTATGCATAGTTTACTATGATTCAATGTCCATACATATTAAAAACTTTTTATAGTGCCTCGATTTGTTTTTATAATAGTTAGTGCTAAAATGGCTGCTTTATGAGGGAAAATCCACCTTCCCGTATAGAGGGCAGCTATGTTAATAGAGTAATTAATACATAACCTTGACATTAGGGTTTACTCCAATGATAGTCTGAACTTAGGAGGAATCTATATGTATATAAAACAATTTGCTTCAAAGTACGATTTATCAAATGATACGATTCGATTTTATGAAAAAGAAGGTTTATTACACCCGCAACGATTAGAAAATGGCTATCGATTTTATGATGCACAATGCGAAAAAACAATCAAATTTATTTTAGTGTTAAAGCAACTAGGATTTTCACTCCAAGAAATTGGATCATTACTAGCTCTAGACAAGCAGCCGTTAAGTGAGGCGTGTAACAATTCTACCGTGTCATTATTTGAAAGTAAAATGACTTTTGTTGAAAAGCAAATTGAATTTTACACCGCGGCGTTACAAGTATTAAAAATGGCGGCAAATGTTATAGGAAAAGGCAATTACGAAGCGAACAAGAATCAAATAGAAGAAATAGTAGAGGGAATGTACAAAAAACTAACAAAGCAAATGGATTAAAGTCTATTTGTAAAATGAAATTAAGTCCGAATACTTAATAAAGTTCATGGTTTGGATGGGGGATTAAATAAATGATATTAAACTTACTGCTACGTTTTCTTCTAGAGATAGCTACTTTAGCTATTATTTGCTACTGGGGTTTACAGCAGGGAAATAGTTATTTAACAAAAATCTTATTTTGTGTAGGACTCCTGGTTGTCACCATAAGTATTTGGGCTACATTTGGTGCGCCTAAAGCTCCTTTAGCGCTTAAGGGGATGAGTTGACTAACGTTGGAGTTTTTCATATTTGGCATAGCAGCTGTTATATTATGGACCACATTAAAACCAACAATGGCTATTGTGTTTGTGATATTCGTTAGTATAAATCGTTTCTTAATATACTTTTTTAATTAGTTTTACTGAACGATCATTGTTGTAATAAGTAAAGCAAAAAGCAGCTAATTCTCATGGATGAATTAGCTGCTTTTAATTAGGGGGATATAAATGTAGCGTTGCCGTTTCGCGTTAGTAATAATCATTTTGATTATTAGGAATACTTGGTATGCTTACCATCCATCCTATAGAGTTAAGACTCAAAAACGGTCAATAATGGAAACTTACATAATAATTGAACGTCCACTGTGAAAAGGAAGAACTTTCAAAAAGAAAGGAGCAATGAAAATGTGGGGAATTAGTATAAACATTTTGAAAGCCGGGATTTATCTGTTTAGTAGTATCATTTTCCTACTCTGTATAGGCTGGCTACCGCAAATGGCTTCCATTTCAGCGAACATGTATCCGGAGTATGCCCATTTAAAGTACCCTGTGTTACTTGGTATGTATGCAACGACTATCCCATTTTACTTTGCGCTTTATCAAGCATTAGCATTTATAAAAACGATAGAAACTAAAAAAGCAGCTGTAGCAGTAAAATTATTAAGCATGATAAAAGCTTGTGCAATTACAATCATTATTTTGTATAGTATCGGTTTTGCTTTTTTGACAAGTCAACATGCAATGCATCCTGGAATTGCTTTATTAGGTTTATTAATTATGCTAATAACTTTTGCCGTTGCGCGAATTTCAGCTATGCTTCAAAAGCAGTGCTCTATTTAGGGTAGCTTTTAATATTTGAATATATTGTATTTTTTGTTAATCGCTTAGAACTTCTTCAAATAGCATCTGCGTATGTTTTATGCCAAACAGGAAAAACTATCGATGCTACCGTGAATAAAAGGGAACTATTCAAAGGAGGCGGAGAAGATGAAAAAATTACTGACAACATATATTGCAGCGGGAGCATTAGCAGTGAGCATTACGGCGAGTGCAGTGACGCCGGCCATACAGGCAAACGACTATTTCGTGCATGGTCACGAAATGCACAAGCTTGATGCAGAAACGAGAGAAAAAGTTGATGACATCCTCATCAACTTAAAAAAGGAATTAGTGACGCTTGGTGTAACATTCCCAGACCCTGAGGAAATGCACGATAAGTTTGAGGCGTTAGATGAAGAGACAAAGGCAAAAATAAAAGAAATTAAACAACAAATGAAAGATGGTCAATTAACAAAAGAGCAAGCCGCTGAAAAATGCAAAGAATTAGGTGTGGTATTGCCAAACCATCAAGATAAAATGTTTGAAGAATTAGATGCGGCGAAACGGAAACAAGCAGAGGCGCTTGTTGCAGAGGCAACAACTGAATTAGAAAAACTCGGTGTGAAATTCCACTTTAGCATGCTAATCCATGCAGATGATTAAAGTAAATCGAAAAGCTCCACTAGTATAAAAAGCTAGGGGAGCTTATTTTGGTCCAGATACGCCTTTCTAATCATTCACTTCATCCAATAGATTTGTAATGGTACTATTATTTTCACTATAAAACTTTTCACCTACATAATTATCAACAATGGTTTCTTCTAGTGTAATGCTAGAATGATTCACAGCTTGCACGTTAAATTGAAACTTGTCGTTACGAATAATGCAGTTTGAAGCATGGAGAGTCGACTTATTTTGGACATAAATATCTGATTCTTCGCCTTCCGTTATTTGTGCCGATTTCAGTTCTACATTAGATTCTAGGTCAATCCAGATTTGCGGGAAAGCATGTTTTGAGATAAAGGTGTCTTGTATAAATGCCTCGCTATTATTTTCAACGATAAGACCATTTCGTTCGCCCTCTAGTAATTCTGTATCTTTCATAATAAGGGAGCTATCATTTAAGACAATTTGTGGCATAGCATGTTTTAAAATTTGACAATTGAGAATGAGCAAGGAAGAATCGCGATAGGCTTTTAATCCATTTGTCTTCCCACCAGAAATGATACAATTATCGAATTTTGCCTTCGTTTGATCGCTAATTTCTACTTGAACGCCGTCACCATCATAAATTTTACAGTCTATGACGGTCAGTTGAGATTGATCCAGTACGTATAAGCCTTTTCCATCATATAATTCACTTTGATGTAGTTGAATATTCACTTCACTTTTTCCAGCAATATGGGGCATTTCATTGCCATAAAAGCAACTGTTTTCAATCGTGACAGTAGCTTTGGTGACAGCTAAAATACCATTCCCTTCGTTGTCTGTAATTTCGCAACCAATGATCATTAATTCACCATCTATTACCGTAATGGCCGTGTTTTCGTGATGCTTTAACGTGCTTTCCACAATGGTGCAATTGCCTTGCTTTTCGATTAAAATGCCCACTTGTTTTCCTTCCTTGAAGGTACAATTTTTTAATGACGTAATCGATTGTTCTGTGACAAATAACTGAGACAAGACGTGTGCGGAAAAGGTTGTATCGTTAAAATTCGCAATGGATTTCTCACGGACTTGAACACCGACGCCGTCACAGCTATATAACTGTGAGCTATTAATATTTAATCTAGATTCTAAAGTCGTTTGGATATTCGCTATACGATGATTGGCGATTGTGCATTGTTCGATTTCTGCTGTTGCATATTCGCGTAGCATAATACCAGATTCGTTCCCATGTTTGACTGTACTGTTGGATAGGGAGAGATTGCTTTCTTGCATCCAAATTTGTGGAAGCTTGTGATGCTGGATAGTCGTGCTGCTTAGCTCGACATTCGCATGTTTAGAAGCGTAAATACCGTTTCCTTCTCCGTGTTCGATTGTACTGGTAGCATCAATCCATGTAGAGTTCTCTTGAACGATCATTTGGGTACCACTATGATGGTGAATATAATTGTTATGACTATGAACGGTTGCATTCTTCTTTAGCCAAATACCGTGTGTAGCTTGTGTAAGTTCACAGTTGTCAATCAATAGATGAGAAGATTCGAGTAATATTTGAGATTTCCCGTTACTTTCAAGTAGACAATTTTTAATTGTTGCAGAGCTTTCATTAAAAATTGCGATCCCTACATCTGTCGCATTCATCAATGTACAATCTTCCAGTTCAGCTTTACCTTTATTTAACGAGAGAATGGCACTCGTCTTTTTTCCTTGGAAATGACAGTCTTTAAAAATCGCTTTTCCTTCAATATATATTTGAGCAGTCGGAATAAACGTAATTTGCTCAAATGTCACCGTTACATTTTTCGGAATAATGAGTAACCCTTCGATAATGGTCTCTTCGCCATTTCGTCCTACAACGGACACTGTTTTTTCAAACTGAATCGACTCTTTATATAAGCCAGATGCTAATTGAATCTCATCATCTAACTTTGCTTTCGCTAATGCGCGTTCAATAGTTCTAATGGCAGAAAAAATTGAGGTCGACACTTTAATGATTGCCATAAAAACCCTCCTAACTAATAATCACAGTGACATTACATAATAAAAAATAGTTACAAGATGTAGCTATATAAAAACGTGCTGATGGATTATGCATATTTAAAGTAAGATGAATTCATTACTTGCAACGCCGCATGCGCCATTCTGAGGCAGTTTATGCGGCTAGGGCAAATGTTATTTTGAAAGTTTAATGCAATGAATTTAGCTCTCAAAGTCTTAAGGTGTGTTAGCAAAATTTATTGATTACAAACGATTATCGACAGAACAATGTTTAAAAAATTACCAAAAGTGAAAGATGCTAATAAGAAATAATGGACGCCGATGATATTCTCAAAAAATAAAACATAAAATTAGGTTAGAAGAAGGGAGAGCGAAATGTGTCCTATATGAAGTTGCAGCAAATACAACAGTGTTTAAATCGTAAGTTTTATGACCGTGAGGCTGAAATTGAGGCGCTGATGACAGCTCTTCTGTCACGCCAACATATAGTGTTCATCGGTCCAGCTGGTACAGGAAAAAGCGCTTTATCTTCCATGCTTGGTAAAATAGTAGAAGGTAGCCGATACTTTCAACATTTATTAACACCTTTTAGTACACCAGAAGAGTTATTTGGTGTGTTATCACTAAAAGATTTAGAGCAAGGCATTTATAAGCGCAATATAGAAGGAATGCTCCCAGAAGCTCACTTTGCGTTTATAGATGAAATCTTTAAAGCAAACTCTGCTATATTAAACTCTTTGTTAACGCTTATAAATGAACGTATTTATTATAATAACGGCGTGCCCGTTACTTCACCGCTTATGACGTTAGTTGGTTCTTCTAATGAATATATTGAAGAAGAGGAAGGGTTAGAAGCATTATTTGACCGATTTTTACTTCGGTATGAGGTAGAGTATATTCGAGAGGAAGATTCCTTTATTTCAATGCTAAAAGATGAACGAGAAATGACTATGCCGACATTAACATTAGATGAGCTCACTTTTCATCAGAGTCGTGTGAAATCGGTGTTCATTTCGGATGCCATTTATCAAACTCTTGCTAAAGTACGTAGTAAACTACGAGATGAGGGCATTCGCCCATCGGACCGCCGTTTCAAACAGTCGCTATCCTTGTTGCAAGCGAAAGCGTATTTAGAAGGCCGTTTTGAAGTGACACGTACGGATATAACATTACTGAAACATACATTATGGGAAACGATTGATCAGAAGGGAAAAACAGAAGAAGTTTTGCACGATATTTGCCATGATACAGTAGAGGCATTTATTGAACGAATTGTACCGGAGTTTGAGGACGTTATTGTCAATGCGCGAAATGCTATGATTCGTCGTACACCTAATTCACACGCAACAGTAAGTGAATTATTGATACAAGGGAAATCGCTATTTTTAGAGGTGCAAGCGATGCATCGACAAGCACCTAATCGGGAAGAGCTCATTCAGTTAAAACAGGATATGCACAAACGATTATTACAAATCACGACGGATGTGATTGGTTTTTAATTTTTCATAAATTTAAGGCGGCTAGTGTAGGCGCCTTTTTGTGTAGGTGAAAGCATGAAATATGTATATAGTCAAACGGTTTTATCTCCTTCTGAGCGGCAATTTGAACGGTTTAATGAACTAATGGGATTAGCTAAAATGCTGCAAGAGACTTGTGAGGAAGGTGAAAAAATATATACGGGCTTTACTCATCTCCTCGGGGATATTTGGTATGCTTTTTATACATGTGAGCCGCAGTTGCAGTCTAATATGCAAAAACAACTTCCTATTCAGTACGATGTAGTTGAGCATCTCATGCAGACAGAGGAATTTATAAAATGGCAACAGTTAACAGTAGCGGATGATTTATTAGCGGTATTAACGACAGTATCAATAGGGGAACAGCTAAAAGCATGGTTCAAAGACAATCGGGCAGTACGTGATACACAATGGAAGCGAGAACGTGCTGAACGAATGGAGCAGCGTGTACATGACCGAATAAAAGAGCTTCAAGTATTGCAAGGGGATTCGAGTGCCTCCGTGCAAGAAAAAAGGCGTATCCAGCTACAAATAGAATGGAATGAAAAACAGTTAGTGGCTTCACAACAAGAAAAGCAACAAGCATTAAAAGAATTGCAAAATACGATGCAGGACTTATCGAAGGGGCAGTTGAGTTTAATGCTTGCTCATTCGCGAAAAGAAGTAAGGGAAACTAAGCAAACAGTAGCAGAAATGGGCGCTCTATGTGGTAAAAAGTTAAACACGGTGCCAATAACGGAGCAGTTCCAACTAGCAGAGGAAATTAGGCAACAGGACATGTTACAAAAAATTGCAGAATTAGTAGGACGTTTTAAACGTATTGCTAAGAAAAAACAAAAAATCAAACATAAAATGACGATGGAGCGTCAAAACATTACGTTAGGTCAAGAAGTAGGAAGGCTTTTGCCGATGGAGCTAGCACATTTTATTATGCCTCATGCAAAGCTTGACTTTTTACGCCGCTATGCAGAACAACAGACGCTTGTCTTTGATACACAAGGAAAAGAGCATAAAGGACGCGGACCGATTATTATTTGCATCGATGAAAGCAGCTCTATGACATTAATCAAAGCAGAGAGTAAAGCTTTTTGTTTAGCACTATTAGCAATCGCACGGAAGCAAAAGCGTGATTTAGCCATCGTACCATTTGCTAGTGATGTCGGGGAAATGATGGTGTTTCCAAAAGGACGATCAACAGTGGATGAGGTGTTAGCATTTAATCGTCGTTTTTTAGGGGGCGGTACAAATTATGAGAAGCCTTTACGTGCCTCGCTCGATATTTTAACAACAAGTGAATTTAATCATGCGGATATTTTATTTGTAACAGATGGATCAAGCTTTTTACCAAGCCGTTTTTTAGAGGAATTTAATGTAATCAAGCAAAAGCGTAAGTTTGAATGTATAGCTGTTATACTAACGAATTTAATCAATACGGTAGATGTAGAACTTGTGAAACGCTTTTCGGATAAAGTGATTGAAGTGAATACATTACTAGATGCAGAAGACGCATTTTCAATCGGCGGATAGTTCCTCCTAGTCAAATCGGTTGTTGTCTCTTAAAATGACAATAATGATTTGATGAGGAGGAATATTTTTTGAGAGAAACATTACAAATGGTGCTTGCCCAATCTTTAGAGGAGCGTCAAGCATACATAAACGAGCACCCAACTCTATTACAAGACATGTTAGCGCATATTGGTGACCCCAATGGTGAGCTTCGGGATCAGTTAAATTATCGTTTATTTATTGAACTATTATCCGCTAATCAAATTCCACATGAACAATTGCAAAACATGGCATTAACATTAGTGCAGGAAGCGGGATTGTTGTACGGTTTAGAGGAAGTCAATACAGACGCTGTGTATACGCGTTCATTTGCAGCACTTTGGTTAACGGCGATTTTACATGCGGATCGCCAACTCCGCATTTTGTCTAGCGACACAATTCAAGCGATTACGATGAGCGCGGTAAAGCTATTCCAAAGAGAGCGTGATTTACGTAGCTTTGTCAGTGACGCACATGGCTGGGCACATAGTGTAGCCCATGTGAGTGATTTAGCTGTTGCACTCATTCAACATCCTGATTTTAGTATGCATAGCGCCCCGCAATTGCTACAAGGGATTAAGGCGGCGTTTTGGAAAGGGTATGTATTTGTAGATGATGAGGAAGAACGTTTTACAAAAATAGTAGAAGCCATCATATCAAAAGGATTTGAAGAGGATGTTTTAGTGGAATGGGTGGAACAAGTATTTGACAGATTAGAAATGAGTGCGTATGAGGGCGGCTATACACAGGAGTGGTTTAAAGTACGAACGAACATTTTGCATTTTATGAAGAATCTTTATTTCACGCTGAAGTTTTCAAATCGCTACGATAAATTACGCGGGGTGACATCGATCTTTATCCAGCGTTGGCTGAAACTTTCTTAAATGAAAGCGAAGTCATTGTATATTTTATAGTCTTTATGGGCAATTTAAAAAAGTGTTTGTTATGAACAGGTCTTAGTAGTACGAGACAAAAATCAAACGATAAGAAATCGTATTTTAGAAAAAGAAAATTTTACTATACCAAATCTGCTCGTTATTGTAGAAAAATGTCGCATTTGTGCTAGGTCATAAATTAAACTTATTGCAAAAGATAATATTAATGTAATTTACTTATGTTAAAAAATGAGATATGATAGTTTTTGGAGAAAAGAAGCTTACATAACAGCCTTTTCAATTATGAAAAAATAGGGGGATTTACAAATGGCACAAGAGAATTTACACAATAGCCGTGCATCTTTCGAAGTTAACGGTAAACAGTACAACTACTACCGTTTAGCTGCAATCGAAGAAGCTGGTATTGCAAACGTATCACGCCTTCCTTACTCAATCAAAGTATTATTAGAATCAGTTTTACGTCAATATGATGCATACGTAATCAAAGAAGAGCACGTAAACGAATTAGCAAAATGGGGCGCTGGCGCAGACGCAGAAGCGGAAGTACCATTCAAACCATCTCGCGTAGTTTTACAAGACTTCACTGGTGTACCAGTAGTAGTAGACTTAGCTTCTTTACGTTCAGCAATGAAAGAAATGGGTGGCGATCCAGCGAAAATCAACCCAGCAATCCCTGTTGACCTTGTAATTGACCACTCTGTACAAGTTGACAAATACGGTAACGCATCTGCATTACAAGCGAACATGGACCTTGAGTTCGAGCGCAATGCTGAGCGTTATAACTTCTTAAAATGGGCGCAAACTGCTTATGATAACTTCCGCGCTGTACCACCAGCAACTGGTATCGTACACCAAGTTAACTTAGAGTATTTAGCTCCAATCGTACACGTAAAAGAAACTGCTGATGGCACTTTCGAAGCATTCCCAGATTCAGTAGTAGGTACTGACTCACATACAACAATGATCAATGGTATCGGCGTTCTTGGATGGGGTGTAGGTGGTATCGAGGCTGAAGCAGGTATGCTTGGTCAACCATCTTACTTCCCAATTCCAGAAGTAATCGGTGTGAAATTAGTAGGCGAGCTTCCAAACGGAACAACAGCTACTGACTTAGCGCTTAAAGTAACACAAGTATTACGTCAACGCGGCGTAGTAGGTAAATTCGTTGAGTTCTTCGGTCCTGGTGTATCTAAATTACCACTTGCTGACCGTGCAACAATCTCAAACATGGCGCCTGAATACGGTGCAACATGTGGTTTCTTCGCAATCGACGAAGAGTCATTAAACTATATGCGTTTAACTGGTCGTGACGAAGAGCACATCGCAGTAGTAGAAGCTTACTTAAAAGCGAACGATATGTGGTTCAACCCAAGCCTTGAGCCAGTTTACACAGATGTAATTGAATTAAACCTTGCTGACATCGAAGCGAACCTTTCTGGTCCAAAACGTCCACAAGACTTAATTCCATTATCACAAATGAAAGAAACTTACCGCAATGCAGTAGTTGCACCACAAGGTACACAAGGCTTCGGTTTAACTGAAGAAGAGTTTACTAAAACGTCAACTGCTGAATTCGCTGAAGGTGCAGTAGAAATTCCAGCTGGTGCTGTAGCAATCGCTGCGATTACTTCTTGTACAAACACTTCTAACCCATACGTTCTTTTAGCGGCTGGTTTAGTAGCGAAAAAAGCGGTAGAAAAAGGTATCAAACCTGCTAAGTGGGTAAAAACTTCTTTAGCACCAGGTTCTAAAGTAGTAACTGGTTACTTAGAAGCTTCTGGCTTACAAAAGTACTTCGACGAAATCGGCTTCAACACAGTTGGTTACGGATGTACAACATGTATCGGTAACTCAGGTCCATTATTACCTGAAATCGAAGATGCAATTAAACGTAACGACTTATTCGTAACTTCAGTACTTTCTGGTAACCGTAACTTCGAAGGTCGTGTACACCCATTAGTAAAAGCTAACTTCTTAGCATCACCACCACTAGTTGTAGCTTACGCTTTAGCTGGTACTGTAGATATCGATCTACAAAAAGATTCTTTAGGTAAAGACAAAGATGGTAACGATGTATTCTTCGCTGACATCTGGCCTTCAACTGAAGAAGTAAACGAAGTATTAAACCAAGTAGTTACTCGTGAATTATTCCAAAAAGAATATGAAACAGTATTCACTGCTAACGAAAAATGGAATGCTATCGAGACTTCAACTGAATCTCTATACACATTCGATGACAAATCAACTTATATCCAAAACCCACCATTCTTCACTGGTCTTTCTAAAGAGCCAGGTGCGATCCAAACTTTAGAAGGATTACGTGTAATGGCTAAGTTCGGTGATTCAATTACGACTGACCACATTTCTCCAGCTGGTTCAATCGGTAAAGATACACCAGCAGGTAAATATTTAATCGAAAACGGCGTAGCAATCCGTGACTTCAACTCTTACGGTTCTCGTCGTGGTAACCACGAAGTAATGATGCGTGGTACATTCGCGAACATCCGTATCCGTAACCAAGTTGCACCAGGTACAGAAGGTGGTTTCACTACTTACTGGCCAACTGGTGAAGTTGAGTACATTTACGATGCATGTATGAAGTACCAAGAACAAGGTACTGGCTTAGTAGTATTAGCTGGTAACGACTACGGTATGGGTTCATCTCGTGACTGGGCTGCGAAAGGTACATTCTTACTAGGTGTTAAAACTGTAATCGCACAATCTTATGAGCGTATCCACCGTTCTAACTTAGTAATGATGGGTGTATTACCATTACAATTCATGGCTGGCGAATCAGCTGATACTTTAGGATTAAAAGGTGACGAAACAATCGCTGTTAACTTAACTGACGATGTGAAACCACGTGATATCCTAACTGTTACTGCAACTTCTCCAGAAGGTAAAGTAACTGAGTTCAAAGCATTAGCTCGTTTCGACTCAGAAGTAGAAGTAGACTACTACCGTCACGGTGGTATCCTACAAATGGTATTACGTAACAAAGCTCAAGAAGCTTAATTTGCACATACCAAAAGAAGGCAAGGTCCAATAAAGGACTTTGCCTTCTTTTTATTTGCTATTTTTGTCCGCCTAACATCATCCTAGTAGTAACTAGATAGAACGATTCCGCATTGGTTGTGTTCCAATTTTCCTAACTGCTAATGCACTGGTATTATTAATTTTCCAATCTGTATCATATTACTTGTTATAGCTGTAAAATAATCACATGTAAGATAAAAAGGCTTTGCAAATTTCTTTTGATGGTACCTTTTTATGTAAAGAACTTTTCCAACAATTAGATTGCATGAGTAAAGGGAGTCGTTAGTATTGATTATACAAATACTAGTAAATCATTAAGGGTGCTTTTTTAGTGAGATGATTAATAAAAAGGCGCTTGCTCGTTGATTGGAGCGGAGGCGACTCGACTCCTGCGGAAATCAACACGTGTGACACAACGTATAAGTTTTTGAAGGAAAATATACCCATTAACAATTTATTAATAAACTACACACTATCTTAAACATAGTAATCAGAAAATTAATAAAGGTAAATATAGATAATATTTGTCAAATTTTGTACAATTAAGTAGTAGTTATTAAATAGATGGAGGTCTCACAATGAATAAACGCAAATTATTTGCTACAGTAGGTGCAGCAACAGCTAGTTTAGTAGCAGTTTCAGGTGTATCTGCTGCAGGGTTTACAGATGTAGATGCGAAAAACTCACACTATGAGAACATTTTAACATTACATGAAGCAGGTGTTATTAACGGTTATGCAGATGGTACATTTAAACCTAGCAAGGCTGTAACACGCGGTCAAGCTGCGAAAATGTTAGTGAATGCATTTGGCTTAACAAAAGGGCCAGGAACAGCATCATTTACAGATGTTCCAGCATCGAACGAATATGCTGAAGCAATTGAAATTTTAGCTAGCTATGGTTTCATTAAAGGATATGCTGATGGCTCATTTAAACCAGCAGAAGAAATTACACGCGGTCAATTTGCTAAAATGGTTACAAATATTTTAAAAGTTACAGGCAAAGGGACTAATCCATTTACGGATGTTGCATCTTCTAGCGAATACTATGAGGCAATTATAGCACTATATGAAAATGGCTTAACAACTGGTACTACTGCAAAAACGTATAGCCCAGATGCGAATGTCACACGTGGACAATTAGCTTCCTTTATCGTACGTGGTTTAGCATGGCTAGAAGCAACTGTTGAAGAACCAGAAGAGCCAACTGAAAAACCAGAGCAACCGGCAGAGGAAAACACATTTGATTTATCCATTCTACATGTGAATGATACACATGCAAATGTAGCTAAATTACCGAAGCTTGTAACAGCTGCAAAAGAATATCGTGCACAAAATGAAAATGCGCTATTATTACATGCGGGTGACGTGTTTAGCGGTACGTTATATTTTAACGAATTCCACGGTAAAGCAGACTTAGCGTTAATGAAATTAATGAATTTTGACGCGATGACACTTGGAAACCATGAATTTGACTTAGGAAGCTCAGAAAAAGGTCATCAAGCATTAGTAGATTTCATTAAAGGTGCGAATTTCCCAGTATTAAGTGCAAATGCAGATTTTACAAAAGATGCGAAGTTTGCTGATATTGCAAACTATGAACATACGGCTGACTATGTCGATGGGAACCTTTACAAAGGGATTATTAAAGAAGTAAACGGTGAAAAAGTCGGGATCTTTGGTTTAACAACAGAAGAAACAGAAGATATTTCATCTACTGGTGATGTAGATTTAACAAATTACCTAGAAGCAGCTGAAGAAGCAGTAGCAGCGTTTGAAGCGCAAGGTGTGAATAAAATTATCGCTTTAACACATATCGGTTATGATGATAATCCATTAGTAGACAATGATATCGAGCTTGCCAAAAATGTAGAAGGTATCGATGTAATTGTGGGTGGTCACACGCATACACAATTAGACGAGCCAATCATCGTTGATACAAATACGGTTGGGGTAGCAAAAGATGCAACATTAATTGTACAAGCGTACCAATATGCCGACTATCTTGGGACATTAGATGTAACATTTAATGAAGAAGGCGTTGTGATAGAATACGCGGGTGAATTAATCAAGCTTGCGGATGTAGTAGAAGATGAAGAAGCATTAAAAATATTAGCGCCATTCAAAGAGCAAGTGGATAAAGTAGCAACTAATGAAATTGGTGTAACATTAAAAGCGGAACTAACAAATCCACGTCAGTCTTCTGAAAGTGATACGCCAGGTGAATCCGTACGTGCAAACGAAACGATTCTTGGGAACTTAATTACAGATGGTATGCGCGCCAAAGCACAAAAATTCACAGATAAAAAAGTCGTAATGGCTCTTCAAAACGGTGGCGGTATTCGTGCAGCTATCCCGGCAGGTAATGTAACGGTTGGTCAAGTAATTACAGTACTGCCATTCGGTAATACGTTAGCATTAATGGATGCTACAGGTGCCGAGCTACAAGCGGCATTTGAAGTATCGCTGAAAAATGCACCGAAAGAGAACGGTGGATTCCTGCACGTATCAGGTGCTCGTGTAACATACGATTCATCTAAACCAACAGGTGAACGAGTTGTATCCATTGAATTATTAAATGCAGATGGTACGTATACTGCCATTGAAGCAAATAAAACGTATACAGTTGCAACAAATGCGTTTACCGCTAAAGGTGGAGACGGCTTTGATATGTTTGCGAAAGCATACGCTGAAGGCCGTGTGACTGATTTAGGTTTATCAGATTGGGAAAACTTCGCAGAACATTTAAAAGGTTTGAAAACAATTCCAACTGAAATCGCAGGTCGCATTATTGACAAAGCAGCAAAATAAGGTTGAAATCCATTTCGAGAAATTTTCTCGAAATGGATTTTTTAAGGCGATAATGTGTAGGTAGTTTATAGAAGAGATTCTGTTCTTTTGTAGTAAAAAGTTAACTATGAGTCTATTTTATATTTCTAGTATAAATCTTTTGTTTTAATAATACATAATGTAAAATAAGGGAAAATAAATGAAAGGGGTTTATAAGATGGCGAGGTATGTACTACTAGCAAAACTCCATAGTGGTCCTCATTTCTTATTCCGGTTTGATCGACAGGAAATACTAGAATGTTTATATCAATTTCCAACGACCAAAGGACTGGAAGCATTAGCAGAATGGCCACTAGAGACACATAAAGAAATGAGCTTCTTCTTAGAAATGCTTATAAAAAATGTAAAGTACTATCATTTAAAAGATTTAAAAACGTCGAAAAAGGAATTTGTGCATTTCGATTCTATAATATAAGAAGTTCAAAGGCATTTATACCTTTGAACTTCTTTGATTTAGGAGAGTAGAATGAGAATTTATTGCGATATACTATTTAAGTAAATTCCCTTTTCAAATCCACCTTTTTTCTTCTTTTTTTCAAGACGAATCGCTTCAAAATCTTCGGGTGAGACATCATGTAGTTTAATAGCTGCATAGATTAATTCTACCATATCGACTAATTCTTCAATGGCTTCATCTTTCGATTGGGCTGCATGATATTCATCTAACTCTTCATACATTTTTTTCGTAATTTCATGTTGGTGTTCGAGAGGGGAAAGTAACTTTAATGAGTAGCTTCCGCCATCCTTTGTTACGAGTGAAGGTACTTTATCGCGAACTAATTTATTTAATTCAACCATGGGATAGCCTCCTTTATTGATCTATAGTGTACTATGAAAAAAAGACGCCTGAAAGACGTCTTTTTAAATTAATAAAATAAGTTTCTTGTTAAATTATGACCATTCTACGTGGGCGATCATCCCAAGCTCGTCATCAATATCAAGGTGAATGCGGGCTGCCATCGAATCTTGATGAAGTTGTTCGTCAATATAAAGACGAATAGCTGTAATGAAATGGGCTTGTTTATACTCGTCCATTACACCGTTATAGTATGCTTCTGCACTATATCCGACTTCATCATCATAGCAAAGCTCTACTTCAATGTGTTCAGGCTGTGTTTGCTTGAATTTTGCATGGAAGAAGCAAACAGCATTGATTAAATCTTGTTCCTGTAAAACTAGCTTTTCCATTGTGTTGCCTCTTGTTCTTTCTCTTTTTTACGTGTAATCATTCGAACGATTTTTACTACTAAGAAGACAATTAGTAGAATCGCACCTACATTAATTAGGAAGCCAAGGATCGAACCAAGTACGCCTAAATTACTGAATAGACTACCGAATAGTAAACCGGCTAAACCACCGATGAATAAACCTTTCATTAAGCCACCAGCAGAGAAGCCACCTTTTTTCGCTGTTGTGTCTGTTGTATTGTTTTTATTCGTTGTGTTGTTGTTATTTGTAACCGTACCGTTGTTATTTGTGTTTGTATCATTGTCTTTGTTTTGCATGTTTGACGTGTTATTGTTTGAGTTGAAGCCCTTTTTCCCTGATTTGTAGGATTTTGCTTCGACTTGATGATGATCAAACATAGGGAATACTGTGCCGACACTTGAGAAGACAAGTGCAAAGGCTAAAAATACTGCTGTTAACTTCTTCATGTTGTTCCTCCAATAAATAAATTTTCACTTTTTAAGTATAGCAAATTTTGACTTAAAGTCTAAGAAAGATGCTTACTATATGTACGAATGGGCTTAAAAAAAGTTTCATATTTATTTTTCATATCGAATCGAATAAGACGAAAAATACTTGTGTATTTTTATACTAAACGTTAGAATAAATATTAAATTTAGTGGGAATTCAGAAATCACATTAGTATGTGATTTTTTTAGTTCCGATGTAGGAGGATAATATATGAGTAAAATTCGAATTGGTATTGTTGGGTATGGAAATTTAGGGCGCGGCGTTGAAGCGGCGATTTCACAAAACCCTGATATGGAATTGGTAGCGGTATTTACACGTCGTGATCCATCGACAGTACAAATCGGTGCTGAAGGTGTAGGCGTTTATTTAGTAGACGAAGCACAAAACTTTAAAGACAAAATTGATGTTATGATTCTTTGTGGTGGTTCGGCAACAGATTTACCAGAACAAGTACCTCACTTTGCACAATGGTTTAACACAATCGATTCATTTGATACACATGCAAAAATCCCAGAATTTTTTGATGTAGCAGATAAAGTAGCAACAGAAAACGGGACAGTCTCGATTATTTCAGTAGGTTGGGATCCAGGCTTATTTTCATTAAATCGTTTACTAGGTGAGACAGTTCTTCCGGTAGGGAATACATATACATTCTGGGGTGACGGCTTAAGCCAAGGCCATTCGGATGCAGTTCGTCGCATTCAAGGCGTTAAAAATGGGGTACAATATACACTGCCAATTCGTGAGGCGGTAGACCGTGTACGTGCTGGTGAAAATCCAGAATTATCAACGCGTGAAAAGCATGCGCGTGAATGTTGGGTAGTATTAGAGGATGGTGCAGATGCAGCGGCCATTGAAAAAGAAATTAAAGAAATGCCAAACTATTTTGCAGACTATGACACAACAGTGAACTTTATTTCAGAAGAAGAGTTAAAAGCTAATCATTCAGGTATGCCACATGGTGGATTCGTCATTCGCTCTGGTGAATCAGGTGTGGGCGATAAGCAAATTCTTGAATTTTCACTGAAGTTAGAGTCTAACCCAATGTTTACATCCAGTGTACTTGTTGCGTATGCACGTGCAGCGCATAAGTTATCACAAGCAGGCGACCGTGGTGCTAAAACAGTATTCGATATTCCATTCGGTTTACTATCACCAAAATCGCCAGCAGACTTACGTAAAGAGTTACTATAATGGTCAAGGCAAAATCGTATGATGCGGTTTTGCCTTTCCTTTTATGGAGAAAATCTATTTATCGCTCAACTCTAACGCAAGCTTGCCTTTTCAAAATATTGAAAATATGATACGCTCTACACGATAAACTTCAGATTTTCGGTGGAAATGACGAGGAAGAAAGGGTGGTCATTTCACGTGACAGCAAAAATTCAATATAACGGGATGCTTTTATTAGCCTCCTATGTACAGCGCCTTTTCGTAGCAGAACAAGTAAAGGGCCGATTAGAGGAAGAAAGTGCACAACTGGCAACGGTAAAAGATTATTTTGATTCAATCAATGCCATCATGCCTATGTTTACACAGACAAAAGTGTTAACAGTGACACAAGGGGAAAAATTACGTGCGATAGTAAGTGGTGTAAAAGATATGATGCAGCATTATTTTGAGTCATTAAACACATCGTATGAGTACAAACTACGTATTGTAACATCCTCCTTATTTGCCGAGAAACTAATGGTTACAGGCATTCTAAACTTAGGCAAAATCTTCAATGAAGATGTCGGAACTGACATGAAAAAACGTGAGCAGTTTTATGAAGAACGAGCAACGATGATGAATAAATTAGTAGCCGCACATGCAGCGGGCAATGCACCAACTGAACAAGTCGTAGCCGTTATCAATAATTGGTTTGAAGGTATCATGAAACAACAAGATCATATTTTGAAAGATATGGAGAAAATTGCACCGATGATTGGTATCGCAGAAAAGGAGTAAGAGAAAATGAGTACATCAACAGCTTTAAAAAAGGATCAGCAATTACAAAACCGTGCACGCATTTTAGTAAAATGTCCTGACAAACCAGGCATTGTCTCACTATTATCGTCATTTTTACATACGCATAATGCAAATATTATTGAATCAAATCAATATTCAAGTGATCCAGAAAACGGTACATTCTTTATCCGTATCGAGTATCATTGTGAAAATTTAGTAGGTAAGCGTGATGCGATGGAAAAAGAGTTTGCACAACTGGCAAAAACGCATGATATGACGTATAGCTTCCATTATAAGGCGATTCGTGAACGTGCAGCGATTTACGTATCCAAAGAGACACACTGCTTAATGGAGCTTTTATGGGAGTGGCAAAACGGAGATTTAGATATGGATATCGCCGTGGTCATTAGTAACTCAGATGTTGCCCGTCCAATGGTAGAGGCGCTTGGTATTCCGTACTACTACATTCCAGCAAACAAAGATATTCGCGAGCAAGTAGAGGCACAGCAAATTCGTTTAATGGAAGAGTTTAAAGTGGATCTTCTAATTTTAGCGCGTTATATGCAAATTTTAACACCAAACTTTGTGGCGCATTTTGAAAGCCGTATTATTAATATTCATCATTCATTTTTACCGGCATTTATCGGAGCAAATCCATATGCACGAGCGTTCAATCGTGGTGTGAAACTAATCGGTGCAACAAGCCACTACGTTACAAATGACCTTGATGAAGGACCGATTATTGAGCAAGATGTAGAACGTGTCGATCATCGTGATGATGTAGCGACATTAAAGAAAATCGGACAAAAAATTGAACGTCGCGTGCTCGTAAAAGCGGTAAAATGGCATTTAGAAAATCGCATCATTGTAGAAGGTAATAAAACAATTGTATTCCAATAATATGACAGCACTCTAACGGATTGTTAGGGTGTTTTTTTATAGTGGAGAGCGTATATAGCTGAAAGAGGCTATAGTTATGTCAATATTCTTTATTTTTATTAGAGGTAGAGAAAAAGTGGATAAGGTCTTTACATTGATATATGCAAAATTATCTTATCGTAGAAAAATGATTCGTACATTGTAGATGTTTCCTATAGTCACTTTTCTACTAATTATTATTTTTAAATATGGTTCATTTGATACAACTATGAATATACTTGTAGCGATGTCATTAACAGTTTTATTGATTATCTAAACCACTTATAGTGAAGGAAACCATGAATTTATTAGGTAAAAGGCAACACCGGTGAAAAAAATATAGGGTAAATAATGGTTCAATACCAAAATATGTTCTTGATTTAAAAATATAGGATTCTAAAAGCACATGGAGTGAAGGGCGGCGACTCCAGCGGGAAAAGCGAGAAAGTTGAGACCCCGTAGGAGCGAAGAATGAGGGCACTGAAAAACTTACATTTTTTTAAATGAACAATCAAAAAAAGGCAACTAGCGTTCAAAATGAACTGAA
>NZ_JBYQFK010000026.1:0-62782 GCF_057837305.1 Lysinibacillus sp. RU7 | reverse complement strand
GTAGCGAGGGAAGCGGCTCATCGGACGCCCCCCGGAAAGCGCCCAGCTGCTCCTGACGCTACGCTTTCGTCGCAAATGAATTTGGAACGGAAATCAACCCTAAGTTACGGTGATGAGTCAATAAATTATTTCTTCTGCTAAAAATACATGAAACTATTTCAGAAATCCTTCGTATAGATTAGTATATACTAATTGATTAGGGGGATTTTTTTATGTTTCAAAAAATATTAGCCAGTATTGGCATTGGTAATGCGCAAGTAGATACGAAGCTCGACCGCTCTCGTTATACAGCAGGAGATGTCATCAATGGAGTTGTTGAAATAAAGGGCGGCAATACAGAACAAGCGATTGATACGATTTATTTAACGGTTTATACAACGTATATTAAAGAAGTAAATGATACGAAAATTCATGACAACGCTGCTGTGGCATCATTCCAAGTAAGCAGTCCTTTTACAATCGGTGCTGGTGAATTGAAGTCGATTCCATTTTCATTTAATTTACCGCGTACAACACCGATTACAGGAGGCAAAACACAAGTATGGGTACAAACAGAACTTGATATTAAAATGGCCGTGGACCCGACAGACAAAGACTATATTGAAGTGAACGCTACACCGCTCGCAAATGAAGTATTAGCAGCTGTTAAACGACTTGGCTTCCGTTTACGTAAGGTGGAATGTGAAAAAGCACCGCTACGCATTCACACACCACATCCATTTATTCAAGAATTCGAATTTACAGCGACAAATCCTACCTATAGACGACACTTAGATGAACTAGAAGTAACATTTATCAACCAGTCTGCGGATAGCATCGATGTGCTGTTACAAATCGATCGCCGCGCTCGTGGATTAGGTAGCTTACTATCAGAAGCTTTAGAAATGGATGAAAGCTATGTTCGCCTTACATTTACAGACCGCGATGTGTTCTCGATCGAACAAACATTAAAACAAACGATCGAACGTTATATGTAAAAAAGCGTGTAGAGAAAGTGACTTTCTCTACACGCTTTTACTATTACATCATAAACGGAATGGGTAAATCCGGTAATTCCGACAGTACATCGACTTCTGTTAAACTTAACGGACTTAGCATATATTTCGTTTCAAATTCTTGATGTAAAAATAAATCTTGGTCGTTCTCTTCTAAAGGAACTTCAATTTCTCGTTGTGCTAATTGTACCGCAAGAATACAATCAATCGTCTCCTCTATTGTTGCTCGTTGGTTTTCTGTTAACGATATCGCACCACTAAGTAAATACGGTTTAATCGCATCGCGTACAAAATGCTGTGCTTCTGTAATACAGTTAAATTCCGAAAGCTTGTTGACATAAGAATTGGCAATCTTTACTTCACGTTTTCGTTGACTATTTAACTCAGCCACTTGATGAATAATCGTTTGTAAACGTTTTTGAGCAAGCTTTGTAATATGATTTTGAATGCTATATAAGTTTTCGACTACATGCGCTTCATAATACTTAATAATTCGATGTTGTTCTTCGCACTTTTGTTGCATTTGATCTAAACGCTCTTTCTGTGCCTTCGCAATCGAATTTTGATTGATTTGCGCTAAATCGCCTTTTTCAATTCCTTTACCGAACAGTTTGCGATATTGCTGATCTAACAGTCCATATGTTTGCATGTATTCTACATGCAACTTCCGATACGCACGTACAGCTTGATGGTATTGTAGTGAAACAGACTCAAACTCCTCTACTTTGTCATCGCGTAAATATAGCTCACTCGCTAACGTTTGAAGCAGTTGATATAACGTTTCCACCGGTTTAAATACATGGCATACATGCTCGTATTCTTGTTCATATGCCGTCAACAATGCCATATCTCGTTGCTGTCGTGTATATTCAAACCCTTTATTATCCGTATATTTTTCAATATTTTCAAGCGCAGATAAATACGGCTCACGCTGTGGTATTTGCTCCACTTCTTTACGGAAAAGTTCTAGCCAATCAATAAAACGTTCAAATACATGGTGGGTCTTTTTTGTATAATTATTTGTCAGCTTTTCTAGTAACTTATGTAACTCCCCGTATTTTGAATCACCAAATAGCTGTGTATTATTCGTTTTCGCTGCCTCTAACGCCTGTGTTGCCGAAACAGCCGTCATCGAAGCGATTTTTTCCCCGTAACGCTGTGATTCAGATTGCATAAAAGCTGCCACATTTTCTGTATTATCAATCGCATTGATAATGAAGTGTGGTTTCATTTCACGTTCATTATATTTATCTAAAAGGGCTAATTCAGCTTCCGTTGCCATAGAGCCACTACGGATAACCCAAAAAATATCATCCATTCGGTCGACAAGTAACTCAGAAAAATAAGCGGAATGATCGGCCGCTACTTCTAACGCAACCGAATCCACAATGGTTACCTTTTTCAATAAATCGTGCTTAATAAATACTTCGATATAATCCAGATGATCACGAATAATTTGGGCACAAAATGCATCGGATATGGTGAGTAACTCTACTTTTCCTAAATCAAATGTAGCGACCATACCATCTAAAAAAATCGCTTTTACACACTCTTCCTCCCCGTAACGAATAAATGTATTCGCAGCAGTTGGATGTTCGCTACTCGCTGATAACACTTCACGGCCAAGTAATCCATTGATAAAGGTCGTCTTACCAACCCGTTCTTTCCCCATCACTAAAATCATTGTTTGAGAACTGGCATCGTCAATAATACGGTTTAACCTTCTTGTCGTATCTTTCACATATGAATTTTGATTCAGTAAGACGTGAAGCGGTTTCATTCGTTCGATTAATTGTAGTAACGGATTTGATGAGACGATTGATTCAGTTACTAGTTTATTTTGTTGCTCTATCATACAATCAACCCCTTTACTATTTCGTTATTTTCATTATATATAAGAAAGGCTATTTTCTTAAATATGGAAATAGTAATCTATGTAAATTTGATTCATCATACTTATATAAATATCCTATTTTTTAGGTATTAATACGTATGCAGGTTGTTCTCATCAGCTCATTTTCTCCTAAATCCTTCGTTGCTTCACTGTTATTTGCTGATAGGATGTAACAAAACTTTAAGTAATTGTAAAGAAATTAGATCCCCATTGACATGATGGTTTTAACAATGGTAATTTTAACCCAAAGGTTAATTGACACATTATAACTATTTGCAGTTCCATAATTTAAGTAGGAGATGTTAGGCATGCTTTCTTTTTTTAGCTCACTCACAAAAAGTGATAAGACTCACCCCGATTCCTCAATAACTAAAGAACAAGTACAAGAACTAAAGCATCTATTACAAAAAATAGCAAATGGTAATTTAGCTGAAACATTAGTACTGGATAGCCATCACTTAAATGATGAATTAGCTGAAGCACTCCATTATTTAGCTGACAACTATAACAACCGCTTAAAACAAATTACGTTAGAACTAACACATATTGTTTCTGCCAACATTGATGAAAATATTTTTATTAATAAACTACAAAAAAATGCAGTTGCGCTAAGTACTGATTTAGATACCATTGTGGCGGCAGCAGAAGAATTTGCTTCCTCTGTTCAAGCTATCACGACAAATAATTCACATGCGACAACTAATATGAAACAAGCTGGTACAAGAGCCGAAAAACTCCGCGAACAGCTACAAGAAACTGTTCATGAGATTGAGCAAGTACATACACAATTTCACTTATTAAATAACCAAGTAGTATCTTTAAATGACCATATCGGCTCGATTGGTAAAATGGTGTACCTCATTTCAGAAATTGCGGAACAAACAAATCTCCTTGCTTTAAACGCATCCATTGAAGCAGCGCGTGCTGGGGAACAAGGAAAAGGGTTTGCCGTTGTAGCACAAGAAGTACGAAAGCTAGCGGAGCAAACAAAGCAAAATGTAAACGATATTCGTAATAATGTGACGAGCGTTCAACTAGAAGCCTCCAAAACATCAAATAACATTGCAAATATGACAAGTAAAATGGATCAAAGTAATGCAGCCATCTCTAAATGCTCGACAGAAATGAATGAAATCATTACTAATTTATCAATTAGCATTCAAGACATTTCACATACTGCACCGATTATGGAGGAGCAATCTTCTACTTTTGAAGAAATCATTGGGACGATTTCAAGTATGAATGATACGATGGGGCAAATGACAAATGAAATTACACATAGCTCAGAAAGTCTATTTAAAATGGGCACAATCTCTGAGCAATTGCGCAATAGTATGGGAGATTTCCAACTTCGTTATGCAGATGATGATATTATTGAACTGGCGAAAACGGATCACCTGCTTTGGCGTTGGCGCATCGAAAATATGCTACTAGGTAGAAGTAACTTAGAACCTAATGAGGTAAAAGATCATACGAAATGCCGCCTCGGTCGATGGTACGTAAGTGATGGAAAGGCGCATTTCGGTCATCTTTCAGCATTTCAAAACTTGGATGCTGTGCATGCACAATTTCACCAAACATGCCATGTAGCCATTCAGCTATTTAAACAAGGAAAACGTTCAGAAGCCCACTATAAATACGAGGAAATTCAAGAACTAAGCAATAAAGTACTACAGATGCTCGACCAATTAAAAGTTTCATAATAGATAAAGACGTGTTTTAAAGCACGCCTTTATCTATTTTAATTGCCTTTGTCAATAGCTACTTCTCTCTTTTAAGGAACTCGAAATTTTACAATAATTCAAGGAAAACGTTTTCAAGTAGTAAATTGTTTACGGGTTCATTTTCTCGTCAAAAAGGTGTGAATAAGCTGTGACTTAAGGTGATTTCCATTGAAGTCAGACGTCTACCTGATGTATAGTAAAGACAGTAAATCACTCATTGGAGATGACATACATGAACGCTCGAATTTTAAACTTTGTAGAGCAAATCGAAGCAACATTGCTAAATGATATTGTCACAGCAACTACATTAGAGTTAGATTTATATGCAATCGCAAACAATATGATTGCCCAAAATGATAAAATTGACTTCCCTGAAATTTGTCAGGCTTATGAAGTCGTCAAACATCGCTTAATCGGTTAATATATAGATCCCCCCTTCCCGCTACTAGTTAGCGGGCTTTTATTTTATATATAGGCAAAAGAAAAAGCATATCCTAAACAATTATTAGGATACACTTTCTCTATTGGTAATACGATTCATTTTAGTATTCGTTAATTGACAGCTCACCTGTCCATTCACTTTTGATCATGTTTCTTGCTTCGTCTTCTGATGTAACAATCGGAAATACTTTATCACATTGCGATATCGCAAATAAGTTGCGAATGAAATCATCAACAACGATAATGACAATTTTCTTCCCTTGCACTGATACTTTTTTCGCGAAATTGACAATCATCCCAAAGCCTGTACTATCAATATTTATCACCTTTTGCAAATCGATGACATAACCTAACCCTGTATGTAAAGGCAGGTTTTGTAGCTCTGCTTTTACGTCTTCAAGAATGCCATATTCTAAGCTTCCTGTTAAAGCAATGACATTATATTCTTTTTTTTCAGTAATGTTAACTGCAACCTTGTTTCGCTCCATTAAACTATACCTCACTTATTTTATCTTTTAGCGATCAATTATTTAAAATTGAAACTTATTCACCTCATTGCGCAGTTTATCAGCCACGTCTGCTAGTTCATCCGCATTTGATGTGATTTCTGCAACCGTCGCATATTGCTCCTCTGATGTCGCAGCAACCTCCTCTGTTGCAGCAGCTGATTCTTCAATAATGCTCGAAATTTCATGAATTGCATGTTGGACATTTTGTGAATTGGTATGCACATGTGAAAATGAATCTTTCATCTGCTCGACGCCTTCTTCCGTCACCATTACCTTTTCAACGATTTCCTCAAGTGCCTCGCCGCCTTTATTAATAATCATAACTTGCTCATTAACGGCCAGTAAGTTACTTTCCATCGTTCGAACAGTTACCGAAGTCTCTGCTTGAATATCGCTAATTAAGTTTGTAATCTGTCCAGATGCTAACTTGGATTGCTCAGCTAATTTACGTACCTCTGATGCTACAACCGCAAACCCTTTTCCTTGTTCCCCTGCACGCGCTGCCTCGATCGCTGCATTTAATGCAAGTAAATTCGTTTGTTCTGCAATCTCGCTAATTACTGTAATAATGCCACCAATCTCTTCTGAGCGCTTCCCGAGCTTTTGAATAGAATCCGTTGCGTATGATACGGTTTGCGTCACCGCGCCTAAATGTCTAATTGCCTCGTTAATTGCTTCCTCGCCTTTTTTCGCAATGTGCGTTGATGTAATGGCGTTGTGCAACGTTTCTTCTGCTCGCTCTATACTTCGTGCGACCTCTTCAATTGTTTGTTGCATCATGACGACGATGCGCTCAGACTGCTCGGCTTGCGTCGTTGTTCCTACAGCAAGATCATTCATCGTGAGGGCCACTTGATTCGCCGCCTCACTCGTTTGATGAGAGGAATCTGACAATTGATGCGAGGAAGTAGCAATTTGATTGGCACTACCTGCTACAATACCGATTGTCTCCTTCAATTGGTTTCTCATATCATTAAAGGAATTCGCTAAATCGGCAATCTCATCTTTTCCTTTTGGATTTAACAATTTAACATTTAAATTTAAGTTTGCTAGTTCCTTTGCATTTCCACTTAAAATATTGATTGGTGTAATTACTTGGCGCTTCATAAATACTGTAATACCTAAAATAATCAACAATGAAATAATGGATGAAATCAAAATATTTTTTTCAGCTGCGCTATTCGCTATCTCTAAATAAGGGGCAATCGGTAAGGCTGTAGCCCAAATGCCAATGACCTCTCCAGCGCTATTTAAAATCGGGTCATATGCTGCCTGATGTGGTTCTCCTAATACATCCGCCGAACCTAAATAGCGTTCATGTTGCTCTAAAACAGCCGCTTTTACTGGTTCTGAAACTTTTGTATGAATCGCACGATCACCATTCTCTATAATGTTCGTATTAATGCGCGTATCATATTGGAAAATCGAAAAGGCATTTCCATGAGTTAATTCCCCTACTTCGTCAATGATTTCGTAGTTTTCAACCATATTGACATCGCCTTTATAAAGCTCTCCATCAACAATTTGCCACTCACCTGGGATTTTTGCATCAATATAATTATATGAGACTTGAATGTCTGAAAATAACTTCGAATTTGCACTTTCTAACATACTTTCCTTTGTAATAAAGTAATTCGCTACCGCTAAAATGGCAATTAATAAAAAAATACAACTTAAAATAAGAACATTCATTTTTCTTCGAATTGACCACTTCATCAAAAAGCCCCCCTAAACTATGACTTGCTATACATTTATTTTTTTCTTTATGCCGACTAAAAATCGATTGTCAGACAGATGTTCAAACCAAATCTCATCTACCATATTTTTAATGAATAGAAAACCTCTTCCTCTATCCGAAAAATCGACGTCCTCAAAATTAGTAGCTAAAATGCGCTCGCACTTGTCCTTCGGTATTCCCCCAGATTTATCGGTAACGGTTACCTTCACTAAATCTTCGTCTTTTGTTACATGAATTTCTATTTTTTTTACGTTGGTAAATTGCACTTGTTGCATTGCCTCAACGGCATTAATGACCAGTTCATGTACGACAAAGCAAAGCTCCCTTTTAATTGGAACTCCATACATGTCAGCGAATGTGGTTATTTTTTGATCCACAAACTGGATTGCTTCCTGATTTGGTTCTACACTAAGCAAAAGTTCCATTCCGAGTCACCCACCTTCAAGCGTTATAGTAATGGATACCATTGAAATATCGTCTTTGTACGTATTTTCATATAAATTGTATTGCTCAGCAAATTTGTTAAGTGTATACGTATTATGCTGAGATGCATAGGAATGGAAAAATTCCGTGTCTAGCTTTTCATTTTGCTGCGTTAAAAGAAGACCATCCGTATATAAAATAATCCGACTCCAATCTGCTAAATAAATTTTCTTTTTATTTATTTTCATGTTCGGAAACAATCCTAAAATGGGTGCATTCGCTGTTAACTCCATCGTCTGTTTGTATTTTCCGATTTTTATACCTGCTGGATGAGCAGCATTCACATATTCGACCGTTTTATTTTTCGTATCAATGAGTAAGTAAATCGCCGTAACTAAAAAATGATCGATATCGCTAGCGCTATCAGTAAACATCGTATATATTTGACGATTCATTTCCTTCATAACGGTAACCGGATCAACTAAGCGTGTGATGAGCCCTCGTGTTAGCGAGCGAATAGACATCGTCACAAGTGAAGCCGCTATCCCGTGCCCCATCACATCATAAAGTAAAACAGCCGTTAAATGCTCGTCTATTTTAAACCAGCAGTACATATCTCCCCCTAGTATATTCGATGTCAAGTACAGTCCATCACACTCGACATGCTTGCGCACCAGACGGGGAGACAATGCGTTTTTCTGCACCTTTTTCGCAAATGTTAAATCATTGTACCGCTGCTCTTCTCGCCTTTTCCGCTGCTTGGATTCTTTGATAAACTTCAATGCAACGAGAATACGGGATTTAAAATGCAGAAAATTAAACGGCTTTAATATGAAATCAAAAATCCCTGCCTCAAATACTCGATCGATTGTTTCCTCCTTCTCATACGTTGTTGAAAGTAAAATAGGAACGTCAATCCATTTATACAGTAACTCTATTTTTTGACAAATTTCCTCACAGTTCTTCAGCGTCATTTTAACGTCTAAAATGACTAGCTCCACCGTTTCCTTTGTAGCATAGGGCATACATTCAATAGCTGACTCTACCGTTTGAAAGCTGTGTATTTCCGTTATATTCATTCGTTTAAAGTAAAGTTGTAGCTGCCATAAATCATTGCCCACTTCTCCAACAATTACTACTGACATCTCCTATTCTCACACCACCTTTACACCACAATGAAAAATAAAATTAAACGAATGCAATTACTTGTATTTAAAATAAAAAATATAAGCATGTTGATTTCCATAGGCATGACTTCACCTCATTACTTTCGGCTAATGCCAAAAGTAATGAACTGTCAGTTCATGCTTTTCATGCTAGAGTCAAGTTGCTTTCGTTCCATTCAACGAGCAAGCCAGTTGATTAATCATTCCACTTGTCATCTACTAATATTTAGATCATCAACATATTTAATATACTCTCTCTATTATACAAGATAATTATAAATTATTATATTTTTTTACAATTATTTCTTTGTGAATTTTTAATTTATTACTCCATATGGCTCTTCACAAAAATATGTACTTGACCGCACATGCAATAACGAATAGCCGCTTTTGAGGTATGACTTGAACCTTCATGTGTCCCGTCACTACATATGCTGTTCCTTTTAAAATAATTTATGTTTTAACTTATAATGAGTAAATTCACAAACATATATTACCATTTGCGTAACCGTTGCTTTCCGCTCCGGCACTCGCTTTCCACGGGCGAGATCAAGCCTCCTCGTCGCTCATCCTTCGCTCCTGCGGGGTCTTGATTGTCTCGCTTTTCCCGTAGGAGTCTCGTGCCTCCACTACAAGCAACTAGTGTTCAATAAAAATTAATGAAATATCCTCATTGATTATAGTAGAAGGTAGGCGATTATACGTACAAATGGAAAGAAAATGATTCATGAATAGAAAAGATAAATGATTTTTCTAGAATATCGAGAAGCATTCACTTTTTTTGCCGTAGCGCGCCATAGCCACAGGAGCCAAGATTTTCTTTGCGACGAAAGCGTAGCGTCAGGAGCAGGAACAGGAGATCCAAACAGGCCATGCCTGTTTTAGCTCCTGTGCAGGCTGTGGCAAAGCGCGGAGGCTACAATATCAATTTCTTTTAATATCTCTTACTATTTACTTGGTATTTTTAGGATGTATTTTTGCTCATTATGAATTTTAATTAATAGGTTTTAAAAAATATGGCCCACACATCTCTTCATGTGTATGCACATACGTCCAACTAAAACTATCATCGAAAATATATATATCCGATTGCGAATCGAAATCTTCTGAAGTGACATTCATCGCATTTTCGTAAACATATACAATCGGGAACCTTTCATACATCATATATAGATTGCCCTTTCGTTGTGCATCAAATGCTGTTCTTGCTTCTTCTTCTTTTAAACATGGGATCTTTTCGTAACTAAATAAATGCCACTTAAATTGCTCATAGTAAATTTTAGCCTTAACTTCCTCTTTTATTGATCCAGCAAAAGCCGCTTCCCAACGTTGAATTAACTTTTCTGAATCTGTATGGTATATATCTAAAGTTACACCTTTATTGATTAAATTTTGCTTATAATCATATTCCTGTTTAACACCTAGAACAGCCTGGTAGACATGTTCTAGCTCCTCCTCAGGTAGCTCATTTAAAATACAATCAATCTTTTTTCGAATCATCTTGTTCCCCCTGTATTTCATTTTATCGATTTAACTTACTACTTAGAATGAGCAAATCCTGAAACATATATTACCATTGTATTAACCGTTGATTTCCGCTCCATTCGGCTCGCTTTCCACGGGCATGGCCTCAGCCTCCTCGTCGCTCGTACCTCGCTGCTCCTGTCGCTGCGCTTTCGTCGCAAATAAATTTCCTGCGGGGTCTTTAGGCCAACATGAAGTTGGTCACGAAGGCGTTGTCACAGGACGTGACGGTTTTAGCCTTCGTTCCTTTATTGCGATTCCCGTAGGAGTCTCGCCGATTCCGCTTCAATCAACTGGTAAGTCATTTTTAATCACGTTTTGCTAAAAAACACGCTTCTATAAAGAAAATATTTTGTTAATCAACACACCTGGCTAAAAATAAAGAAAGATTCGCATTCATGACGGTAGAGGCTGGATAATTACACTTACAAATAGAAAGAAAATGATTTCTTTTAGATAAGAGAACTATTTTTCTAGCATATCGAGAAGCATTAACTTTTGCCGTAGCGCACCATAGCCACAGGAGCTATGATACAAACCTTTCACTATTTAAATGGTATTTTCAGGGTACATTTTTGCTCATTACGAGTTACTATATAAAATTTAATTAGGCTCTATCTAAAACACCCTAGCTACAAATAGCTAGGGTGCTTTTTATCTTATTCAAATACTAAACGTTTTTCTTCGTATGCTTTAATGTGATCTTCGTATTGGAATGTTAATGAAATCTCATCCCAACCGTTTAACAGCATTTTCTTATAATATGGATCGATATTGAATGTATACGTTTTACCGTAACTAGTCGTTACTGTTTGCGCTTCTAAATTTACTTCGATTTCTTGTGCTTGCTCTAAACCTTTTGCTAGTAACTCTTCACACTCAGCTTCTGTTAGCTTCACTGGTAAAATACCGTTTTTGAAACAGTTATTGTGGAAAATATCCGCAAATGATGGCGCAATGACTACGTTAAAGCCGTAGTCTAAAATAGCCCACGGTGCGTGTTCACGAGATGAACCACAGCCGAAGTTATCTTGTGCCACTAAAATTTGTGCACCTTTATAAGCTGGTTTGTTTAAGATGAAAGATGGAATTTCATTTCCTTCTGCATCAAAGCGCCAGTGATGGAATAAATACTGGCCAAAACCTGTACGCTCAATGCGCTTTAAAAACTCTTTAGAAATAATTTGGTCTGTATCGACATTTTTATGATCAAGTGGTGCATACACACTTTTTACGATATTAATTGGTTCCATGAATTTAACCTCCTGCTTATGCTTCTTGCTTAATTAGCGTACGAACATCGACGAAGCGACCGTGAATACCAGCTGCTGCTGCCATTGCTGGTGATACTAAATGCGTACGTGCACCTGCACCTTGACGTCCTTCGAAGTTACGGTTTGACGTTGATGCACAACGTTCGCCTGCTGGAATCACGTCCTCGTTCATACCTAAACAAGCAGAACAGCCTGACTCGCGCCATTCAAAGCCTGCATCTAAGAAGATTTGATCTAACCCTTCTTCTTCCGCTGCTTTTTTCGTAGACCAAGAGCCTGGTACGACAATGCCTTGCACACCTGGTGCTAGCTTATTGCCTTTTACAATATCCGCTGCTGCACGTAAATCTGATAAACGAGAGTTTGTACAAGAACCGATAAATACGTGTTGAATTTCGATATCTGTAATATTTTGCCCTTCTTGTAAATCCATATACTTTAATGCTTTGTCTAATGCATTGCGGTCGATGTCGTTATCGTAGTCCGCTTTTGTTGGGACTGTTTTCGTTACACCGATCCCCATAGATGGATTTGTACCCCATGTAACGATTGGTTCGATTTCAGATGCTTCAATCTCTAACACAACATCATATGTTGCATCTGCATCTGAAGCTAAACTCAGCCAGTAAGCAGCAGCTTCTTCAAACTGCTTTTGTGGTGCAAAACGACGACCACGTAAATATTCTACTGTTGTTTCATCAGGAGAAATAAGACCCGCTTTCGCTCCGGCTTCAATAGACATATTACAAATTGTCATACGTTCTTCCATTGAAAGGGCACGAATCGCTTCACCTGTGTACTCTACGATATGGCCCGTACCAATACCGATACCCCATTTTGCGATAATGGCTAAAATAATATCTTTTGCTGTACAACCAAATGGCAAATCACCATTTACGCGAATTTCCATTGTTGGTGGTTTTGTTTGCCATAACGTTTGTGTACTCATCACATGTTCTACTTCAGATGTACCAATACCAAATGCTAATGCACCAAATGCACCGTGTGTTGCTGTATGTGAGTCACCACATACGATTGTTTTACCTGGTTGCGTTAAACCAAGCTCTGGTCCGATTACGTGTACAATCCCTTGGTCAGGATGCCCGATATCTGCTAACTGTACACCAAACTCTTTTGCGTTGTCAGCAAGTGTTGTAATTTGCTTTTTCGCAATCGGATCATTAATTGTTGGTAAATTTTTTGTCGGTACGTTGTGATCCATTGTAGCGAAACAAAGATCTGTACGACGTACTTGACGACCCGCTAATCGTAGCCCCTCAAACGCTTGCGGACTTGTTACTTCATGAATTAAATGAAGATCAATATACAGTAAGTCTGGCTTGCCATCTTCACGATATACGACATGTTGCTCCCAAATTTTTTCGATAATGTTTTTTCCCATTGTCTTCACCAACCCTTAATTATATGAAATCATAATACTTTCAGAAACGAAGCTTGCATCAATCTCGTTTATGACTTTATCTGTCCATTCATCTGTCGTTAATACACGGTCTCCATCACGTGCTAAGTCTGCCGTGAAGTAGCCATCCTCAAATACCGCATTTACTGCGCGTTCGATTTCTGCTGCTTCTTCTTTTAAACCAAATGAGTATTGTAGCATCATCGCAACAGAAAGAATTGTCGCTGCTGGGTTTGCTACACCTTGACCTGCTAAATCTGGCGCTGAACCATGTACCGGCTCATAAAGGCCAAATTGATCGCCACGGATTGACGCAGATGGTAATACACCAAGTGAACCCGTAATAACAGATGCTTCATCCGATAAAATATCACCAAACATATTTTCCGTTACGACTACGTCATAATGACCTGGGTTTGTAATTAATTTCATCGCAACAGAGTCTACTAAATTATGTTCTACTTCTACATCTGGGTATTGTGCTTTTTTCTCTTCTACAATTTCACGCCATAAACGAGATGTATCTAATACATTTGCTTTATCAACAGAGCAAAGCTTCCCACCACGTAAGCGAGCTAGCTCAAATGCATTATCGATAATACGCTCAATTTCAGCACGAGAGTACACACATGTATCCACTGCCCCTTCATTCGTTTTCAAACGAGGTTCTCCGAAGTAAATACCGCCTGTTAATTCACGAACAATCATTAAATCCACGTTTTCTGCGACTTCACGCTTTAACGGAGAAGATGCGAGTAAGCTAGGAAACGCTTTTACAGGACGGAGGTTTGCGAATAAATCAAAATGCTTGCGGATTTTTAATAAGCCTTTTTCAGGACGCAACTCTGGCGGATTGTTATCCCATTTTGGACCACCAACTGCACCTAATAGAACAGCATCACTTTCTTCACACATAGCGATTGTTTCATCCGGTAATGGATTATTAAATTGATCAATTGCCGCGCCACCAATCGCTGCATAGCTAAGGTGGAATGTATGATTATATCGTTTACCAATCACTTGTAAAACTTTTACCGCTGAAGCAACTACTTCAGGTCCAATGCCGTCTCCAGGCAATACTGTAATTTTCTTTTCCATTAAAAACACCTTTCCTTCTATCGCAACTTACGCGAATGATTTATCCCGTATTAACGGGCCATAATGGATCTGTACCAAAAGTGAAATACCCGGTACGATTCTCATTTCCCCTACTTATTTAAAGTGTCACTTTATAGAAACGCCATCAAACTTACGCTTGATGGCGCTCGTATTAATGTATCGGCTGACGAGCACGAATACTTTCTTGGATTAACTGACGATTAATTGCGTTTAAATACGCTTTTGCAGAAGCTTCTAATACGTCCTGAGCTGCATCACGACCTGTTACTTGGAAGCCATTATAACTTAAGTTAATAACCGCTTCACCCAGTGCATCCTCACCCTTACCAACTGATTTTACGCGGTAGTCAAGAATGTTCACTTCGCCTGTTACAAGCTGTGCTAACGTATTAAAGATTGCTTCCACTGAACCAGAGCCTGTCGAAGCAAGTGTTTTCGTTTCGCCTTCTGGTGTAATGATCGAAGCCGTTGCAGTTGGAATATTTTCTGTTCCATACTGCACTTGCACGCTCTTTAATTCAAATAGTGGCACGTCTTCAACAGATACTTGTTGCTCTGTTAATAATGTCACTAAGTCTTCTTCTGTTACTTCTTTTTTGCGGTCAGCAAGCTTTTTGAACTCACCAAACGCTTTGTTTAATTTGTCATCTGATAAGTCAAAGCCCATTTTTTCTGCACGATCGCGGAATGCAGCACGCCCTGAATGTTTACCAAGCACTAATGGTACTTCCCCTTCACCAATTAAAGCTGGTGAAATAATTTCATATGTTTCAGGGTTTTTCAGTACGCCATCTTGGTGAATACCTGATTCATGCGCAAATGCGTTTTTACCAACAACCGCTTTATTTGGCTGAATGACAACACCTGTTAGGCGGCTCACTAATTGAGATGTACGCTTAATTTCTTTTAAGTTTAATCCCGTTTCGACGCCGTAATGATCTTTACGGATATGGAACGCGACACCGAGTTCTTCAAGCGCCGCATTCCCTGCACGCTCACCGATTCCGTTAATTGTACATTCCACTTGATCCGCACCATTTTGTACAGCGGCAATCGAGTTCGCTACCGCCATCCCAAGATCATCGTGGCAATGGGCAGAGAATTTGACGTTATCTGCACCTGTACAATTTTCACGTAAGAAACGGAATAACGCCCCGTATTCTTCAGGAGAAGCATACCCTACTGTATCCGGTACGTTGATTGTTGTTGCCCCTGCTTTAATCACTTCATTAATAATACGAACAAGGAAGTCCTGATCTGAACGGAAGCCGTCTTCACAAGAAAATTCAACTAATGAAAATTTGCTTTTTGCATATTTCACCGCTTCTACTGCTTGCTCAATGACTTGATCTGGTGTTTTTTTCAGCTTATATTCCATATGGATCGGGCTTGTGGCGATAAATGTATGTACATGTGGCTGTTCTGCGACTTTAATCGCTTCCCAAACCGCATCAATATCACCTTTTACCGCACGTGCCAGACCTGTTACAATCGAATTTTTTACTGTTTTTGCGATTAAGTTTACCGCTTCGAAGTCACCAGGACTTGAAGCAGGGAATCCTGCTTCAATAATGGTAACGCCTAGTCGTTCTAATTGTTTAGCAATTTCGATTTTTTCAGCTGTATTTAAGTTAATTCCCGCTGATTGCTCGCCATCGCGTAGTGTCGTATCAAAAATATCGATTTTACGCACTATTTCACCACTACCTTCTCTTTACCTTCATTAATGAATGGCATCATTGAACGAAGTTTGCGGCCCACTTCTTCGATTTGGTGGTTAGCGCCATCTTCTTTGTATTTTGTATAACGTGGACGACCTGTTTCATTTTCGTTGATCCAGTCTTTAGCGAATGTGCCGTCTTGAATGTCTTTTAATACTGCTTTCATGTTTGCTTTTACTTCATCTGTTACGATACGTGGACCTGTTACATAGTCGCCCCACTCAGCTGTATCTGATACTGAGTAACGCATTGTCTCCATACCGCCTTCGAACATTAAGTCAACGATTAATTTTAATTCGTGTAATGTTTCAAAGTATGCAAGCTCTGGTTGGTAACCTGCTTCTACTAATGTTTCGAAACCAGCTTTTACAAGTGCAGTTGCGCCACCGCAAAGTACTGCTTGCTCACCGAATAAGTCTGTCACTGTTTCTTCAGCAAATGTTGTTTCAAGTAAACCACCACGAGCTGAACCAATCCCTTTACCGTAAGCTAAAGCTAAGTCACGTGCTTGACCTGTTGCATCTTGGTGAATAGCGAATAAACCTGGTACGCCAGCACCTTCTTGGTATTGACGACGAACTAAGTGGCCAGGACCTTTTGGCGCTACTAAGAATACATCAACGTTTTCTGGTGGTGTAATTTGACCGAAGTGTACGTTGAAGCCGTGTGCGAACATTAACGCTTTTCCTTCAGTTAAATGTGGTAAAATTTCAGCCTCGTAAACTGCTTTTTGACGCTCGTCTGGAAGTAGAATTTGGATTACATCTGCTTCTGCTGCTGCTTCTGCTACTGATTTAACATCTACGCCATCTTCTTTTGCTTGGTCGAATGATTTACCTGGACGTACACCTACACGTACATCAAAGCCTGATTCTTTAAGGTTTAATGCATGCGCATGACCTTGTGAACCGTAACCGATAATTGCGATTTTTTTCCCTTTTAATACTTCATCATTGATTTGATTTTCATAATACATTTGTGCCATTTTAAAATGCCCCCTAAAATTTTTATATGCGTGGGGATGCGGTGTCACCGATCCCCAAGATTATATTGCAAACTATTCTGAAATTTTATTTTAGAATAGATAGCTGCGGTTGATCAGATTTTTGTGTTTCACGAACGGATGCTGTAGCACCTGTGCGTGTTAATTCTTTAATGCCATACGGACGAATTAGTTCAATAAATGCATCGATTTTCTCTGGATGTCCGACTACTTGATACGTCACAACATTTTTCGCTGTATCGATAATTTGTGGACGGAACGGCTCAACGATTGCATTCATCTCAAGTCGCAAGTTCGGCGGTGAAATCACTTTCACTAAAGCAAGCTCACGAATGACGATTGATTTATCCGTAATATCATTTACTTTTAGTACATCAATTTGTTTTGATAATTGCTTAATCAGCTGTTCAATTTTGCGCTCATCTTCAACATGAACAACGAATGTCATTTTTGAGAAGTTTGGCTGCTCTGTATGACCTACAGTAATTGATTCGATATTGAATTGACGCTTCATTAAAAGACCTGTTACGCGATTTAGTACACCGCTTTGATTGATTACAATAACAGTAATTACTCGTTTCACAGCTTTTTCACCCCGATCATTTCATGTAATCCTTTACCTGGTGCGACCATTGGGTAAACGCTTGACTGCTGTTTTACACGAAGGTCAATTAGCACTGGCTCATCAGAATTGATAGCTTCTATTAGTGTCGCTTCCATATCTTCTAATCTCTCAATTAAATATCCTTTAACGCCATATGCATCTGCTAATTTCACGAAATCAGGCTGAATTGGCATTAATGATTGAGAATAGCGCTCTTCATAGAACGTTTCTTGCCATTGGCGTACCATTCCTAAACAAGCATTATTTAAAATGACAATTTTCACTGGTAAGTTGAATTCTTTTAATAATGCAAGCTCTTGTGCCGTCATTTGGAATCCAGCGTCACCACAAATTGAAATAACTTTTTTCTCTGGCTTCGCAAACTGTGCTCCAATTGCTGCTGGGAAACCGAAGCCCATCGTACCAAGTCCACCAGACGTTACCCAGTCATGCGGGTTATTTAATTTATAGTACTGTGCTGCAAACATTTGATGTTGACCAACATCTGTTGTAACAATCGCATCACCGTTTGTAATTTTTTGAATGGCTTCCATCGCTTGTTGCGGCATAATTTCATTTGGATCTTCGTCATACCAAAGCGGGAACTCTTTGTCTTGTTCGTCAAGATATTGTAACCAAGCCGTTGTATTCGGTGCATCGAACTCTTTTTTCAGCAGCGCTTTTAAAGCTTCTTTTGCATCCGCTACAATCGGGATATCCGTTGGCACGTTTTTACCGATTTCCGCTGGATCGATATCGATATGAATAATCGTTGCATTTGGCGCAAATGTCGACAAGTTCCCCGTTAAACGGTCATCAAAACGAGCACCAATATTAATCAGTAAATCACATTGTGTAATCGCGTCGTTTGCTGTCACTGTTCCGTGCATACCTGCCATCCCGTAGAACAATTCATGCTGACCATGGATACTACCTAATCCTAACAGCGTATTAATAACTGGCAATTTGTACTTCTCTATAAATTCTGTCAATTCTTTACGTGCATCTGCGAATAACACGCCCGCCCCAGCAAGTACTAACGGTTTTTTCGCTAAGCTAATTGCTTGAATGGCTTTTTGAATTTGCAAGTAATTTGGTTTATATGTCGGTTGATAACCTGGTAAATAGATTTCCTCTGGTGTTTCTGGCATATCACCGTCTGTAAATAGCGTTTGCGATACGTTTTTCGGGAAGTCAATTAAAACCGGTCCTTTACGTCCTGTATTCGCAATATGGAAAGCCTCTTTGACGATGCGTGGGATATCACGCACATCCTGTACTTGGTAATTATGCTTTGTAATTGGTGTTGTAATGCCCATAATATCCGCTTCTTGGAATGCATCTGTACCAATCACAGATGTTGCTACTTGCCCAGTGAAAACTACTAGTGGAATCGAGTCAATCATTGCATCCGCAATACCCGTTACTAAGTTTGTTGCTCCTGGACCACTTGTCGCAATGACAACGCCTGGTTTATTTGTTACACGTGCATAACCTTCTGCTGCATGGATTGCACCTTGCTCATGACGTGTCAAAATATGACGAATTGGATTACGGTACATCGCATCATAAATTTGTAATACCGCTCCGCCTGGATAACCGAAAATTATATCAACGCCTTGATCATGTAATGCTTGCACTAAAATATCTGCACCATCACGCGGCTTTTTTACTTCTTCTGTCACTTCTTGCTTTTGCATTTCTTTTGCTGAAACATTAGACATTTCGTTTACTCCTCCCTACTCAAACTGATAAAGAAAAAGCCTTCTTCTCCGCACGCAAAAGAAAACCTTTGCGTAGGGATGAAAAAGACTTTTCATGGTACCACCCTTATTCACAACTTAATAAGCTGCCTCATAAATAGCTTGAACAGTCAATCTTCGCCGAATGTTAGAAAGTTTCAGATAATTCAGCGCACAACTAAGATTGACACACTATTCATTAATAACGAGCACTGTTCATGCCCGGAGCTATCTAATGGCAAAATCGCGTTTAATAGCTCACTCCGAGGGGATGTCGGATACAGTTGTATCGCCGGCTTCCAGCAACACCGGCTCTCTGGTAGATACAAGGCTCTGTAACCTTTAACCTCATCAACGTTTTCGTAAATATTATATTTTCATAATACCGCCTTGAGAAGCATTTGTCACTAGTTTTGAGTAACGTGCTAACCAACCGCGTTTAATTTTTGGCTCAAATGGTGTTAATTTTGTACGTCGTTCAGCTAAAACTTCATCTGAAACTTCTAGTTGAATCGTACGATTTGGTAGATCAATTATAATGACATCACCATTTTCAACTAAAGCGATTGGACCGCCTTCTGCTGCTTCCGGTGAAATATGCCCAATTGAAATACCACGAGATGCACCTGAGAATCGACCATCTGTGATTAAAGCTACTTTTGTCCCTAAACCACGCCCTTGGATGGCTGAAGTTGGTGCGAGCATTTCAGGCATCCCTGGTCCGCCTTTCGGACCTTCATAGCGGATGACAACGACATGTCCTTCACGTACGTCACCGTTATCAATAGCAGCCTGTGCCTCTTCTTGCGATTCAAACACAATCGCTTCGCCTGTAAATACTTGTATAGATGGGTCAACCGCACCAACCTTGATAACAGAACCTTCTGGTGCAATATTACCGAATAAAACTGATAAACCACCGACTGGCGAGTACGGATTATCTTTTGTACGAATTACTTCATCATTCGTAATCTGATAATCTTTCACCAGTTCACGCATTGTAACTCCCGCAATCGTCGGTCTATCTGGATGAATAGCTCCAGGAATTTTCGTTAACTCATTAATGATTGCTTGCACGCCACCTGCTTTTGCAATGTCATCCATCGAAATATCCGATGCCGGCATAATTTTTGCTAAATAAGGTACACGTTCAGCTACTTTATTAATATCTTCTATGTTGTACTCGATTTCTGCTTCATTTGCAATTGCCAATGTATGTAGAACGGTATTCGTTGATCCACCCATCGCCATATCTAACGCAAATGCATCATCGATTGCTTCTTTTGTAATAATATCGCGAGGTTTAATATCCTCTTTAATCATACGTACTAAATGTTTAGCTGCTTCTTTAATTAATTGGTGTCGCTCTTCACTTGTCGCAACAATTGTACCGTTACCTGGTAGAGCTACCCCTAACATTTCCATTAAGCAGTTCATTGAGTTCGCTGTGAACATCCCTGAGCATGAACCACATGTCGGACATGCATTGTTTTCAATATCTAATAACTCTTCAGCTGTCATTTTACCCGATTTATGAGCACCGACACCTTCAAATACGCTTGTTAATGAAAGTTGCTTCCCACTTGCAGAAGTACCTGCCTCCATCGGTCCACCTGATACAAAGACAGATGGTACGTTTGTGCGAACAGCTGCCATTAACATCCCTGGCGTAATTTTGTCACAGTTTGGAATGTAAAACACTCCATCAAACCAGTGTGCGTTAATTACTGTTTCTGCAGCATCTGCAATAATTTCACGCGATGGCAATGAATAACGCATCCCGATATGGCCCATTGCAATCCCATCATCAACACCGATTGTATTAAACTCGAATGGGATACCGCCTGCTTCAATAATCGCTTCTTTCACGACATCTGCAAACTGACGTAAATGCACATGCCCTGGAATAATATCGATATACGAGTTACACACACCGATAAAAGGCTTATCTAAGTCTCTCGCCTTTACTTTCCCCGTAGCGTATAAAAGACTACGGTGAGGAGCTCGGTCTACCCCCATTTTAATCATATCACTTCTCATTTAGAACGCCCCTCACGTCTACATATGTTAGTAGATGCTGAATTTTCAATCACCTATGTTTACATATCGATGTTCGCTTGAAACAACGAACGTATTAAATTGTTGCTATCATAGTACGAAAACCTTATGCTCGTCAACACTATTTTTGAATTTTTTAGACAATTAAAAACATTGAAAAATAAAGAAAGCGGTTTCTTTATGATTATTGCAATGTTTTTTCTCGTTTAACATTTTTTTTAATCTCTATGAAAATAAAAAAATATTTCGTCAAAACGTATCTTTCACCTTACATAGCTCACTCGTAATGAAGAAAACACAACTTTAAAATACCAAATAAAGGTAATATTTCAACCCGTTTATTTGGTATATGAACGATTACGCAGGATCAAATAACACAGATACTTCGAAAACAGTTATTTCTGTAAAATTACTATGCCTTGAACTGCCTTCATTAATTAAATTTTAATTAATAAAAAGTGTCGGATAATCTAATTCATTTCTGAATGGAATACGTTATTGACTACTTTTAGTAAGATGCCCTTTCACAATAAAAAAACCTAGCTTATACGCTAGGTGAGAAATAAAAATTCAACTGCGAGGTTTAGCCAAATCACCGTATGCAACGTTGCAAAAATAAAACCTTGTTTATCAAGCTTTTTCATTAATGCCTTATCCATGATGTTCACCTCTTAAACTAAGTTTATTTTTATTTTAATCAATTATTCTTATTTCCTTTAAACTTTTATAACGTTTAGACAACACTTTTCCCTTGATTACATGGCATAATAAAACATATATGTCAGAGGAGGAGAAAAAATTGAAAAAAGCTTTACTTGTGATTGACTATACGTATGATTTTGTAGCAGATGACGGAAAATTAACTTGTGGTAAACCGGGCCAAGCAATTGAACAAACAATTTCTTCTTTAATTGAAAAGTATGTAGCAGCTAATGAGCTTGTCATTTTTACAAATGATATTCATTACGAAAACGACGAATACCATCCAGAAACGAAACTGTTTCCACCACATAATCTTGCCGAAACAGCTGGCCGTGATTTATATGGAATGGTCAAAGACGCTTACGAAAAACATAAAAATGTCTGCATATCGTTAGATAAAACGAGATACTCTGCATTTGTAGGAACGAATTTACATCAACTATTACAAGAACGTGCCATCCGAGACATCGCCTTAGTTGGCGTTTGCACAGATATTTGTGTGCTCCACACGGCTGTGGATGCTTATAATTTGGGCTATCATGTTACGGTCTATAAAAATGGAGTGGCTAGCTTTAATAAGGCAGGTCATGATTGGGCATTGGAACATTTTACAAATACATTAGGCGCTGAAGTAATATAATTAAATTTTTATTAAATTTACGTCCAATTACGTTTAACTTGCTGTATCACAGGAAATAACTAAGTAGACGCTATCATAGATCACTAACAATTTTAAAGGAGTTGTACACAATTATGATTAGCTTTATTTGGTATTTAATCATCGGAGGTATTTTAGGATGGTTAGCAGGTGTTATCCTAGGTAAAGATGTCCCTGGTGGTGTGATTGGTAATATTGTTGCCGGTATTATCGGTTCTTGGATAGGAAGTATGTTACTTGGCAATTGGGGTTGGAGAGTGTCCGACTTTTACGTATTCCCGGCACTAATTGGCGCCGTCGTATTAATTTTCATCGTCAGCTTTATTTTAAGATCGATGCGTAAGGCCACTTAAAACATGTCATTTAAAAGGAATCGCTAGCTAGCGATTCCTTTTTTAGTTGCACTAGGAATTCACAGTAATTACTTCTGTTTCTAGACGTTCTTTATAAGTGTTATATAAATTGTAGTAATATAATATGTCTTCTACATACTCCTCACTGTGATTGTATTGAAAAATCGCTTTTTCTAAATTGCCATTTGCTGCACCAGCAATGGATAAAAAATTCGCTGCCGAGTAAATGGCATCTTCAATATGAAATGGATCTGCAATGCCATCACCGTCAGCATCTACCCCATAGCCACCATACAGCGCAATTATTTGTGGATCCAACTTCTCTTCATCTGTAATCTCCCCTTCACCAAGTCCAGAACATGTATTGTGTTTCCATCCAACCCAAGTGCATGGCATAAAGTAGAGTAAGAACCCAGCGCCTTGGCATATTTCTATGCTAGGTTTCCAAGAACTCCTCCCCGAACCGTACGTACACCTCTCAGCGTATACGGCTCTCCACCTATCAGTCTAATTTACCGTTGTGTAAATCTACGTGGCATTTTTTGCATAGTGCCATCGTTTTACGGTTTCTTTCAATCATACGCTTTTCCCATCGTTTTTTGCCTTGGAGGTCTTTTAACTTCTTGATATGATGAATTTCCAAGTCCACGTTTGTGGCATGACACCATTCACATTCCTTTGCCACAAGCCTTTCAATAAGACCTGTTCGGTTGTAAATAATGTTTCTCGTTTTAGAAATGACATCAACATCGGCATATGAAGATGGTAATAATTTCTTTTTGAACCCATCTTTGTAGAAGTATGCGATTTTACTGCCGTTGGCAGTTTCATATCTTACCGCAAAATCTCCGTTAATACTGTATTTTCTGTGGATTTTTCTTACACTGGATTTGTATTTGTTTGCGAAAGTTTTATACATGCTATATTCCATAATGAATTTAAATCCATCTAGTTTATAAACGTTGTTCGCTAACTTGTAATAATTATACAAACCTCTGATTTCTGCGTTGTAAATCATCAAAATTTCAAGGTCATCATTGTGCAATAAATGCGCTCGATGAGTCGATTTCCATTTTTGTGTTTTTTCGTCTATCTCTAACGCTTTGTATTCAATTAATTTGTTTCGCCATACTTCATGTGGTAAAAGAAGTTCACAACTCATTGTGCGTGTACGTTGTTTATGTCCACTGGCTGTGTATTTTGTCGTTTTATTATCATGACTAATTTTAATATCATATCCAAGAAATCTTGCCCTTTTACTAGAATGTGTAATGAGCGTTTTTTCTTGTGATAATTCAATTTTCAATTCTTCACTTAAATAAGTGCTGATATCATGTTTTATTTGCTGACAATCTTCTTTGCTACCGATAACACCAATTATGAAATCATCGGCATATCGCACATATTGTATCCGTTTGTAGTTTTCATCCATAGGGTCTTTATAAGGCAATTCCATCATGTGATTTTTCAACTCGTCCAAGTGTTGAAGTGCTCGTTCTTTTTCTTCCTCATTCATTTCTTCCCATTTTTCCTTATATCTTGCTTTCGCTCGATGTAATCTGGATTCTCTTGTACGATATTCCTTTAGGCGCTTTCTCCCTTTCCCTTTATCAAATTTTTCTTTGTAGGCTAATACAAAGTTATCTAATTCATTTAGATAAATATTTGAAAGGATAGGGCTGATGATTCCGCCTTGTGGTGTACCACTGTATGTTTTGTGATATTGCCAATCCTCTAGGAAGCCTGCTTTAAGAAATTTCCAAATTAAGTCGATGAATTTTTCATCGTTGATTCTTCTTTTTAAGATTTCTATTAGCTTGTGGTGATCAATGTTATCAAAGAACCCTTTAATATCACCTTCCACAAACCATTTAGCGCCAGTAAATCTGTCTTTTATTTGCATTAATGCGGTGTGACAGCTCTTTTCTGGTCTGAAACCATGGGAATGTATCGAGAAAGTTTTTTCGTACATGGCTTCAAGTAGCGTTCTTACTACTTCTTGAACTAATTTATCTTCGAAAGATGGTATACCTAGTGGTCTTTTACCACCATTCTTTTTTGGAATATAAACCCTTTTGGACGGTTTTGGTTGATAACTACAATCTTTTAGGCTTTCAATTAATTTTTCAATACGTTCTAGACTCATGCCATCTATGGTTTGCCCATCGACACCTTGTGTCATATTGCCTTCTTTCGCATAAATCTTTGCGTAAGCCATTAAGTAGAATTCCACGTTATACAGATTTCGATAGATTCGTTCGAATTTGTAATCTTCGCGTGTTGATTGTTTCACTAGACTGTCTAACACAGTGTTTGGACTTCTCATAGAGCCTCACGCTCCTTTCCAATTTTAGTTAGACTTGATAAGCTGTTCCCCTTCGCCATGTAGTGGGCTTTCCCCACCTCGGACTACTACGAGAACTCCGTTACCATATCAGATATTCAGATACATTTTATCATAGCTTTTTTTCAAAGCATTCTGACGTAGGTAATCACCATTTAGTACATATAAGAACTAGCACGATGTAATGTCGGATATGACGTTCGCCCTTTACTATTTATTATAGTTGGTCAGCGATAGACTACTCACTTTTGACACACAATTAATCAAAGTGTATTCAGAGAAGGCTTCCAATTAACCATTCTGTTTCGCTGTATGACGTATATAATCATCTTCCGTCATAGGTGGGCCAATAACCCCCTCGGACTGTCATTCAGGCAGTTTAGCTTTTATCCTCGTTTACATCTTTTCATTTTGCTATTCAGTCGTATCGTGATGATTCGATAACTTATAGCTTTCCCAACATGCTACACTCCCCGATATTTGGTTTCCCTCACGGATAAGTTGAGTAATGATAGGCTTTGTAGTCTTGCCTACTCCTTGCTAAAGGAGATTTCTTATATGACCTTATGGTCGCACTTGTAAATGCCCCTCTGCTCCGACTGGTGAGACAAGTGTTTGCATCGTAGAAAAGCGCGTCTCAATTCGATGATGTGCTGCAAGTAATGTCCACGGAATATTATATTTTTCCCCGGCCTCCATATAAATCGGGATGTACTCAACAGGGATTTCAAGATCGAAATTGGCTTGAATCTTTGCCATTTCACTAGGCTCCACAAATTCTCTAATAAACGGTAGACCTTTAAATTCCTCCCAAGCAAAATAAACCCCTACATAAATCGCTACCGTAACAGGTAGCATTAGAACAATTAAACATACTTTATATAGTGGAGAAAGCAACGGCTTTTTATTCTTTTTCTTCTTTTTATTTTTTGACATAATACCACCAAGCCTTTAAATAAATAGTTAAATCACATCACATTTATGTAACATACAAGGAATTAAAGTTGAGTTTTAATCGAAAAACTATTAGAATGAATATCTCTTAATTATACCAGTATACATCAAATGAAGGAGCGGTAATCCATATGTGGAAAGAATTTAAAGAGTTTATTATGCGGGGGAATGTACTAGATCTTGCGATTGCAGTTGTCATAGGTGCTGCTTTTAATGCCATTGTAACATCTTTAGTACAAAATATTATTACCCCACTCATCGGTATACTAGCTGGCGGAATCGATTTCACAGATGATTTTGTATGGAAAGTTGGCAAGGAATCCGTCATGTTCGGATCATTTATCCAATCTGTCATCGATTTCTTAATTATCGCCTTCTCCATTTTCATGGCTTTAAAATTTATCAATAAATACATTTTACGCAAGAAACAAGAAGTTACTGAAGAGCCTGCTCCACCTGTAGTTGATACAAAAGAAGAGCTATTAAAAGAAATCCGCGACTTACTCAAAAAACAGCAAGCTTAATCTCCAACAAGTCTATACACGATGCCTATAATTTTCAACGTCTATCCGAAAACATAGGCGTTTTTTTATTTCTTAGGTTGTCCAGTACCCTTTTACATGGTAAATTGGTGTAATAATCGATTCATTCGAAATGTTTCGCAAATTAATGTTAGTAGAGAGAGTGATTTGTATGACTGAACGTAAAATGGAAACGAAACTTGTACAACTTGGTAATTTAAGTGATGCAAAAACGGGTGCTATTAACCCCCCTATTTATTTATCAACAGCCTATAAACATGCAGGTATTGGTGAATCGACAGGGTATGACTACACACGTACTAAAAATCCGACTAGAACGATTTTAGAAGAAGGAATTGCCAACCTTGAAGGCGGTGACCAAGGTTTTGCCTGTAGCTCCGGTATGGCAGCAATCCAACTTATTTTATCTTTATTTGCCCCTGGCGATGAATTAATCGTTCCTGAAGATTTATACGGCGGGACATACCGTTTATTTAAAGTATACGGTGATACTTACAATATTAAGCCTGTTTATTCACCATTCACATCTATAGAGACTGTTGAAAGCTTAATTAATGACAATACAAAAGCTTTATTTATTGAAACACCAACGAATCCATTAATGCAAGAAATTGATTTAGTTGCTTATAACGAGTTAGCTAAGAAGCACAATTTATTATTAATCGTTGACAATACATTTTATACACCCTATTTCCAACGTCCAATTGAATTAGGGGCTGATATTGTTGTCCATAGTGCAACAAAATACATTGGCGGACATAATGACGTGTTAGCTGGTTTAGTCGTTGCCAAAGGTGTTGAACTTTGTGAACGTCTTGCCTATATCCACAACGGGGCAGGTGCTGTCCTTTCCCCAATGGATGCTTGGTTAGTTATTCGTGGTCTTAAAACGTTGCATTTACGCTTAAAACAACATGATGCGAATGCCAAACAAGTAGCTGAATATTTACAATCGGAAGAGCTTGTAACAGATGTGCTCTATACAGGAAAAGGTGGCATGCTATCATTCCGCTTAAAAGAGGCAAACATGGTAGATCCATTCTTACGCAATATGAAACTCATTACATTTGCGGAAAGTTTAGGTGGTGTAGAGAGCTTTATCACATACCCTGCAACACAAACACACGCAGATATGCCGTATGAAGAACGTGTAGCACGTGGTGTATGTGACCGTCTACTTCGCTTCTCTGTAGGTGTAGAAGAAGCAGAGGATCTTATTGCCGATTTAAAACAAGTATTTGATACGTTACGTAAAGGAGTGTAGAGGATGAGTCGAATCGAAACAGCTTTAGTGCATGGTGCCGTTCGTGAAGGCTATGCAGATAAAAAAGGGGCCGTCAATGTACCGATGTATTTATCTTCTACATTCCACCAAGAATCGATGGATGAATTTGGCGAATACGATTATGCCCGCTCAGGAAACCCAACTCGTGCTGCATTAGAGCGTGCCATTGCCGAGTTAGAAGGTGGCGATCGTGGCTTCGCCTTTGCAACAGGTATGGCCGCTGTATCGGCTTGCTTCATGCTACTATCTAAAGGCGACCATATCGTCATTACAGAGGATGTATACGGTGGAACGTATCGTTTTGTGACAAAAGTATTGCCGCGCTTTGGCATTACACATACATTTGTCGATTTTACAAATGTTGAAGCCGTTCGCGCTGCCATCACACCTGAAACAAAGCTACTGTATATTGAAACACCATCAAATCCTACTTTAGGAATTACGGATATCGCAAGTATTGTAGCAATCGCCCGCGAAGTTGGGGCACTCACATTTTTAGATAATACATTTATGACACCCATTCATCAGCGCCCACTTGATTTAGGCGTAGATGTTGTTATTCACTCAGCAACAAAGTTTTTATCAGGTCACTCAGATATCCTAGCAGGTCTTGTCGTAACGAAAGACCCTGCTGTAAGTGAGCAAGTGTATTTTATCCAAAACTCCTTCGGTTCATGTTTAGGGGTACAAGATGCCTACACACTCATTCAAAATATGAAAACAACAGCGGTTCGCTTTAACGAATCTACACGTGTTGCCGGTCTATTAGCTACATACTTAAATCAGCATCCACTTGTCGAAAAAGTATACTACCCTGGCTTAGCAAATCATCCAGGTGCAGCGATTCATGCTCGCCAATCAACATCAGCTGGGGCCGTATTATCATTTAGCCTCCCTTCGTATGAAGTGGCAAAAACGTTTGTAGAGGCGATGCAAATTCCGGTGTTCGCGGTTAGTTTAGGTGGCGTGGAGTCGATTTTATCGTACCCCGCTAAAATGAGCCATGCCGCGATGGAGCCGGAAGAACGAGCAAAACGCGGCATTACAGATGGATTACTTCGCTTCTCTGTAGGATTAGAAAATGAGCAAGATTTACTAGAAGACTTTGCACAAGCATTAGAAAAGGCTTCACTCGTGAAGTGTTAATCGTCGCGACCATCCTTTTGCGGGTGGTCGTTTTTTAATGCATATTGCACAACTTGTAATAGGGTATCTGCGAATTCTTGCTTTTGTCTATAAAAAAAAGCCGCCACCACAGTGACGACTTTCGCTTTATTGTTGTAAACGTTCTTCAATTAATGTTTCCATATCAATCGCGATTGTATCATATGATACGCCATCTTCTTGTTCAGAATAGCCTGTGTAGTTTTTTACGGCAATTCCCTTCTCATCTATTAAATAGAATGTATTCGCATGTAGTACTTGGTCCGAGTTCTCTGGCATTTTTACAAGCGATTTAAATGAATTAAGCGCAAATTGCTCGATAAACTTCTGATCATACCCCGTTACTAAATGCCATTTCGACTCATCTGGCACATCATAGCGGCTTAAATAATCGGCTAACACTTCCGGTGAATCCGTTGCCGGGTCCACTGAAAACGCCACAATATTATAATCCTCTACCCCACGTTCAATTAACTGATTTTGTATTTCTGTCATATTGTACGTCATTGGTGAACAAATCGTTGTACAGTTTGTAAAAATAAACATGGCTAGCCAAGGTTTGCCTTTGAAGCTTTCAAGGGATACTTCTTCCCCACGATGATTCGTTACAGTGAACGGTTGCACTTCATATTCTGTAGCAGCTTTAAACTTATAGTTGCTACATGCACTTATAAGAACTGAAACAATAAGCAACATGACTAATAGGGTATATTTCTTTTTCATCTATCTCTCTCCACTTCTTCCTACGTTGTTTTCATCTTAACGAATTGTAGGTAAGAATACAATAGTTCCATTCGTGAAGGCTTTTAGACAAATTCGTGAAACTATATTTCACAATTACTGCCTCATGCTAAGCAGTGCTGTATGAATTGCTTCAAGCTTCGTTTCAATTCTATACAGTAAATAAAACGATATAAAAATAGGAAAACTAATTTCTTGAATGAGTGCTAGCCACTGCTCCATCTCTTTCACCTACCTTTAAAAAGCCAGTGAGACGTCTCCCACCGGCTTTCATTTGTTAGTTAGTTCATTTCAAACTCTGTCACAGCACGTTCCACAATACGTGCAGACTTTTTCGCTACAATAGCTTGTCCATCACGTACAAATACATTGGTTGAAATAATCGATTGCATCGCATGATTGACGTCTACATCCGTTAAGCTTGATTTCGGGTTTTGCACCGAAATCGTTAGTGCCTTTCCATCTGCTAGTTCAAAAATTAATTCTAACACTTGTGTCATACACTCACCTCCTCACCGTTTTTTATCACCATTACATGACGTACTGCTTTTCTGTTTTTTCAACATCTACAAGCTCAAAATCGGTTAAGCTTGCAATCGCTGTAGCCACATTGTTTAACTGATCCGCTGTCACCGTTTCTACGATGTTACGATACGTTACTTTTTTGTACACTGACTCGCCTTCCTCATTGTGCCCTGTTAAAAACTTTAATGTGAATGTTGCATTTTGAAATTGAAACACTGCCATCTCTCATCCCCCCTTTCACTAACTAATATCGAAATTCGTCACATATAAAGGGACATACCTAATGAAAAAAATTGCAAAAACTTTTATAATAGCAATGTAGAGAGAGTAAAGAGGTGAAGACAGTGTTAAATGGCTGGTTTTTATGGTTTATTTTATTTTGGGTAGTCGTACTCATCACTTTAATGAGTATTGGCGGCTTCTTTATGTTTAGAAAGTTCTTAAAAGCGTTACCAAAAGCTGATGGTAAATCGGATTTAGATTGGCAAAATTATTACTTAGATAAAACAATCCACTTATGGAGTGAGGATTCTAAAGCATTATTAGCTGAGTTAACATCACCCGTCCCAGAACTTTTCCGCCAAGTAGCAAAAGAAAAAATTGCAGGGAAAATCGGTGAAATTGCTTTAGAAGAAAAATCCTCTACCATTACGCAAGATTTAATTATTCGGGGCTATATTCAAGCAACACCTAAACGAGACCATAAGTTTTTACGTAAAAAGTTAGACCAAATGCAAATTGACGTCTCCCCATACGAGCATTTATTTGAATAAAAAAATCCTTACGAGTACTAGCCTCGTAAGGATTTTTTTAACTTACTATTGTTTTTTTCAATTTTTTAAACTGCACTAACATAGCAAGGCGCCATGGAATAATCATCGCCCATGCTAAAATAAAGAACATACCACCTAGCTCCCCAACATCTAAGCTATTGGAGAATAGAAGCTTTAATATAATACGTAATACTAATAGCCCTACTAAAATTAAAACAAATGCCTTTGAACGTTTTAAATAAATAGCGCCATCACGCGCTTCAAACTTCGATGTAGCTATGAGTACCGTTGAAAATAAAATGCCAATCGCAGTCGCCTCTAAAATTTGAAGGGGCGCTACACGAAATTCTTCAAATAAAAACATCAATGCCCCAGTAGACATCGCAATCGGTGGTATAATAATTTTTTTCTCATTGACAGGATTTTTTTGCGACCGTAATCTTACAAACATCACAAAGATTGCCATCATTACGGCTCCTACAGATGTAATGAGAAATAAAAGTTGAGAAGGTATTGCATCAAACACACGAATCCCTCCCCTTGTCGCTTGACCTTCTTATGCTCCTAATACATTATGGATGACTAACTTTAACTTATCAGGTGTGAATGGCTTTGTAATAAAGTCTTTCGCACCATGTTCAATCGCTTCTACAATTAATCGCTGATGCCCTAACGCAGTAATCATAATAATTTTTGCTTTTGGAAATTCGGCGATAATCCTCTTTACCGCATCGATCCCTGACATGACAGGCATCGTTACATCCATTGTTACGATATCTGGCTGCAGCTTCCGATACTGTTCAACCGCTTGCTTACCATTTGCTGCCTCCCCGACAACTTCAAATCCCCATTCTTTTAACATATTGCTGATGGCGACACGCATAAACATCGCATCATCTACAATTAATACAGTTGACATTCTAAAACCCCTTCACAATAAATACCACTAAAATACATAGTTTGCTTCATTGTATCAAATTAGAACCCAGTAAATCCACCAAAAATCGGGGAAAGAATGCGAATTATATAATCTAAACCGTCAAAGAATAATAGTATTCCGACCGCAATCATAATCCAACCACCAACTTTGATGATTTTTTGACTGTTGCGACGAATCCATCCCATACGTGAAATAAAGAAGCTTAATACGAAAAATGGAATCGCAAAACCGAAATAATACGCCAGCATGTACCACAAACCTGCATCAGGATTTGTACCTGCAAGTGCGATAATTGACATTAAAATGGGTCCGGTACATGGCGTCCACCCTGCCGCAAATGCAAGTCCAATCAGCGTTGAACCAATATAACCGCTCGGACGATTTTTAAATTGAAATTTTCGGTCTTTCATCAAGAAGTCTACTTGTAGTAACCCAACAATCATTAGTCCAAATATAACGATTAAAATAGCCCCTACTTGACGCAGTAAATCCTGATATTGAATAAAGAAATCTTTCGCCAATGATGCACTAAATCCAATCGCAATAAAAATAATTGAAAACCCTAGAAGGAAAAATAGCGTATGTAAAATTGCTCGCTTTTGTAGCATCCCTTTTTCTGATTTTAGCTCATCTAATGTCATCCCTGTAATATAAGATAAAAACGCAGGGTATAACGGCAATGTACACGGTGAAATAAAGCTCAGGAAACCTGCACCGAACGCTAAAAATACATTAATATCCGTAGCCATAACATTTCGTTCCTTTCTTTGTAGTGCTTCCATCGTACCAAATTTTTGTGTAAAAATCGCTTATTTGGACTGTGAAAATTTCATGGCAGAGACGTGTGATAAATGTGAAATGCGGCAAGCGAGCAAAACTTCATATTAGCGAACTAAAATCAATGATTAACGCAAGAAATCAATGATAAGGAATAAGGAATAAATAATGCATAGATAGATAACTACAATCGAAAATGCCATTGCTTGAAAGCGAATTAACCATCCCATTACACTTTCTTCCGTTCGGCGATCACGCCATCTTTTCGCTGCAGTAAAGCTAATAAACCAACAATGAAATGTAACGATAATCGAAGGAAAGATACAAAGAAAAATAATGCATACAATTTTCAATGGGAGGGTTGGTTCATAATCACCGTAATTTACAATATAAAATGGCAATACAAACCAAAATACAGATGTCATTATAAGGAACATAGCGTAAATCACATGCAACCATAAATATTGGCGATGCACGTCCTTGTAAAAACGAAAGGCTTCTCTCATCATCACCCATCCTTTTTACAGTCTATTACCTTAAATAACACTTTTAAAACAAAAAACACACAAAACTTTAACGAAAATAAAATATTTCTAATGCATATCTAGGTTATTATAAAAATATGGACTTGACTTACCGGTCCCCATACAATTTATTTCATCACCTGCCAGCGATAAAAAAAGAATCCGCTTTCTTCTATAAAGAAGATGAGCGAATTCTTTTTCATTATTTAAAGGTTTTTACCAAAATATGCACTTTAGCTGTAGGTACGTTCAAGAACACATTTGGCATGGTACCTCTCCACCTAGATTGTTCGACAATTTGCTACGAACGCAAAAATCCGCTTACTTCCTTGCCCGCTCGTAAATTCCAAGTCGGTTCAAAGCGTCGGATAATCGCGTTTTTAAGTTGATTCATTTCTTTTGTATCTTTCATCGGACAAATAGAAAAGTGAATTTTCCCCTTGTCAAAAGCCTCTGTTAACCGGGCATTAATATGACAATGCGTAGCCGTCCCATCACGATAACAGCCTTTCGCTGAAATATTGCCAATATGCTGGTTAAACCGTTCTTTGAAAGCCCTTGCACATACACCTGAAAAAACGAGCTCATTATTTACAATAATATTGTAAACACCATTTTTTTGTAAAAGCTCGTCATTCCCTTTTACAACAAAGCGTGAAAAAGGCAAATCCCCATAATTATTTAAAAACTGCTTGTAATACGGATTCCCCATGAATTTTAGCTCAAGTAATGCTTCCCCAGCTGGTCGATCGAGTAACCAGTCACATTTTTTTCCTGCCTCGAGCTTTAAATGTTCATACTTCTTTTGCTCCAACAATTGCTTCAATGTCATTTTGTCGAACTTTGCGAATGTGTTTTCAATCCCCATCTCCAACACATCTAGCCCGACTTTATGAAAATCAAAGCGTTTATCCCCTATTGTTACGTACATCCAAATTACCCCCTTTTGCTTGTACAATTGGATGTATTCGACATAATTAGAGAAATTCCTTCAAAAAAAGAAAATAAGTTGCCCATCTGATGATGCAGCAACTTATTTCGGGTAATCGAAAAGTAGTGTGGACAGCCCCACAGTATTTATCATATAAATCCTAATATTTTATATATTTACTGATACTTTTTAGCAACCAAAAATTCAACAAAAGGTAATGTTATCATCGCTAAACCCAATATTCCTAATAGAAAGACATTAATTGTACCATTTATGAAGTTATCGGCTGTCACAGCTACCAAAATAAACAATAATAGAATGAAGTAACTGATTTTCGAGCTTTTTTCCGTAATTCGTTGTCCTAGCTCTTCTTCCTGTAATATACCGTCTTTTTCTTTCTTATTTCCCCATGTCATTGCGGAGAAAAACATCATCAATAATATGCCCATCCCCACAACTTCATTGAATCCAACTTCTTTTCCTGTGAAAATTTTAAAAATTGAATAGCTTATCACAATTAAAGTAGCAGTTCCAAATATAATTGCACCTATTTTTCGAGTATTCATCTTCTATCTCTCCTCATTCAAAAATAAATTTTCAACTTTAACACCTAAAGTCTCCGCAAGATCAAAAGCTAATTGTAAACTTGGGTCATATTTATTATTTTCAATTGCATTAATAGTTTGCCTACTTACATTACATAAATCAGCTAACTGACCTTGTGAAATACCTTTCTTTTCTCGGTATTCTTTTATTCTATTTTGCATATGAACAGCACCTTCAAATTCAAATTGATGTAAAACATGTTTTACATCATCGTTATAAAATAAGACAAATAGGCTGTCAAATATATTTTACATCCCATTCACCTTTTTAATATGCTATTTTCTACAATAAAAAAATTTTTTATGGAATATGAAGAAGTATTCACTTTTACTGTAAATTTTCACTATTTTTTATTGGTTCAATATCAAAATATGTCCTTGGTTAAAAATGTAAAATTCTAAAGCACATGGAGTGAAGGGTGGCGACTCCAGCGGGAAAAGCGAGAAAGTCGAGACCCCGCAGGAGCGAAGCATGAGCGACGAGGAGGCTCGACCTCGCCCGCGGAAAGCGTCCACCCGTAACGGAATGTGCGGTTACAGTGATGAGCCAAAATATTAGTAAATGTTATACAGAATTTTTTCTGAAATGATAACTAAAAAAGTTCATTTTAATTTTCCAACAGAGCTGTTTGATTTTTAAAATCAACCTATACATGAAGAGCGAATCAGCCCATTTTGCTTGTATTTTAGCTAAAAACGGCATGTTTTGATGCAAAAAAGACCATACCATAACTCGCTACTGTGATAAAAAAGAGAGAAATCTATTACAAAGAACGCTGGAGCAGAGGGAGAATAAAGGGCGGTTTAGAATAAAAAATGAACAAAATGACGCGGTTTTCGCAAAAAATGTGTTATTATCTAGAATGATTAATATATGTCTTTATGTAGTGCTAATGGATTCAAAACAATAAAATCCTGTAGATCGTCATAAGAAAAGATGATGTTGTACAATTTTTCACTAAAAAAATTAGACATCAATTTAAAAAAACGACCAAATTGCAATTGGTCGTTTTTGATATACAACTTAATCATAAATAAGTGCCATTTAGGTAAATAGACCCTTTTTGACACTTATTTAAAATTAAGTTGTATGTGGATTTCGCTAAGTGACACAATCAGGACATTAAAATAATCGCTTTCAAATAAGTAGCGCCCCCTTTTTCCAAGCACTCTTGAACAAGAAAGAGCCAATCCATCAACAAACCTGTTTTTCTACTATGTTATTTTAAGGATAGCGCATGACGCTTTCTCGCTTCATGGATAGAAGAGTAAGAGAAAATCATAATCGCTGTCCAAATACAACTAAAGGCAAAAAGCTCTACGTGTGTAAATGGCTCTTTATATAAAAATACACCTAGTAAAAAGGTAATTGTCGGTGAAACATATTGAATAAAGCCCATTAAATAAAGCGGAATTTTTTGCGCGCCTTTCGCAAATAAAATGAGTGGAATCGCTGTAATAATACCGCTAATCATCATCAAAATATCCGTTTGCCAACTTACATGTAAAAATTGCATCGCGTCATTACTATATAAATATACATAATACATGAGTGCAAGTGGCAAAATGAATAGTGTTTCAATCGCAAGACCCCGTGTCGCTTCCAACACAATACGCTTCTTTAATACACCATACGTCGCAAATGACAACGCAAGTAATAACGATACCCATGGTACTTGACCGTAATTCACCGTCATTACAAGCACGCCTAACAATGCAACACTTAACGCAGCGATTGTCGCACGTGATAGCCTTTCTTTAAAAATAAGCATACCAAACAACACTGAAATAATCGGGTTAATATAATACCCCATGGAAGACTCTAAAACCCGATCATGTGTCACGGCCCAAATATAAATATACCAGTTAATCGATATAAAAAAGGAAGCGGCCATCAAGGAAAAAAATTGCGGTTTATGTTGCCATAAATAGTGTAAATCTTCTACTAACTGTTTTCGCTTCCCTATCAATAAAATAAATAACGTCGTAAATACAAACGACCAAATGATACGTCCAAGTAATATTTCGATGCTGTTCACATGCTCAAGTAACTTCCAAAACAGCGGAAATACGCCCCAAATGGCATAGGATAAGAACGCAAATAGCATGCCTTTATGTTGCTCTGTCATAAATAAAACTCCCCTATATGTAAAGTAATCACATTATAGAGGTCAGCTTATAAAAAGTAAACGTACTTTTTTCGTGTTTAGAAATAATATGTGAATCTAGTTGAAATTTTTCATCAATAGAGCAAATTAACAAAAGCATCCTGTTTTAATCTTTTATCGGATAGCCTAAATAAGGAATAACGGACTCCTGATCTGTCATTTCGGTTCTATAAAAATAATAACTTGGTCCTTTGCGCTGTTGCTTTACATAACCGCGCCCCATCAAATAATGCACGTACGTAACAACTTGAATAAGAGATGCTCCGCGCAACTTCGGAGGCTTATGTGCATATACTTGATCGGTAATATCGCTTACGGTCGCTCCTTCTACAGGAATAGCATTTAAAATTTGCTGACATTTATCTATATAATGCAACATTAATTGTGACACGCGTTCATGAAAATTTTTAATCGCTGGTCCATGCCCTGGTAAAGCATGATGCATTTTTAGCTGACGTAACTGTTTGAATGTCTCTAAATATACGCCAAGCGGATTTTGTAAGCGGGTAGAAGGCATCACAATCGGATTAATAATTTCTAACAAATGATCCCCTAAAAATAACACGCCTGCTTCTTTTTCGTAAAAACAATAATGGTCGGGCGCATGACCTGGTGTCCAAAGTGGCTGTAATGTAAATGTGTCTCCTTCAATCACTTGATGCTCAGAAAACACGACGTCTACATGCACTTGAAAAGGCTCAGAACGGTTATACACCGCTGACTCATCGCTATCTACCTTCATCTCATAAACACCCATAAACGATAAGTTATCATCTTCATACAGACCTTTTTCAAACCGCGCTCGCCTTCTCGTTAATTCCTCGTAGCTTCGCTCAGACATCCAAATGGTTGCGTTATACTCATCCTGAAACCATCTCGCCAGCCCAAAATGGTCAATATGTAGATGTGTAATGAGCACACGGTTTATACGGCGTTGACCTATTACCTTTCGCCATATCTCCTTCGCCTCGTCTGATTCATCACCCGTATCAATAATTGTGAGACCAGATGGCTCCTCAATGACATAACTGTTCATGCTACGTAAATCATAAGGAATAGGCAATGTGACAAGTTGCCAATTTAATATTTTTTGATTTTGCATAGTGAGCACCTCATTTATTATTCAATTATTCTGTCTTTTTGTGATAAGATAGTGGCACTTTCTAAAGAAGGAGGGAACCTATCTTATGTTACAAAAAGTCGATACACTTATTTATAATGCCATCATCTTAACGCAATCCATGTCTATGCCGGTTGCGTCAAGCATGGCCATTCATAATGGAAAAATTATTGCTGTATTTCAGCACGAAGACCACTCCCCCTATCAAGCGAAAAATAAGATTAATGCAAAACAACATGTAATCATACCAGGCTTGATTGATGCCCACTGTCACTTACAAGCGATGATTAGTGAGCAGTTTAGTATTCACCTACCAAAATCATTACAAACAAAAGAAGCTCTTTTAGCATATATCCGTGAGCAAATTGCTTCCATTCCTGCTGGTGAGTGGGTGCGTATTACTGGTTATCATCCTTTTCATTTTAACCATATAGAGACACTGACGATGAACGTATTAGATGAAATCTCTACCAATCATCCGATTCGTGTACGTTACGTGACACGCCATACTTCAGCGTTAAATAGTCGAGGCTGGCACCATTTTCAACAAGCACTTCAGCAGCATTCACAAGACGGCATTCATATAGAGTTGGATGCATGTGGACAACCAACAGGTATCATTCACGGAGCAGATGCTTTACTAAATGAATGCGTCCTGCCTAAAATTGCCAAAGAACAGTGGCTAGCAGGCATGCAAGCTTTACAGTCGAAGCTTCTATCTGTCGGTATTACGACGATATGTGATGCGTCACCTACGACTTCATCACCCCAACTTGCATTATGGGAAAAAGCGGCACAGCATTTCTGGAAAATTCCAGTCCAATGGATGACGAATGCTACTCACTTTGATGAACTACCTAATGCTTTATACCATGTACCGATATTTAAACGCGGCGCTTTAAAAATTGTGCTAGAAACAATGCCTGAAATTTATCCGACAAAAGAATCGATTGTGCAAATGATCCAGCAAGCTTTCCTAGCTAATAGCCCGGTTGCCATTCATGTCGTAACGCCTGAAATGGTGTGGCATGCACTCGATGCTTTACAAACGGTACGCGCACAACTACCTGAAGTAAATGGCGTTTGTCGCTTTGAACACCTTAGCCTATGTCCGGAAGCTTTTTTCGACATGATCCAAGAGCAAAAAATCCAAGTTGTGACGAATCCACCGTTTATATACACTCACGGAGATCGGTACCTACAGCAAGTAGACGAAGATGAACATCTTTGGCTGTATCCAGTGCACTCTTTACTGCAAAAAGGCATCACGGTCGCAGCTGGTGCTGATTCACCTGTCGCCCCCATCTCGCCATGGCTCGGTATATATGCCGCCTGTACAAGAAAAACGCAGAATGGTGCTCATGTAAATAGTGATGAGGCTGTTTCAAGAGAAGATGCGCTTCACCTTTATACGACCAATGCTGCCCTTGTTATGGGCGAGCAGCACCAAATAGGACAGCTGGCACCCGGCTTTGATGCTAATTTTGTCGTTCTTTCACATCATCCAATGCACTGCTCTCTTGCTCAGCTTCAACATATGCATGTATTAGAAACATGGATTCATGGTGAGCGAGTTTATCATTCATCATAACAATTGTTGTGTTTTAATCTATTTATATATATAATTTGAAATTAATTCCTATATTCGCAATACAAACTAGAAGAGGTGCACGTTATGGAACATTCAAAAACTGTCCATCGTTTAAGTACGGTAGATAATGCGATTTCTTTACTGACATTATTCTTAAAATATCAATCACTAGGACTAGTCGATATTGAGCGCGAGTTACAAATTAGTAAAACCGCGGCATTTCGACTAGCGGCTACATTAACGGATCGTGGGATGTTATTAAAAAATAACGAAAGTAAAACCTATGAGCCAGGACCTATTCTTTTCCAAATCGTGAACCGATTCCAAGCACCGGATATTGTCTCAATCGCCCGTCCATACATGGAGGAATTAGCGGCGATTACAAAGGAATCTGTTTACTTATCAATCCGTTCAGGTAATAAATTTATCTTTTTATCGGGTATTGAAAGTGAGCAGGGTTTAAAGGTCACTGCTCCATTAGGTGAAGAGTACGACCTATACTACGGTGCTGTTGGTAAATTACATATGTCGTATATGTCACCTAAAGACTTACAAACTTATTTTAATCGCACCGCCTATATCCAACATACCGAAACAACGCTTCATATAGAACGTCTGAAACAACAGCTCTCCACGATCAAGCAGGATGGCTATGCTTGGAGCATTGGTGAACGGGCAGATGGTATGCTTGGTGTCGCCGCGCCGATTTGGGGTAAAGGTGACGAGCCGGTCGCTGCACTGACGATTCTCTTGCCTCTTTCTCGTTTCAAAAATGACAACAAAGAACAAATGGAAGCACTACTGAAACAATATACAGCGAAAATTTCACAAGACTTTCTTGAAAAGTAGAGCTAGCCATTCCATATAAAACGTTGCTTATAATTTTCCTTTACGAGGGTTTGTTCAAAAGCAAGCCCTTGCTCTAAAGATCGATCGAGCCCAAAAGAAATTAAACGTTTAATTTGCTGTGCCGCTTTAGGATAGGCTGTGACACGCTTCATAAAACGGAGCACCTCATCAAATAAATGTGCTTCTTCAAAAATGTCTGTTATAATTTGACGCGCTTTCGCTTCCTCTGCAGACAAATAATACCCTTTCATTGCAAAATCTATTGCCCACCCGTGACGCATTAAACGAGGCAAGCTTTGGGTTCCACCTGCTGCTGGTAACATCCCAAGGGCACATTCTGGCAAAGAAATTTTTGTTTTTGGTGCAGCAAATCGAAAATCACAAATCATCGCCATCTCGATGCCTGAGCCAACTGCAAAACCATGTAAAATAGCAGCGATTGGTTTTGGACAACGACGGAACTCCTCCCAAATATCATGCTGAATACGAATTTTACGTTTTTCAATGACGGAAGGTACTGTACCAAACTCCTTTAAGTCGGCGCCCGCACAAAATCCTTTTCCATTCCCTCGTAAAATAATGCCATCTATTGTAGGGTCCAACTGTACAGCAACGATTTGCTCATACAAGGCATCACGCATCGCCACGCTAACAGCATTTAATTTTTCAGGATCATTTAGTGTAATGATTGCTATATTTTCTTCTCTTTCTAATAATACGATTCGTTCCATCTCATCTCCTCCTACTCCCCAATGAAATGTGGCTTCCGCTTTTGTAAAAAGGCCTCGACCCCTTCCATCCGGTCACGTGTCGTTTGTAACAATAAATACACATCTAACTCTAGACGTAATCCTTGATCAAATGGGAGCTCGCTGCCGCGATACAAGCATTCCTTCGTATATTGTAAAGATAAAATAGACAGTTCACTTAAGCGCTGTGCCTCTTCACACGCTTGATCCCACAGTTCCTCACGTGTTGTTTTTGTCGTTGCCAAGCCTAGTGCCATCGCATCCTCCGCTGTTACAGTAGATTGCCCAAGTAAGATAGCCATCGCTGCACCTTTGCCAATTATTCTCGGTAACCGCTGTGTAATGCCCCCTGCTGGCACTAACCCGTGTGCCAATTCAGGAACTGCAAATTGCACATCATCTGCAATGATTCGAATATCTGCAATGCAAACAAAGCTAAACGCAAGTGATGTACATTGCCCATGAATCGCCATAATAATTGGATACGGTAGCTTTGCCCATTGCTCAATGGCTTCTGTAGCAAGTGCGACTGTTTGATACTGTTCTGGTACGTCCCCATCATGAATGGTAGGTAAGCTACTACCAATGGAAAACTCCTTTGCACTCGAACCAACTACTACTACTTTCACATCGATTGCATCGCGCAAATAAATCGCAATGTCTCGTAATTCTTGAATAAAAGGCGCACGCCACTCATTTTGCGTGACGTGATCTGTCAACTGTACATAGGCAATTCCTGCTCGTTGCGTAATGTTAAAAAATTGATACTTCATGTGCATTCCCTCATTTCATCGCGGTATTTTGCTTTATAAAAAGCGGTATGTTCATCAAAATAAGGCGCTCGTTCTATTCGGATTGCATAGTCATCTCTTTGCCACCAATTTGGCTTTTCTTCTATTAAATGGTACTCATCTTCACATAATGCTTTGACACATGATGTATTCACTATATACTCGTAAGGAACCCACGCTAACATCGTGGCGACCTCATATTGTGAGACATCAATCGTATAAGCAGCTTTCGTTGTCATTTGCTCATATAAGGCAAGAACAATTGAGAACGCCCCCACAATCCCGGCCATCATATCACTGATCGAAAACAGTGGTAAAACAGGGGTCATACGGTCCACTGTTTGCGCTACAATCCCCCCCATCGCCTCTAGTGTTGAGCCATACCCAACATAATCTCGATAAGGACCTGTTTGACCAAATGCTGATAACGATGCATTAATAATGGATGGATTATGTAGCTGTAGTACATCATCTGTCAAACCAAAATTCTCCATTACACGCGGGCTAAAATTATTCACGACGATGTGGCTGTCTTTAATAAGCTTCAATAGCAACTCTTTATCTTTCTCTTCATACAAATCTAAAACGATGGATTTTTTGTTGCGATTTAGCTCTTCAAAAAAGGGCGTTGTACCAGACTGCCCGCGAATCCCATCCGGTCGATGTGGTGCCTCGATTTTAATGACCGTAGCACCTAAATCCGCAAATAATCTTGTACAATACGGTCCAGCCCACATGGCAGTCAAATCCACAATTCGTAGCTCCTGAAAATTTGTAAAAGAAAAGGGCTGCTTTGTTGCCAGCCCTTTCGACATGATCCATGGAGAACGAATCATGTAATGTTGTTCAATAAAACCTCGACTTTTATGATGAGGACATTCCGCAATTTCCTGATGTGATTGCACACTTGCAAATGGCAAACGAAATGTCTGTCCAAGTACCATCAGCTCTTGGCGTAATTGCCTTGCGCTCCATTTCCTTAATGCCTCTTCGACATTCCTTTTTTGTAGCCTTCGTTCTGACTGTGTCGTACAATGTGGCAAATCAATTTCTGCCCAACGTGTTAAAAATGCCCACTGTTCATCACTCGGTGCACCAATGAACATATGACCGTCTAAAGCCGGCGCGATCATCATCGGTACAATTCCTTGCTCCTCTGAAGTAAACAAGCGACCTTTTACGGCACTCGTTAAAATTTCTGCTACATGGACCGTCACTGTAGATCCACGTCTTCCTTCAAGTAGCTGACATACTACGAGAAAGGCAATATGCGCGGCCACTAACATAGAAGCAGGATAACCACCAATCGTTTGTGATTCGTTCCCTCTCCCATTTAGCCAGCCTGCTTTTGCTTGCAGTTCACGCTCTTCACCGGTTTGAAACGGTTGAAAGTCAATGTATATTGTCAACGCTGTCCCAAAATACGGTGATAGCCACACCGTATGATCAATTAATACGATATCCCAATCATGAGTTGAGGAGATCGATGGTACGAGCACTTTCTCTGCGTCACAAAAGAAAGGATGGGGAGTCCATCGCTTTTCAACGTAAGCTCCTTGCTGCCGTAATAATTCCGCAGCATAACTCGTTGCAAGTGTTGTTGAAATTTCTAGTACTCTACAGCCTTGAAGTGTTTGCTGCTTCATTATACGACCTCCTTTACTTAGTCTGCTGTTGGTAATGCAACTGGTTTTTTCACCTGCATATTTTCATTGCAACATTGCACAGTACCATCACCAGATTTAATGCACATTACTTCACTGCCACATTTCAAACATTCTAAGCGTTTGCCTAATTGATTAGTCATGGCATATCACTCCTTACTTTTTCTCACTAAGTACTTGCCCGCAGCATGTGAATTTTCCTTCTCCGATCTTCATGATAATGAATTCACTTTGACATTTCGGGCATGTAAACTTTGTACCGATTTTAATCGTCATTTACGATTCCTCCCTTTTAGCTAAGCATTTTATCGCCGATAATTTGCTTTTCTAGTAGGCTATTGTATTCTTCGTTAGAAAGTTGCAATAGTTCCTTAAATACATATTCATTATCTTGCCCTAGCGTTGGTGCCGGTGCTTGATGCAAAATGCGCTCATTGTTCCACTTTATAGGCCAGGATGGATACAAATGTGTCCCTACGTATTCACGTGTCACCTCTTGATACACATTTTTCAAAAATGGATCTTGCTCCATTTCGTGCACCTCCAATACAGGTCCTGCTGGCACACTCGCCTCCTGCAAACGTGAAGCAACCGCATAATGCGTATGTTGCGCTGTCCATGTTGAAATGATCGCATCTAGCTCATCATGTGCCGCAATGCGTCCTGCCACCGTCTTGAAACGTTCATCCTCTAACAGTGACTGCTGATTCATCACTTCGCATAAGCTTTGCCATTCTTCATCCGTCGTAACTGAAATCGCTACCCAGCTATCTTTCCCTTGTGTACGATAAACACCTTGCGGGGCAATCCCTGGGTGGCGATTGCCTACACGCCCCCAGTTTTCACCATTCAGTATAAAGTCAGCAATTGGCGCACCCATATAATTCAAGCAACCTTCATTTTGTGCAAGCTCAATTTCCTGTCCTTCACCTGTTTGATCGCGATGCTCGAGTGCAATTAATAAGGCAGCTGCGGCATGGAAGCCTGCAATGACATCTGCTACACCGAGTACAGTCATCGGTTTTCCGTCCTGATAGCCGTTCAATTGTGCGATACCTGACAGCATTTCAAATGTATAAGCAAATCCAGGTTGATTACGATAAGGTCCTGTTTTCCCGTAAGCTGGCATCGATAGCATAATTAAGTCCTTCTTATACTGCGATAGCACATCATACGTTAAATGAAAGTTCTCCATCACACGTGGTGTAAAATTTTCAATGACAATATCACATTTTTCTACGAGCTTTTTGAAATACGTTTTTCCCTCTTCATCATTTAAATTAAGTGTGGCCCCTAATTTATTATGATTTGCTGCGTTAAATTGTGGCCCAAGCTCCCACCAATTTTCCCCTGGGGATGTTAACATAAAACGGAAGCCATCCGGCGATTGAATCGATTCCAGCTTAATGATTTCAGCGCCAAGTGCACCGAGATAAGACGTACACATTGGCCCAGACCACCACATCGTCAAATCTAAAATTCGTATTCCTTTTAACGGTTGATTCACAATGTTTCACCCTTTCTAGGTTTGTGTACTTTTATCATAAAGTGCTTTTAATGTGATTTCGTTATGCTCACCAAGTGTTGGTGCACTCGTACGAATCGACCAAGGCGTTTCCGCCATCCGGAATGGTGCACCAGGCTGTGTTATTTTACCGAGCTCTGGATGTGTGACCTCAACGAAAAATTGGCGCTCTACGTACTGATCTAACGAAAGCAACTCTTCAAATGTCGGTACAAGTGTGACAGGTACACGCCATTCATTGCCGAGCGCTAGTACCTCCTCCGTCGTATGCTCCATTAAAAACGCATCGAGACGTTCTTGGAAAATGTCCTTATGAATTAAACGCTGTGGTAACGTTGTAAATCGCTCATCATCTACCCACTCATACGCGCCAATCATAAAGCAGAAACTTTGCCAATGCTGACCTGTTAGAACACTAATACCTACATGACCATCCTTACATTTCTCAATGCCTGGCAGCATAATATATCGTGCCACATGCTTAAATGGACTTGTCGGATAAGAGTTTTGAACGGTTGGATAGGAACGCTGTAATAAGCCTGTTGCCGTAATAGAAATATCTAAATGGGCGCCTATACCTGATACACGCGCACCGCGTAATGCGGCAAGGGTAGAAGATGCTGCAAATGTACCCGTTACATACTCCAACATACGTAATTGCCCTGCTGCACGTACTGGCTCAAGGTGTGGATCACCGACTGAAGATAAGAACCCACTCATCGCCTGCGCCACAATTTCCGTTGCCTTATAATGGGCAAATTCCCCTTCTTGACCAAAATTCGTAATCGACACCATGACAAGCTTTGGATTAATCGCTTTTAATGTATCGTAATCTAATCCAAGGCGCTTCATCACACCTGGTGCAAAATTTTCAACAAGAACATCGACCTCTTTGACTAATCGTTTCACTATATCGATACCTTGCACTGATTTTAAATCGAGCGTGACACTTTGCTTATTATTATTTAAATAAGCAAATAAGCCGCTCGCATTTACATTTTGTTCATTATTTTTAAAGGGGCCTTCCGAACGTGAAGGGTCACCGGTGCCAGGGCGTTCTACTTTAATGACTTCAGCGCCGTAGTCTGCCAAGATTTTTGTACAATACGGGCCTGCAATATGCCAAGATAAGTCCAGTACTTTTACATGTGATAACGCTAATTTTGTCATCTATTCCCCCCCTTACATACTCGTTACTTTGGACGGTTCTTCTGGCTTTGTCGCCAACCACTGACCTAGGTTTTGCAGATGCATTTCCGGTGTACCAAATTCTAATTGTTGCCCTTTGAAGCGACGGAAACAAAACTGTAATGGATAATCATAATCGATGCCCATCCCGCCGTGTAATTGGTGTGCACCTGTTACTACTTTTTGTCCTTCTTGACTGAGCCAAGCCTTTGCAATCGCTACCTCTTTTTTCGCATCTTTGCCCTCTACTAATCTAGAAAAGGCATGAAAGGCTGCTAAGCGACCACCTTCAACGATTGTGAACATATCAGCTAGACGATGTTGCACCGATTGGAACGAGCCAATGGGTACGTTGAATTGGTGACGCTCCTTCACATAATCGGCTGTAATATCGACCGTTCGACTAAGTACACCTGTCATTTCAATACATTTCAATGCTGTTGCAAATGTCAGCATGTCGCTTGCCACATCGAATCCATCTCCCACGTTGCCGACTATTTGTGCAGCGGATACTTTCACTTCATGGAAGCGTACTTCACATAAACCGTCTGCACTAATCGTTGGAATCTCCTTCACTTCTATTCCTTGTGTAGCTGTATTAACAAGGAACACCGTCAGCCCTTCCTTCGTACCAATCGCTTTTTGATCTGTACGGGCGATAACAAATAATTTATCCACTGACTTGGCAAAAGGAACGAATAGCTTCGTACCATTTAATACGTAGTGATCTCCAGTAGATGATGCACCTAGAGACAGGTGCTCTAACTTATAATGTGCTTGTGGTTCTGCAATTGCATAACTTGCCTTTGATGTACCGTCTGCAAATGCTGGTAGCAAGTTTGATTTTTGCGTATCTGTGCCGTATGTTACTAGCGGCCTCACACCACTCACAATCGTCGATAAAAATGGGCCCTGGAACAAGGACCAGCCCGCTTCCTCTATGACAAGTGCTAAGTCTAAAAACTCTCCACCGAATCCACCATATTGCTCAGGCACAACAAGCCCTACAAAACCTAGCTCTACAAGTTCTTGATATAGCTTTTCTGAATAATGATGTGGGTTCCCCTCAAATGCACGTAATTCCTCTAGTCCACACTTCTCTTTAAAAAACTTACGTGCTGTTTGCTTAAATTCTTTTTGTATATCATTTAAATGAAAATCCATTGCGAAACCTCCTCACCCTTTTTTAAATTTAATAAGAGAGATATCTTCAAACACTTGATCGTCTACTACGACTTCAACCGGCATACCGATTTCAATTTCATGTGGGGAAGCATCGAGCATATTGCCTACAATTCGGGCGCCGTTTTCCAATTCGACTAACACTACTTCATAAGGGGTCTGGAAACCTGGGTGCACAGACCGATGATACACGACATAAGAATAGACCGTTCCTTTTGTCGGTGCTTCTACCCATTCCAACTCAAAACTGCGACAATTATGGCAAGCAGGGCGCGGCGGATGTAATACCGTCCCACACTTACTGCATTGTTGAAAATGTAGCTTTTTCGTTTCGCGTAGCTTTTGCCAAAATACCTTAGTATCTTCATTCATGTTTGGCCTCGGTGTGCCAATTCCTGTATATTGCACCATATTTGTTTACTCCTTTCTTAAAATGAGCCCACTCGTTGGTACACCTAAACCACCTGTAACGAGCACATTTTCCACATGATCAATTTGTGTTGTGGACGTACCACGAATTTGACGGACGCCCTCTGTAATTAAATTCATACCATGTAAATATCCTTCTGACATTAAGCCACCTGCTGTATTAATCGGTAACTCACCGTAACGATTAATTCGCGTACCCCCTTCACAGAAGGCTACCCCTTCGCCTCGACCAACAAAGCCAAGTGCTTCTAACTGCATCGGAATTAACGGGCTAAATGCATCATAAAACTGTGCTACATCAATATCTTGCGGTGTAATTCCAGCTTGTTTGAATAATTTTTTACCGTATTCTTCTACCTCATGTAAAAAAGTAATTTCATCGCGGTAATAGCTCGTCATCACTTCCCCATTCGTTGACATCCCTTGACTCACCCCGGCAATAATAGCCGGTGTTTGTTTTAGTGCCCTTGCACGTTCTGGTGTCGTTACAATAACAGCAACCGCACCATCCGTACTTAAACAGCAATCATGCCGACGAAGTGGCTCGACATTGATCGGTGATGCCATATACTCTTCCATTGTCATCGTACGATTATAAAAAATAGCTTTCGGATTGCGGTTCGCATTTTCACGATTGACTAATGGTGCCCATGCTAACTGTCCATCCTTAATGCCGTATTCATGAATATAACGATTAGCAAACATCGCTACCCACGAAACAGGTGTCAGTAAGCCGTATGGATGATACATCCCCATGTATACATCTCCGCTTACCCTCGTTGGCTCAAAATCACCGTAACGCATCGGACCAGAAGCATCCCGAATTGAACGAACACAAACGACGTAATTGGCTAAACCAGATGCTACAGCCGCAGCTGCACTTGCAACCGTTCCACAACTCGCCCCCCCACCATAGGGCACTTGATTGAAGTAGCTTAAGTTTGGAATGCCGAGTGCGCGTACAATATCAATTTGAGTAGCACTATCTAGTGTATAATTCACCATTCCATCGATATCTTTAATATCTAGTCCGGCATCCTCTACTGCATTTAAAATCGCTTCGAGCGCCATTTTCAGTTCAGTTCTTCCACAATTTTGACTAAACTCTGTTTGACCAATCCCTACAATTGCTGTTTTTCCTTGAATCGTTTCCACATGTTTACCCCCTTGGTAAGGCTACTACGCCTGCTCCTAATGCGTGATAACCTAAGTTATTTTTACCTGCAAACTCCACTTCTACTAGACACTCATCGTTTTCTTCATATTTTTTTGTGACCCGTCCACTAAAGACAATCGTGTCATTCGGATAGTTAGGTACGGCTAGTTTGAGCGAAATTTTCTTCAAAGTGCCTTCTGGTCCTGTCCAATCGGTTAAATATTTCCCAACAAGACCATTTGTCGTTAAAATATTCATAAACACATCCTCAGCTCCTGCCGCCTTTGCAGCCCTATGATCGTGATGGACGATTTCGTAATCATGTGTGGCTGAAATGGCACCGCCAACAACGAGCGCTGCTGTTACCTCTCTAGTAGCAGTTGGCAACTCCATTCCGACTTCGACTGCATTCCACGTCGTACTTGCATACATTGTCGCTTTCATTTCACATTCCTCCTATTCTTGTACTTGCGCCTTATACGATAAAATTGTGAAGGACTGCTTACATACAACCTCATTACGCTGATTTGTAAATTTATATAAAAATGTAGAGAAGTAACCAGGGCCTCGTGCTGTTTGCTTCAACGGTGAGATTTCTTTTACTGAAATCGTGTAACTAATTGCATCTCCCACTTTCATTGGTTCAAAATATTCTTGTACTTGTTCTGTCGCAACGATGGAAGAATAGCCATGCTCCTTGAGTAGCTCGACTAAATGCTCCATTGTATTTTTTTCACGTTTTACTTTTGGCCATAGTGGATTCATTGTATACACTTGCACTTGCGTTGGCGGTGCGATAATGCCCCCGTACCGTGTTTCCTTCGCATACTCTTCATCATGATAGAGTGGATTTGCGTCCTCCATCACTTCACAATAATGGCGAATCATGGGGCGGCATACTTCATCCGCCCCTTTTGTCACCTCGGATTCAATCCCAACTAACGCTTGCAGCATTTCATTTGTTAATGACATGATTCTCTCCTCCTTTGTATTAGGCGCGTGGTAAGGCCAAACCGAAGCGGGCTACTAAATCACGCTGTACATCATTGGCACCACCACCAAATAAAAACACTAGTCGTTTCTTCGCATAGTTCTCTGCATCACCATTTGCGATTGCCCACTCTGAGCCGTCTTGTACTTGCCCGAAAAGCCCCATAATATGCATGCACGAATCAAAGACACGTTGATTTATTTCAGCTGCAAATACTTTATTCATCGACGGTCTAAATGGAGCGACTCTTTCGTTTTCATGTCCCCATGCAGCACGGTAATTGAGTAAACGTAATACGTCTAAATTCATCTTCATTTGTGCAAAATGCTCCTGCACCCAAGGGCGATCGATGACACGCTCTCCATCCATAACGGTTTCCTGAGCAAAAGCCAATGTATCTTCCACCATGCGCTCCATCCGTGCATATGTTGAAAGCATTAGGCGTTCTAGTGATAATTGTGAAGTAATGTATTCCCAGCCTTTATTTTCTTCCCCAACAAGCGCCGAAACAGGTACGCGAACATTTTCATAGTACGTAACATTTGTTTCCTCGCCCATTAATGCCATTGGTGTGACAGAAAAGCCTGGGTCCGTCGTCGGTACTAAAAAAATTGAAATCCCTTTATGCTTTGATACAGTCGTATCTGTCCGTGCTGCAAGCCAAATATAATCTGCAATATGTGCGTTCGTTGTAAAAATCTTCTGTCCGTTGATGACATACTCATCACCATCACGTACAGCTGTTGTTTCTAAAGCAGCTAAATCGGTCCCTGCCTGTGGCTCAGAATAGCCAATCGCAATCTCCACTTCCCCTTTTAAAATTTTAGGTAAGAAGTAATTTTTTTGTTCCTCGGTCCCGACCTTCATTAACATCGGACCAACAGTTTCTAGTGTAATGAACGGAATATTGACACCTGTACGATCAATTTCCTCGATGAAAATGTATTGCTCTAGCGGTGTCAGACCTTGCCCCCCATATTCCTTTGGCCAACCGACGCCTAACCAGCCATCTTCCCCGAGCTTTTGAATGTAAGCCTTCCAAATCGGGCCGCCCTCTGGTGTTACTTTCAGCTCTTCAATTAACTCCTCTGTAATTTGCTCCTCTAAGTAAGCACGAATTTTTTGGCGGAGTGATTCTTGCTCTGCTGTTAACTCAAAATTCATTTACTTCATCACCTTTCTTTTTTTATTCCACTAGATTAGTAGTATATTGTTCACGTAAATCACGTTTTAATAACTTACCTGATGATGTACGTGGTAAATCCGTTGCAAACTCGATACACTTTGGACATTTGAAGCTCGCTAGTCGCTCTCTACAATAGGCTGTAATTTCTTCTACAGAAGGTGGGTCTTGCAAATTATTCGGAATGATGACAGCTAAAATCTCTTCTCCCCATTCCATACTTGGGATACCAATAACTGCTGCATCTGAAATTTCTGGATGACCAATAAGCACATTTTCGATTTCCTGCGGCGCAATATTTTCACCACCACGAATAATCATGTCGGAGTTACGGCCTTTCAAAAACAAATAACCGTCCTCGTCTAAATACCCCATATCCTTTGTATTAATCCAACCATCAATCATCGTTTCTTTTGAATCATCCGGACGATTCCAGTACCCTTTCATCGCCTTAGCTGTTTTAATGTAAACGTTACCAATTTGGTTGATCGGTAACTCATTCTTTTCGTCATCAAGGATTTTAATCTCCACATTCGGTAACGGCTTCCCAACCGAATGCAAGCGTAAAATCTTTCGTTCAATTTCTTCCGGTGTGCCAACAAGTTTATGATCATCTGGTCCTAACACTGCTACCGTAGATGTCGTTTCTGTCATGCCGAAAGCATTGGCAAAATCAACAGATAACGGGAACATCTCTATTGCCTGACGAATTATTGGAAACGGCATCGGTGCAGCACCGTACGATAAGCTTTGTAAACTTGAAAAATCCGTTTGTTTAAAACGTGGATGATCGATAATACGTTTTAACATCGTCGGTACTAAAAATGCGTGCGTTACTTGCTCCTTCTCTAATGCGTCGAGCCATGTATCCGCATCAAACTGACGAATTAAGACGATACGGCGTCCCCCATAAATACAATTGCAAATGCTCGTTGCGCCAGCCACATGATAGTTAGGCACGCACGTTAACGATGCGCCATTTGGCAAACCAGTTGCTGCTTCAGTATGCCCCATCACATAATTTGTCAGCTGCGTATACGTCAGCATGACACCTTTTGGTAAGCTTGTTGTCCCACTCGTATAAAGCAAAATCGCAAGATCATCTTCCTCAATATCGGCAAATTCAATCATCGGCTCACTGCTTGCAATATAGGATTCATACAATTCATACCCTTGCGCATCGTCTCCAATGACAATGGTTTTTTCCACTTTGCACGAAGGGTCTTGTAAAAAGGGTTCAATTGACTTCACATAGCGACTTTCAATGAGCAACACTTTAATCTCACTATCTCGTAACATATACGCCAATTCTTCCGGCTTTGCCCGGTAGTTAATCGGTACGATTGTTGCGCCTATTTGAAATGCTGCAAAAAAACCTTCCACCACTTCGGGACTATTTGTTGAAATAATACCGACCCGATCTCCATGTCCTACACCATCACCTGCTAATTGAGTAGCGAGTGCCCCTACACGCTGCAAAAGTTGCGCGTAGCTTTGACGTTTATTAAAAAACGTCAAAATTTCTTGCTCCGGTGCAATACTCGCGGCAATGGACAATAGCAAATATGCATTCATTTCACCACACCCTATCCCTGAATATTCAGAAAATTGTTTTTATTGCGATTATCATAATATATAATTCCGAATATAGCAATAATAGTTTGAAATTTTTTTAATTAGAACTAAAAAATAACAAATAGTGGGGTGTTTTGATGCAAATAAAAAAAGACCGCCGTGCACAGCAGTCTCGTCGTTTAATCAAGCAAACTTATATTTCGCTCATAAGGGAGAAAGGCACTGTCGTGATACCTATTACAGAAATTGTGGCACGCTGTAATATTAATCGTTCTACGTTTTACATGCATTTTCAAACGAAGGAGGATTTACAAAACCAAATTACATCAGAGTTTATCGAGGATCTTTGTGCACTTATCCAGCAATATGCACGTTCATCTCCTAGATCTTTTTTTGATCATCATGTACAACTAACGATTTTCAAATATGTCGATCAGCATTCTTATTACTTCCATACATTACTAACCTACACAGATTCTTTTTTGAAGAAGCTTTCTCATGCACTGTATAACGTATTTTTACTTTCGGTACGAAATCAGATTGCGTCACCTCAAATTGTTGCCACTTATTATGCGTCCGTGATTACAGGGATGATCTATCATTGGAGTATTGAAACCAACTACGAATACAACGCCCAGTATATGGCTCAAGAAACGACAAAGCTTTTTGAATCGAATATGCTTTGTCAGGAGCTAAGCAAGTAAAAAGGGAGAATAATGTCGAACCCTAAGTTAAATACCATCAAAAGGGACGGGAGTGTTGGATATACGACATTTCTGTGTATTTTGTGGATTGAAAACAAAATATCTACTCTTTTATAATGGGGCTTAATAAATATGGTGAAAGGAGATTTTTCACATTGTAAGCGCTTCAATTATTTATAAGGGAGATGATAAGGATTGAATAACTTCGTAAACAAGCACGAAAGTGAGAAGGTCACGAAAAAACAGTGGGTTCAATTTTTGGCTTTAGTATTTGGGGCATTTGTCGCAATTGAAGCAATGGCATTTCAAGCACCTGCTATTCCTGTTATTTCACAGCACTTTGAACTACCAACATATTTAGCCGGTTTAATCTTACTAACTTTTTATATTGCTTCTGCAACACTGTATCCGATTGTAGGACGTTTAGCAGATCAGTATGGACGCAAAAAGATGTTGGTCATCGGGATGATTATTTTCACTGTTTCTGAAGTAGCCGCTGCCATTGCTACGGATTTCACGATTTTCCTCATCGCTCGGGTATTCCAAGGGGTGGCAGTTGGCTTTATATTACCGGTTGCCATTGCCTATATCGGTGTTATTTTCCCACCTGAAAAGCGTGGGATGGCTTCAGGCATTTTTTCATCCGTGCAAGCGATTGCAGCGATGTCAGGGGCTGCCATTGCCGGCTACTTAATTTTACAATACGGCTGGCCCATCATTTATTGGGTAAGTGCCGCCTTAGCTTTTCTTGGTTTAGTCGTTGTCCTTTTATTCGTAGAGGAATCGAAAGGAGAAAAGCAATCATCCTTTGACTTTATCGGTATGCTCCTGATCTTTGTAACATCAGCAACGTTACTATCCGTTTCAACAATCGGTAAAATGTTCGGCTTCTTTTCGCCTTATACAATTATAACGGGCATTGTAGGAATCGTCGCAGTTGCCCTCTTATGGATTTGTGAGAATCGCATTAAAAACCCTTTAGTCGAGTTATCCTTATTGAAAATTAGATTATTTAGTATGGCAGTCGGCATTAACTTACTCATCGTAGCAACCTTTATGCTATTCATCTATTGCATGAATTTCTTCACAGCATCACGACCAGGCGGAGATGCATCCCAGACAGGATTATTTTACATGTTTCTATACGGGGCATCATCTATTGGGGGCTTATTCGTAGGTCGCTTAGCAGATAAATTCAACGGTCGATCCATTCTCATTAGCATTTTCTTTATCCCTATTATCATTATGTTTATATTTACGACGATTAGCGCTACAACTTCTTTTAATATTATTGCTGCATTAGCGGTATGTCTTGGTTTTGTATCCGGAGCGAATACGCCAATCTTAATGAAATTTGCTTTAAACCAAGTACCGAAGGAAAAGTTAGCGGCAGGCGCAGGCTTATTCTCCTTCATCCGTGATTTTGGGACACCATTAGGCTCGGTATCAGGCATTGTGCTCTTCTCAACTTTTAAAGATTCTGCATTCAAAGAGTCCTTACTCGCTTCTGCAAGTAAAGCAGGGGTTTCTAGCGAGCATTCAGCAGCATTACTAGCAGCCGGCCAAACTGGTACAGTAGACAATAGTGCCTTAGCCGAGCAGCTTTCTACACTAGGCGTATCATTTGAGTCCATGTATTCGGTAGCGCATGTAACGAGTCTTACATCGACTGTTCATACGATTGCTTATATTGCGATGGCACTATTCGCAATCATTCTCTTCTTATGCTTCTTAATTCCAAAAGAGAAAAAAGCACCTGCCCCAGCCGTTGCACCAAATATGCAAATAGCTGAAGAAACAATGTCATAGGCTGTTGTACTTTACAAACTAGGCGATCCTAAAAGTGAGTCACTATCGACTTTTAGGGTCGCTTCATTGTTGCACTAAAAGGATACGGTATTTTCCAACCATACCTAAAAGCCGGCTAAATTATTTATTTAACCAGCTTCTGCTCATTCTACTATGCCATTTTGTAGTAAATACATTTTATGATAAAGTCCTTTTTGCGCAAGCAATGCCTGATGTGTGCCGCGCTCGATAATTTCCCCTTGATGTAACACTAAAATTTGCTCTGCCTCTTGAATCGTTGATAAACGGTGTGCAATCGCAATCGTTGTGCGCCCTTTACGCATTTTATCCAGTGACGCCTGAATCGCTACTTCTGTTTCTGTATCAATCGATGCCGTCGCTTCATCCAACACAAGAATTTTCGGGTTTGTTGCGATTGTTCGTGCAAACGCTATTAATTGACGCTGCCCACTTGAATACGTGGAACCGCGCTCTGTGACATGCTCATTTAACTTCTCTGGCAACTCCTCAATAAAATCCGCTTGCACAAATTTTGCTGCCGCCTCTACTTCTGCATCCAACATATCCCCATACAAACGGATATTACTCCCAACTGTCCCGTAAAATAAAAACGGATCTTGCAGCACAAGACCGAGCTTGTGACGTATTTCCTGCTGACTATATTGTTTAATCGATATTCCATCAATGAAAATATCTCCCTGCTCAAATTCATAAAAACGCATTAGTAAATTGATAATGGAGCTTTTACCAGAGCCCGTATGCCCTACAAGTGCGACTGTTTCACCAGGACATACTGTAAACGAAATATTTTTTAGTACATCTGTTTTGCCGTCGTAGCTAAACGTAACATCACGAAATTCAATCCGACCATCCGTAATTTTCGCTTCAACCGGATATTGCTTAGGCTCCTCGTCTGTTTCATCTAATACTTCAAATACACGCTTTGCTGCTACAACCGCTTGCTGGAAGATGGCAAGTTGCTCCATCATCTGATTAATGGGCTCAAAGAAGCGGCTAATATATGTGACAAACACATACACTACACCCACTTCCACAGCTGTATTAAATGAAGCCATGCCAAAATACGTAAGTAACACGATAATCGCGGCAAAATAGACAAGGTCGATAATTGGACGAAGCAATAGGCTATTCAACTTTGTATTCCGCATCATCGCATCATAGTGCGCTTCATTAATCGTATCGAACTCCTCGTGTAAACGCCCCTCTTGACGAAATGCCTGCACAATGCTCATCCCTGATAATGACTCAGCTAATTTCGCATTGAGCTCACTTAGCTTTTCACGCATCGCCATATACACGACGGCGCTTAACTTCCGATAAATATAAATAATGTACACAATGATTGGTAAAACCATCAGCACATATAACGCAAGTACAGGATTTAATAAAAACATTGCTACGTATACACCGACAATTAAAAAAGCGGCTTGAATAACGCTGATTAATACATTTACAAATAAATCTTTAATCGCTTCGGTATCATTTGTTGCGCGCGAAACGATTGCTCCTGCTGGCACTTTGTCAAAATACCGCATCCCGAGTCGGTGTATTTTACTAAATACATCGATTCTTAGTTGCTGAACGACCTTTAAGGCAATGACTTGAAATTTATAGTGTTGATAATAGCGGAATATAACATTTAATACCTCGATCCCAATAAAAGCGCTCGCTAATAAAATAAGCGGTCCCGTTTCAAAATAACGAGGTATAATATGATGATCGATAAATATTTTAATTAAATATGGTGTAATAACTTCCCCAGTGACCGACAGTACTAACACAACAAGCGCAAACGTAAGCGCCTTTTTATGTGGGTGTAAGTATGTAAAGAGACGCTTTAAAATCACAGCTTGCTCCTTGCGACTAATTGTCTGCTTACTCATGCTGACCCACCTCGTTCCACTAATTGCTCTAGTTGTTGTAGCTCATACATTTCATAATACCGCCCCTTTAATGCCATCAGCTCATCATGTGTCCCTTTTTCTATAACCGTTCCACTTTCCATAAACAGAATGAGCTGTGCATGCGAAATAGCACTTAAACGGTGCGAAGTAATAATGGTTGTTGCATTAGTACGTTCCTCTTTTAATGACTGCAAAATAGCTTCCTCTGTTTTCGCATCGACAGCTGATAGCGAATCATCTAAAATAAGTAAATTCGGCTGCATGAGTAACGCACGTGCGATGGAAATCCGTTGCTTTTGTCCACCAGACAGCGCTACTCCACGCTCGCCTACAACGGTGTCATACCCTTTAGAGAAGCGCAAAATGTCTTCATGAATATGCGCTAACTTCGCTGCTTGCTCTACTTGTTTATATGATGCCTGTTCATTCGCAAAAGCGATATTGTGAAATACACTTGTGGAAAAAAGAAAGTGATCTTGCGGCACATAGCCAATCGCTTCTCGAAGTCGCTCTTTTTTATACTCTTCGATCGCTATACCGCCGTACATAATTTCCCCTTCATATTGATCAAATTGTCGGAGAAGTAACTTTAAAATAGTAGTTTTCCCTGCCCCTGTTTTACCAACAATACCTAACGTTTCACCTTCTTTTAGCTCAAAGAAAATATTCTTTACTGTTGGATGAGCGTCTCCTGGAAATGTAAATGAACGAACATTAAAGGTGATTGCACCACTTGGCACCTGATTAATTGCACCCTCTATATCTTCCATCTCTACTGGTACACTAAGCAATGATTCAATGCGGTCATAGGATGCACTTCCCCGTTCTACAATATTAAAGAGCATACCAACAGCTAACATCGGCCAAATGAGGAGACCTAAATACGTCGTGAATGCTACTAAATCACCGACCGTCATTGCTTCTTCTACGATAAACTTAGCCCCAAACGCTATACTTAAAAAATAACTAATGGCCACGACTAAACTAATTGTTGGGTCAAATAAAGCATCAATTTTCGCAACGCGCACATTTTTCTCTACAACCTCACTTGATAATCGACGGAAATCTTCAATATCTGCCGCTTGATAACCAAAGGATTTAATGACCTTTACACCAGATATAGACTCCTGTGTTTTATCATTTAAGTCGGAAAATGCTTGTTGTGCGGTACGGAATCGTTGATGCAATAACTTGCCGTAATAACTTGTGGATAAAGCCATTAACGGCATCGGAAGGAGTGCAATTACTGTAAGGCGCCAATCAATCGTAAATGCCATCGCTAAAATGACAAACCCACCTGTTGTAACGGAGTCAAAAAGTGTTAACACCCCACCTCCAGCCGTTTGTTGTACAGCCGCAATATCGTTTGTCGCATGTGCCATTAAATCACCGATACGACGTTGTTGATAAAATGACGGGCTCATTTTTGTCAAATGATGAAATAACTTTTCGCGCAACGCTTTTGCTAAATAATTAGAAGAACCGAAAATTTTCTTCCGCCAGTAGTATCTTAAAATATACATCGTAATGGCCACACTAACAATGATGGTAAGCCATTTTAATAGGGATGTGGCAGTCAATGTCCCGGCCCCTATTTCATCTAACGTCATGCCAATTATTTTTGGCGGGATGAGTTGTAATAATGCCACTAGTACAAGCATTGAAATACCTAGAATATATTCTTGCTTTCGCTCCTTAAAAAACCACCTTAGCTTGATAAATATTTTCATGAAATCCCTCCATCAGATTCGTCTATTTTACCAAATTTTCAGAAAAATTAGAATGGTTTTTAGCGGAAGTGTTTCGATTATTGAAATAAAAAATCCCCTCCAAGTAAGCACTTAGAGGGAATCAGATTATGTTGTGACTTTAAATACAGTTTTAATTTTTTGGATGACGCCGCCTGTTGAGTATGTTAATACGCTTCGTTTATAGAATGATAGACTGAGGAAGTAAACAGCAGCCACTGTCAACCCTAATACGGCTAATGAAATAATTGGTTCTATCATGCCCATATCGGTACCACCAATGCGCATTGGCATCACCATTCCCGCTGTAAACGGAATATAAGAGAATACTTTAATGAGCATTGTATCAGGATTATTCATGCCCGCGATCATGACATAGAACGCGAGGATAATGACAATCATCGCTGGCATCATCACTTGATTCCCTTCTTCTACTTTGGAAACAAGTGAGCCAAATAGTGCCCCAATAATTAAATATAGTAAAATCGTTAACACTAAGAAGAGGATAACAAAAATATAATAGGAAACTGATAGTTCACCTAGAAAACTTGTCACCATATCCCATTTTGCGCCATCATCTGTAAAGCGCAATAAACTGAATAATACTGCCAAAATGATAGTAAATTGTGTCACCGCGATTAAGAACACACCAAATACTTTCGAGCGGAAATGTGTCTCGGGCTTTACGCTGACAAGTAACATTTCAAGTGCTCGGGAGCCTTTCTCACTTGCTACATCTGTCGTAATAATGGATAAAAATGAAATGACTATGATATAAATAATAATACCTGCTGCATAGGAACCGAGCATCCCTGCCATCTTTTCTTCTGTCGATTTCCCTTCATTCTCTACCACATTCACTGTTGTCATACCAATTAGTGGTGTTGTATCAAGAAGAAGCGCCGCCTGTTCATCCGTTAAATTTAACTGACCAATTGAAAATAGCTGGGCAGCTGTTTCAATATCATCTGTTAACTGCTGCTGTATGGAAAACGTTAGTGGATCATACGAATAAATTTGGGCAGCTAGTTTTCCTTCTGTTTCTGAAAGCTCAATTGCAGCTACGTACTCCCCGTCCTCAAGTGATTGATCCATCGTTTGCATATCCGGAATCGTTTCATATACTAGATCACTTGAATCATGAAAGTGCTCTGTCACATTGGATTCTGTATGATTATACAATGCAACAATATCCGCTGGACGATCTTCGTCAGTAAATATCCCTTTAATTTCCGGCCAAAACGTCACACCAACAATGATTAATAAGTAAAAGGCCGTCGAAAAAATAAATGTTTTTGATTTAATTTTTTGCTTATAGAGCTGCTTGAGTAATACGCTGAATTTAGACATGTGTGCCACCTACTTGATCTTTAAAGATTTCATCGAGTGATAAATAATCGAGGCTAAATTTTTCAATATATTGCCCGTTGGAAACGACCTTAAATATCTCTTCAGCAAATCGCTCATCTCCGAGTGTAAGCACATATTCATCCTTTACGTATTGACATTCTTTCACACCTGGCAACGTCATATCACGCAGAGACAAATCCGTTCGAATCGTCAATTTTGTTTTTCCGTACTGTTTCTTTAAATCAATTAATGAGCCTGAAAATAGAGATATACCGCGCTTTAATAAACATAAATGATCACAAAGCTCCTCAACGTTATCCATCTGATGACTAGAAAATAAAATCGTCATCCCTTGATCACGGAGATGTAAAATGGCATTTTTGAGTAAATCTTTGTTGACCGGGTCAAGCCCGCTGAATGGCTCATCTAAAATGAGAAATTTGGGCTTATGGATGAAGCTAGCAATAAGTTGCACCTTTTGTTGATTCCCTTTAGATAATGTTTCTGCCTTATCTTTCCTCTTTTCCTCTAGCTCAAAGCGCTCAATCCAAAAGTCGATTTCGCGCTTCAGCTCGTCTCGTTTCATCCCACGTAGCTCGCCAAAAAAGTACAGTTGTTCTTCTACTTTCATTTGTGGAAAAATCCCACGTTCTTCCGGTAAGTACCCTAAAATATCACGATTGACTTTATTCATCGGGGTACCTTCCCACGTAATTTTCCCTTCCGTCGTTTCCTGTAAATCTAAAATCATTCGGAACGTTGTCGTCTTCCCTGCACCGTTTTGTCCGATAAGCCCAAAAATTTCACCCTTGTCGATTGTAAAATTCAAATCTTGCACAGCGGTAAAATCTTTGTACCGTTTCGTCACATGTTCAAGTTTTAAACCCATGCCCATACTCCCTTCTCTTTCTACCTACAATCTATATACGGATAAGATTTTCATAAAGTTTCAAAAATTGGTTTATCTTTAAAAATCAAGATGAAAATTTTGAAGATTATTTATGAACTCTAAATGAGCAAAAATTCATCCTAAAAATACCATTTAAATAGTGAAAGGTTTATATCATAGCCTCCGCGCTTTGCCACAGCCTACACAGGAGCTAAAACAGGCGTGGCCTGTTTGGATCTCCTGTTACGGCTCCTGTGGCTATGGCGCGCTACGGTAAAAGTGAATACTTCTCGATATGCTAGAAAAATATTTCTCTTATCTATATAGAAGGCATTTGTTTTTTAGAGTCAGAAAGAGTATTTGAAATAGGTGAATGCACTACCTTTGTTAAATTAGCCTACTTTTTTAACTCTAAATTTTAAAAACCGACTATATAAAAGAAATCATTTTCTTTCGATTTGCAAGTGTAATTACCCAGTCTCTACCGTCATGAATGAGCATCTTTCTTTATTTTTAGCCAGGTGTGTTGATTAACAAAATATTCCTTTATAGAAGCTTATTTTTTAGCAAAACGTAATCAAAAATGACTTGCCAGTTGATTGAAGCGGAATGGGCGAGACTCCTACGGGAAAAGCATGAGCGGAAGACCCCGCAGGAGCGAGGGACGAGCGACGAGGAGGCTGAGGCCACATACGTGTAAACTTAAGAAAAATTTCATGCAAAAAGGATTAATCCTCTCCAACTTTAGGGATAGATAGAAGTAACATCAATCGACAGGAGAGGATTTTCCATGTTACAGAAAGCATCTATTACCTTACTACAACAGGTGTTTCAAGCAATCGGACCGAAAAAAGTCATCCAACTCGCGACCGAAAGTGGGTTCATTCAACGTAATCGTTCACTCCATCCATTTGCCTTCCTGATGGTCCTTTTTGAATGTAAAGGCGATTTCATCAACCCCAGTTTATTTAAATTATGTGCCCTGTTTATGAAACAAAACGTCTTTTTAAGCCGAGCTGGTCT
>NZ_JBYQFK010000025.1:0-63758 GCF_057837305.1 Lysinibacillus sp. RU7 | reverse complement strand
GTATAGTAAAACAGGTGATGTTGTGCATTTTATTTTTCATAAATTGTATGAAAACCCCAACATTTATTATAGAACCAAAATTATAATATAACCAAAAGAAAAAGGTGATATAAGAGCCATGGCCTCTTATATCACCTTTATATAGCGTAAATACTGAATTATTTCGCTACTACTTCTTTACCTTTGTATTGTCCGCATGCTTTACAAATGCGGTGAGCTAATTTAGCTTCACCACAGCTTGGGCAAGCTACCATGCCAGGTACAGATAATTTGAAATGCGTACGACGCTTTCTTTTTGCAGTTTTAGACGTTCTTCTAAATGGTACAGCCATTATTGGCACCTCCTTACAGATTATCTATTCATCTGTTTGATCAAAATACTTAGCTAAAGCAGCCAGTCTTGGATCCAATTTTGGTTCGTCAGATTCACGTTTAATCGCTTCATCTTCGTCTGTTGAATATGACCAGTTTTTCCCGCCTTGCACTTGTCCTTCGGTATCCTCTTTGAATACTTGCATCGGAATCTCTAAAAGTATTAGCTCTTCTAGCACTGGCTTTATGTCAATGACTTCACCATCGATATAATGGATATCACCATCAACATCCCCACGCTTCTCTTCGTCAATCCAACTGAAAACTTCAGTTGTCTCAACGTTGATAGGATATTCAACGTCTTCCCACGTGCGAGCACATGGAAGTGTTAATGTCGCTTCAAGCGTAAATTGACAAGTCATTTGCGATGCACCAAAAGTACAAAGCCCTTTTACATGAACGGGTGAAATGCGGCGAATGTCCTTGTTGCGATCCTTCACTTCATCCAATTGTACTTCAGCATCAATCGGCATCCCATTTTGGCGATACTTCGATAATTGATGAATTGACCACTTCATTCGTTAATCACCTCGAGACAACACTGTAGATTATATAGCTTACAAAAATAGATGTCAAGATAATTTCTTGTCACCAGTTTAAATCGCCCGTATAATCAGTATAAATAGATGCTTTAAAATTATTCTCGCTTATCACATAAATATTTACTTTACTAGGAGGTGGGCTAATTTGCAAGCGGTTGGACTTGTTGTTGAATATAATCCATTCCATAACGGCCATTTTCACCATGTACAAGAAGGGAAACGAATATCCGGTGCAGAAGTCGCTATCGCAGTAATGAGCGGGCAGTTTTTGCAACGCGGTGAACCAGCTCTTGTCGATAAATGGACACGCACAAACATGGCTCTAGCAAACGGTGTAGACGTAGTAATTGAATTGCCCTATGTATATAGTACAGCTCTAGCTCATGATTTTGCAAAAGGGGCCATCACACTGCTCGATGCAATTGGTTGCTCAACATTTGCTTTCGGCAGCGAACAAGGTAGCATCACGCCATTTTTAAACACCGTTGAACTGATTGAATCAAACCGTGCTCAGTATAATACATTCATTCAACAAGCAGTCAAAACAGGCATGAGCTACCCGCAAGCGCTTCATTATGCTTACGAATCATTAAAGTTAACTTACCCTAACCATTATATTGATTTAGCACAACCTAATAATATTTTAGGATTTCATTATATTGAAGCAGCCAATGCATTACAAAGTAAGATGCAAGCTACCACCATTCAGCGGATCGAAGCAGGTTATTACGATGAAGTTGATTACCAAAAACATATCGCTAGCGCCACAGGCATTCGAAAAGCTTTATCTGATGGACAAGACGTGTCTCACTTTTTACCCGAAAAATCTTACACGTTGCTACGCGATTGGCAAGCTAAACATGAAAAATTCATGTCTTGGGAAGTACTGTGGCCACTTTTAAAGTATGCCATCCTAAGGCATACACCTGAACAATTAACCACCTATGCTGACGTGCAGGAAGGGATTGAAAACGCTCTTATTAAGCACGCAAAGACAAGCAATACTTACACTGAATTTATGATGAAACTAAAATCTAAGCGTTATACATGGACGCGCCTACAACGGATGCTTACTCATATTTATACAGGAGTTACAAAAGAACGATTACACGCTTTTGACACACCAACTTATATCCGTTTACTCGGCATGACGGAAAACGGACAACGTTATTTATCGACGTATAAAAAACAAATACAATTACCACTCATTAGCCGTGTCGCTGCTGTAAAAGATGCCATGCTCACACTCGATATTCAAGCAACAACTATGTATGCGATTGGCATGCAGTTATTCAGCCCACAAAAAATAGACGAGGATATTAAAACCCCGCCTATTCGTGTTTAGTTTTTTGGTTCTAGTTGGTCTAAATACTGCAATGCCTCTTCGATCGTTTTCACCGGTACGATTTTCATTGTCGTACCGATGTCTTTTGCCGTTTTAACAGCAGCCTCATAGTTTGACAAATAGTTTGGATTTCTACTTAACATTTCCTCTGTCACTTGATCATCTGGTGCAAAGAAAATCTCCATTCCCGCCTTATGTGCAGCAACAACTTTTTTCTCTATACCACCAATGCGACCAACGATACCACCTTCTGACATTTCACCTGTACCAGCGATTTTGTAACCTTTTGTCAAGTCTTCATCAAGCAGTTGGTTTAATATACCTAGAGTAAACATCAATCCCGCTGATGGACCACCGATGCTCTCCGTATCAATATTAACATTTGGACTCGTTTTTATGGATTTACTTTCTGTAAAAATAATCCCTAACCCCACTCTGCCTTCACTACCTGGGATTTCTTTTAATGTGAGGACTTTTGTTAATAATTCGTTATTCCGATTAATAACAAGCTCTATCTCATCGTACCCTTCATCGCGTTGTTCTTCAATGCGCCTAATAAGCATCTCTTGACTTTCAATCGTTTCTCCGTTGATTTCTACAATTTCATCACCTGGCTTTAATATACCGTCTGCCGCCCCACCTGTAATGATATTTAGCACATACACACCTTGAAAGGTTACTTCATACTCTAAACCAGCGCGTGAAAAAGCAACATACAACGCATTAAACTGGGAATCTGCCATTAATTTTAACTGCCGTACATTATATTCTTCTTCATCTTCTTCATTTTGACGCACTTGATTCATCGGTAATAGCTCATAATAATCTTTCAGCTTTGCATATACATACATTAGTGGCGTCGCTTTTGACATCGATACCGTCATCAAGCTAAAGGTCCCTTTATCATCTTCGTCACCATCTTGAACCATTACGTATTCGGAAACATCATATGCATGACCAGGCTTCATAACGTATACATCTAAAGGATAGAGTAGCAGGACGCCCACCAAAATAATACAAATAAAGGTTACAATTAATGCAGAAATTTTACTATTCTTCAACGTTTGAGCACCTCCTACTTCTTACATACGATAAATAATCATCATAATGCATATATTAGTGTAGCACTTCATACTTTAGATGACAAAATATCGAAAAGAGTGGATTTCTATAATTTTAATTTTCCAATTAATTTGCAGCACACTTCTATTAGTGTTACTACTGCTTTTTCCTGGCGTTGCCCATCAAGGAGCAGATTTTGGAATAGCGCTTTTTATGGATGCATTATTTCCCTATTTACTAACCTACTTAATATTGACAAGCTGGCTGTTAAAATTAACTGCACCACTGCCGCTAAATGGCCCCTTCTATTATTTAAAAATATACATATTAAGTGCACTTGGTGGTTTTCCGACAGGTGCCTCAATCATCGCTCAATTGAAAGAACGAAACGAAATTACAGAAAGGCAGGCTGCATTACTTTTAGGTATTTGCCATTGTCCAAGCCCGTTGTTTGTCGTTGGTTTTGTAGGACAAGATTTGCTGGGGAATACGCAGTTTAGCTGGCAATACTTAATACTCCTTCATACATTTTCACTCATTTTATTATTCTTCTTACCAGCACATAAAAATAATGCACAGCCTACTGCCATTCCTAAAAATGCGTTTACATCTAGCATTAAAGAAAGTGTGCCTACTGTGCTTGTTGTCGGTTCGACGATTATTTTCTTTGCTACAATTTATGCCGTGTTTTATACGATTGTAGAAGATATTTTCGCACCAAAACAATTATTGCTACTTGCAGCTACGCTCGAAATGACGAATGGACTTCATGCTGCTCATACATTATTAACAGGGAATGTACTACTACTCGCTGTCACATTATTCTTGACAACGCAAAGCTTAAGTATTCATATGCAAGTAGCTGTCATCGCAAAAGCAGCTTCTATTCCACTCTCTACTTATGCATGGATTCGCGCACTCTATTCCGTAGCAATCCCAGTTCTATATGCAATAATTTTCATTTAAAAAGGCTACCCTTTAGGGCAGCCTTTTTATCATTTCGTATTAAATTTCTCTTTTAAAGCCCGGTCAACAATGGCCGGCACGAGTTCACTCACTTTGCCCCCATACTTTGCCACTTCTTTTACTATACTGGAGCTTAAAAATGAATATTGATTTTTCGTCATAATGAAGAACGTCTCAATATGCTCATCTAGTACGCGGTTCATCGATGTAATTTGCATCTCATACTCAAAGTCAGAGACAGCGCGTAAGCCACGTACGATTGCCTGTGCTTTTTTTTGCTGAGCATAATCAATTAATAAACCCGAAGAACTTTCAATTCGAATATTCGGCAAATGTTTGGTTACTTCAGCAATTAGTGCGATTCGCTCGTCCACAGTAAATAATGGATTCTTCGATGAGTTATTGAGTACCGCCACATACACGACATCAAATACATCTGCAGCACGTTTAATAATATCTAAGTGTCCGTTTGTAATTGGATCAAAACTTCCTGGTACTACTGCAACTTTCTCAGACAATTGCTTCTCCCTCTTCCTCTTGTCTACGATAAATCGATACAATCGTTCCACCGTAAGTTTCTTGTCTCATACACGTAAATGCGCCATAGTTTGCTGGGAGCTGTATTTCTGTCGAGTGCTCACAAACAATTGTCGCATATTCCGTTAATTTATCCCCTTGTATAAGTGTTTCTACTAAATCATAATATTCTTTTTTATGATAGGGAGGATCGACAAATAAATAATCAATTTGAATATCACGCTTCAACAGTGCTTTTACAGCACGAACAGCATCTGTCCGAAATGCTTCTACATAATCTTCATAACGGCATTTTTTAATATTCTCTTGTAATGTGCCGAAAGCCTTCCCATCTTTTTCAACGAAGATTGCTCTATCTGCCCCACGGCTTAACGCTTCAATCCCTAAGCCACCACTTCCTGCAAATAAATCAAGTGCAATCCCACCCTCAAAAAATGGTCCAATCATATTGAAAATAGATTCTTTCACTTTATCTGTTGTCGGTCTTGTTGTCGTACCAGTAATTGCCTTTAAGGGCATACCTTTGCGCTCGCCTGCTACAACGCGCATACTTCTTCACCTAACTTTCTACTGCTGTGCTGTTGTATTAATATGAATAGATTGCTCATCCTTTTGTAAATCAATTAAAAATAAACGTTGCAACCATGATTCCTCAATGTAGTAAGTACCGGCCACAACAGAAAGAGGCGATGTCGTCGTATTATAACGACGTTGATTAAATACATAGAAACCATGTTCATTCTCCGGGAAGCGGAAGACACGCGTATCACTATTTACATAATAACCATTTGGACCAAGCGATGTGGTATAACCAATACTATGTAATAATGGATCTGCTGTATATAATACTTTTCCTTCATATAAAACAACATCAATATCTTCTGTTAGCACACTATTTACATACACTTTTCGTTTATCATGGAACATAAATGGATACGTTTGCTCTGCATCTACATTCATGGATAAATATTCAGTATATGTACCCAGAACAGCTGATAATTGCTTATCTAAAACTTCTGGCGATAGAGTATTTCCTTCCAATTCTTTTAGACGTTTTTTCCAATCAGCTAGTTGTTCTTCTGTCATTTGATTTGTTAATATTTCCACGATTTCTTGCGCTCGCGGCGTACCAAAAGTCTCGCCTGATAAATACATAGCAACAACATGCTTTAGCCACAATGGTGAATCGACAAATGTATATTGTGATTCGACTTGTGCCATCATGACCTCTTTTTGTAGTGCTGGTACTGATAACTCCGGTAAAAACAACATACGATGTGCTTCTACCTCTATATTATTTCCAGCAATAATGGCGATATGCTCATCACTTAAACGATTTAGTTCGTCTGCAGCCTGGCTTATCTCTGCTGAAATATCGGTATTCGCATAAATGGATAATGCGTCTGTTTTCTTTTGTAGTGTGAGTCCTGTTTGTTGCCAATAAAGATCATCAACTTGTCCATTCCCACTAAACATTGAATAATTAACAAGGGCTAAAGATTGTTGACCAATGAGTGGTAATCCCGTCACCCACTGACCGGCCACTGAACTTTCTGTTGAAATATGCACCGTTGAAAATTTTACATCACCGTTTTTTAAAGATGCATATACATTTTTAATTACTTTTTCAGACGTTAATCCGCCTTCAAGTGGAATAATATACGAAACCGATTGGGTGCGGTTTTCACCTGCTTCAAATGTCGCCTTATCCTCATTTAAACGTGCACAGCTATATTCCGTCTCTAAAAAACAATTTCGATCGATCGCTAATGCGGGCCATACAATCTCCAGTGAATCATTCGGTAAATTTTTGAAATGATGACGGATATCTAGACTTCCTGCTCTATACGTAATTTCAATTTCTTGTGAATACGTAAACGCTTCATTTGTTGGAATGTCTTGATTAGAATACACTTGGTATTGCATAAATAACATAGCGCCGACGATGATTGAGAATGTTGCAAATAAACTCACTGCAAATTTCATGTGCCTGTCCTCCTGCATCGTGATACTATATGGTATGGAAAGGATGTGAAACATAATGATTCAACAATTTATAGAGCTTGGTCAAGGTTACGGAGATGTATATGAGTTATGCGAACTAATTCAAACAAACAAAGTACGTTTCCACGAAGCATTTATCTTTACGTCTACTAAAAATGAACAAACATATTGCTCACTAGCCGTTGCGTTTCAACCTGTAGGAGAAAGCAAATTTATGCCTATTTACATCTGCCGAGAAGGAATTCCTTACAGTGCAGAAAAAACGACAAAACGGATGACATTATTTACAGACGCTTTAGCTTCTATCGATAAAAAAGCAACTACACTTGAAGTGAAACATTCTTCTATCTTTTCAGAAACAAACCAGTTTTATCAATACTTAATTGGTATTTTACGCATGAGCCGCTATATACCTCCAATGCAATAGTTAAAGGCCTATTTTATAGTCATATTCCTTTGCCTTATCTGGTTTCGCATTCTCAAATTCCGTTTTTAATAGCGGACGGAATGACTCAACAACGTCTTTCACAAATGGAAGACGTTGTAGTTTTTGTTTCAGCATTTCAACGTCCTCTTGATTGCAATACATTGCGACGTACTTCATTTTGCGTGAAATATAATGCACATGACCATATTTACGAAGGGACTTGGCGTGCTTTAACTGATGCACATAGACGATAATTCCTTGCCTTTCTATCATATATAAATCCTCCATTTCTTGATATGAGCATACCATACAGTCAAAATTGATAGCAACAGCGTTTAGCTGACAGAAGGTAGTATTTTCCGTTATAATAGAAACAATAGAGTGTTTTTTCCTCACGAGTTTCATGTAAAACAGCGCTCTATTTATGTCTTACATGTATAATTGAAGCTTCACAAAGGAATACGTAATGTATGAGGAGGATAAAGTATGGGAAAAAAAACAAAAATTGCACTTGCCATTGCAGCAGCTAGCGCAGCAGTATGGGCAGGGTCAAAAGCAGTAGCAAAACCACAAAAACGTGAAGATAAAGACGTACTAAGCTTTACACGTCCGATTGTATTAGCGCATCATGGTGGCGCTCATTTAGCACCCGAACATTCGATGTTGGCATTTGAAAAAGCAGTGCAGTATGGTGCAGATGGATTTAAAGTGGATGTCCGTCTTACAAAAGATGAGGAAATTATTTTATTCCACGATGCCTCAACGGAACGACTAACAGGCGTATCTAGTTCTGTAAAAGACTTAACACTTGCTGAATTACGCGAGTTAAATATCGGAGAAAACTTTGAGTGTTTAGAAGGCAACTATCCATATAAAAACGAAAAAGTAGAAGTTGTAACATTGCGTGAATTGCTTGAAACATTCCCTGAGAAGGTTGTATATATCGATATTAAAGATGCTCCTGATACTTATGAAGGTAGCTTAATGCCTTCAAAATTATGGCGCCTACTTGAAGAATTACAGGCAACAAATCGTGTCATTGTCTCTTCAAATTACAGCGAACAAGCTGATCGCTTTAATTTATACGCACAAAATCGCGTAGCGTTAGGCGCTGGCGATGCTGATATTACAAAAGCATATACATCATTTACAAGCCAATTCGGACATCTGTTCAATCCAAAAGCAGATGTATTTGAAGTACCATTAAAATCTAATGTCATGAATTTTGATTCACCAAAATTCATCAAGTTCTTAAGCGATTTAAATTGCCACGTCTTATATACAGGGATTAACGATTTAGTAACGATGTCTCGCTTAGTTCGCTCCGGCGCAACAGGCATCATTACAGATCGCCCTGATATCGCTGAAACTTTACTAAAGAAATACGTAAATGTATAAAACAAAATGCGAGAGGTATTCAACACCTCTCGCATTTCGTTTAAGGACAACATAAACATTCTCCCCTTTATACGGAACAGCCACAACTACCGCCTGAACCGCAACCTCCCGTACTACACCCGCTTCCTGTGGCAAAAAAGGGATTACTTACAGGTACTTTGACAGCTTCTGATACAGACTTCCCAATCAGTAGACTCACTTCATCTAACAAATCTTGATAGTCATTTTCTGCAATTTTTAGCTGTGCAATTGCATCATTTAAATCTAGCGCACGCTTCTGTTCGCGTATTTTTTTCATGATTATATGATAATCGGGATGATATTTCCCAAAACGTTGTACGTCTTCATATTGTTCTTTAAGACGGCTAAATGTATGAATTTGCTCTACAAGCTGGTGATTGTCATATACTGCGCGGTATGCATCACGTAAATTGTTAGCTTGTTCAGAAGAAAGAATCATCGCACTTAACGCATCAGCTTCATCTAAAATAAAAGCCCACTCTGAAGTCATTATCATCGAAAATTCCTCCAATCTCCCACCTATCATAACAGAAAAGATGTTATATTTGTTATTAGAAAGACACATCTTGCCCCAAATAGTTCGAGATGATGTCCTTGCTTATGTGGATCTCCTTCAATATATATACTTTACTAACTACTAAATAATACTCAGGATAAAGGAAGAACATTATGATTGCATCGAAAAAACAGGAAGCTGAGCAACTTTTACAATCGATTTTGGCACATAGTACACCAGAAGATGAAGAAGTACTTATGCATCTCCTTCAAGGGCTACACGACAAACAAACAGGTGTTCATCGCCGCTATATTAATGCCACTTTACATATGACGGGTGAGTTTTACACTGACCATAGCATTGTACGCATACCGGTGACACCTGTTATCCATAATACGATTAAAGTACCGCATGGTGGCATTTTAGCAACAATTGCTGATGCCGCGATGGGCGGACTTGCTTCTCGGTCGGTTGAAGAAGGGAAAAATGTTGTCACAACCAATTTAACAATCAACTATATCGCAACAACGAAAAACAAGGAATTAATTGCTACAGGCTATTTCGTGAATAAGGGGCGTCGAATGATCGTTATGGAGTGTGTTATTGAAGATGAAACAGGTAAAAAATTAGCTACGGCTACTGCATCATTTTTCGTCATCGAGCCGCGTCAGTAAATTCGTTACATAATCAATATCAGAAAATGGGGTTGTAACATCGCCAATTGTTTGCGTACGTTCATGCCCCTTTCCCGCAATCACAATAATATCGCCTTCTATCGCTTGCCTTAGCGCTGTTTCAATCGCTTCAGCGCGAGATAAAATGACCTCATAGCTTTGAGTAGCAAAAAAGCCTGTGGCAATTTGTTCATTTATCACTTCGGGGTCTTCACTTCGACAATTATCCGTTGTCAAAATAATATGATCTGCATACTTAGATGCTACCGTACCCATTTCTTTTCGCTTTGCTACATCTCGTTCTCCACCACAACTAAATACGACAACCAGCTTTTGGTCAACTGTATTTTTAACTGCCTGTAATACCGCTTTTAACGCATCGGCTGTATGCGCATAATCGACAATCACTCGAAAACCTTGACTACTATGGAATGTTTGCATTCGACCAATCGGTAAAGTAAGCATTGGTACTTCTTTCATTACATCCTCAAACGGAAAACCAAGCATATCCATTACAGTGATAGCCGCTGCTACATTTGATCGCTGGTAATCACCTATAAATGGAATAGTAATGACCTTTTCATGATTCGCCATTTGGACGCAACATGTACTTTCGGCTTTTCCCTCTGCCAATAATTGCAATAAAATATCCACTCGACCCTTTATGCCAAAGTAGCGTTTCTCACGCTTCGCCAGTACGCCCACCCCTCGACAAAAAGAATCGTCTCCATTTAATACGATTTTTTTACTCAGTCCGGCTAGGCGTTGCTTCGCCAACTTATACTGTTCAAACGAGCCATGATCTTCTAAGTGGTCTTCCCCTAAATTCAGAAAAACACCAATATCAATATCGCACTCATCCAGTCGATGTGTAGCCAAGCCCATTGATGAAGCTTCCATTACAACATACTGTACATTTTTTCGGACAGCTTCAAGTAATATTGGATGTAAATGTTTTGGTTGCAATGTCGTTAACTGTTCTATATTTGCATTAAATAACGTACCATTTAGATAGACGCCATTTGTACCAATCACTAGTACACGCTTATTCATTTTTTGCAACAACTGTCCTATCAAGTGACTAACCGTTGTTTTGCCATTCGTACCTGTAATCGCAATGATTGTCAGTGCTTCAGAAGGAAAGCCGCATAGTTTTGCACTGGCATAGGCACTGAATTGTAATATATTAGGCACCCAAACGAATGGGATATCGCTAACACACCCATCAAAAAACACTTCATCGTCCACAACGATTGCTTTTGCACCTGACTCAATCGCCTTTTGAATCCATTTTTTACTATCATGTTTTTTTCCTTTACGTGCGATAAATAAATCCCCTGGTCGCACTTCATCCACGACATCTTCTAGACGAAAAACTTCTTCTCGAATTGAGCCTTTTACAGTGCACGGCCAATCTTTTAATAACTCCGCTAATTGCACGTTACACCCTCCTGCTCTACAGTATGTGGGCGCACAAAATTTGACACAAAAAAGCCATCGCTTTATAACATTCATGACGAATGTACAAGACGTTAGTATTAATATTTTATGGTAACTCCTAATAAGCAAACATCAAAACATATATTACCAGTTGAGTAACCGTTGCTTTCCGCTACGGCACTCGCTTTCCACGGGCGAGATCAAGCCTCCTCGTCGCTCATCCTTCGCTCCTGCGGGGTCTTGATTGTCTCGCTTTTCCCGTAGGAGTCTCGTGCCTGCGCTACAAGCAACTATTGTTCAATAAAAAATGGGTTGCTAAAAAACAATAAATATCCTCATAGATTACAGAGGCTAAGCGAAGATATGTGCAAATGAAAAGAAAATGATTTCTTTTAAAGAAGAGAAATATTTTTCTAGCATATCGAGAAGTATTCACTTTTGCCGTAGCGCGCCATCGCCACAGGAGCCGGAACAGGAGATCCAAACAGGCCGCGCCTGTTTTAGCTCCTGTGTAGGCTGTGGCAAAGCGCGGAGGCTACCATTACGATTTAGTTTAATATCTTTTACTATCCTACTGGTATTTTTAGGATGTATCTTTACTCATTACGAGATGGTAATTAAAAAAGTGTAAACCTGGCGCAAAATACCCTTGTTTACACTTTCAACAGTTATTCCGTTTCACTTTCTTCTTGTACTACTTGCTTAAGAAATATTTGAGTATAGTAATTATAATACACACCTGTTCCCACATGTGTGTATTCGTCATTCAACATTGTTTCACGATGATTTGGCGAATTTAATAAGCCATGCACAGCTTCAATGGCATCATAATAAGCCATCGCAATATTTTCATTCGCCTTTTCATATACAATGTTACTATCTTTTAGCCGCTGTTGTAGTGACCCGTATGTAGGTGACTCATGTGAGATATAATTTTGAAGAAACATATCTTCACTATGCGCCATTGCCGTCGTATTTAACTCATTAAACGTCAATAGCGGTTCTAACTCGTACTTTTGTCTATATACATTCGTCAATTCAAATAATTGTTTTGCCATTGTACGATTCAGTTCAAATTGTAAAAATGAAGATGGCGTTTGCTTCTCTACTAATTCTCCCGTAAATTGCATTTCGTAAGGCTGATGCTGCACGAGCGTTTTCCCGTTCATATAACGAATCCCTGCTAGTATTCCTCGTTCTTCATCTATGTATAGCTGCGCGTATATTGTATCGAACTTTGCCAATAAACGATTTTTTGTATCATCTTCACTCATCGTAAAGATGAAAATATTATCATCAATTGCAACAGATACTTCTGCATCTACAATTGTCATACGATAAACATCTTCAACTGGTTGTCCAATATAATACGGACTAATATCGACATTTTCTGCATTCGTATACACTTGTATTATTTTCCCTTGCTCAATTCCAAACATGATCGTAGCATCTTGATTATATACCCACCATTCATAACCAAATGCAGAGCGATCTATCCTAGTAGGTTCCCCGTAGTTTTCCAATACAATTTTCGAAGGCTGACCAATCATTGTCGAAATACCTGCCTCAGGTCGTGATAATGTTTCAGTGTAATCATTTATGTACTGCTCAGAAGGGATTGCTTGTTGCACCCCATTCGGTCCTTCTAATGGAACGTTTTGCTCTTCTATATTTGAATAGTAAAAAATAATGCCTAAAAAGCTTGAAATGATTAAAATACGCAAGAGTGCCTTCATAAATTTCCCTCCTTTTACTATAAATGATTCTCTATAATTATATCAATTCAGCCACGCTTGACACAATGTTGTCATTGCAACATCTGTAAATTTGCTCTATTATTAAAAACAGAGCGTATAAAATATGTACGATTTGCTAAAGGAGGATATTACAATGTATTTTGAAAATACAAAAATTGAAAACATTGTTGTTGATCAAGACTTTCTTACAAACATCTTAAAAAATCATGGCTTAGAATGTTATGGCGAGTGGGACTATGATCGCATGACATTTGACCGCCGTTTCGACATTCGTGAAGGTCGCTTCTACTTACGCGTTTTCTGTGAAGCAATTTCTGGCGATGTAGGTGCTCACGATGCAACTTTAAAAATTTTAAAACCTGCTCTTGGTAAATACTACTACCCACATGGTGTAGAATATAATGACGAGACATTCCCAGCTCACCTTGTGAAAGATTGTGAGCAGATTTTTACAGCTGTTGCAAAAGATCTTGCACAATATGGTTTTGAAGCAAAATAATAAGTGATAGGCAACCAAAGCCGGTTGCCTTTTTTCTTTACATGAAAAAGCTCCTATGCATCACACATAGAAGCCTATATACTTAAAAACCTAAAATTGCTTTAATTACAGACGTCGTTTCGCCGCCTTCATAAATTACATATAATAACAAATAGACCATTACACCTGTGATTGCTGTAAAGAACCAAATAATACTTGAAATCGGTCCAATTTTACGATGTAATTTTAAATTGTTTTTATAGCCTGTCCAAAGACTCGTAATACCGAAAACAGCCCCGACCGTTGCAAGTGTAATATGAAAAATTAAGAAGAACGTATAATAGCCTTTTAACTCATCTGGACCACCAAACGCTGTATTCCCAATAAATACTGTACGTGAAGCATAAATGATAAAGAAAATAGTTGCCGCAACACCAGCAGCATACATTACCTTTCTATGCGCTTCGATTTTTCTTTTTGCGATTAAGCCCCATCCAATCGCTACTAAAATAGCACTCAGCACGATGAATGATGTACTAATAGTTGGTAAAATTGGTACACTCATTTCCTATTCTCCTATTCCTATCTAATTAATTATAATTTGCACGTTTTTGTTGGAAATCACGCAATGCCTTTTCATTGATTTCCTGTTGGCTACCACGTTCACTCACCCACCATTGACGGAAAATGCGTGCTAAAATCACACCAAAAATAATTTCTTGGATGATTTTCATCATTACACCGCCTACTTGTTGATCACTTACTGGGTCCATATTAGAAAATAGCTCAGGACCTGATAAATTAAGACCAGCTAATGTATCAACAGGCACACATAGCTCCATCGCTTGTAGCCATGCGTCTGCCTCTGTATAAGTTGCATACATCGGGTGTGACGCAAAAATAATTAAGGCACAAGCTGGTGTAATTAATACCGCATTCCCTGCAATATACGCCAGTTTATTAATATTTTTCATCTTATGTTGTCCGTCTACTTGATTTAATAATGGCCAATACATAAATAAAGCTGTAATAAATAAGACGAATGTATAGATGCCATGTAGCGTCATATCTAATTTAATGGCATCAAAAACGGATGGAATATGGTAAAAGCTAAACATCGCAATAAAGATAAAAATCGCAACAAGTGGTTGTGTAAAGATTTTAAATATCGTACGTACAACCGGCGCTTCTACAACGACTTTCCATACCCACCACGGGATACCTTTAATGATGAAAATAGGTACTAATAATAATAAGAATGCCATTTGTACCATATGCATCGTAAACATAATATGACCTAATAAATCAATTGGAGATCCTTTAATGATATATAATATAATCATCGCTAAAATAAAATAAATTGCTTCGCTTTTCTTTAAAGGCTCGCTTACTTTAAAATCTTTTCTCCATGTAACAGTTGTTAAAAAGTAAACGACTGTTAAAAATGCGATGACCCCGATTAAATAAGGGCTCCATAACGCTTGAAAACCAAATATACTAAGTGGCATAAAATCGCGCTCCTTTAAACTTCAATATCTCTATTATAAATGTCGTTTTTAGAGACTTCAATGAACATAGTATGACAATTGCATTATGAGGGAATGTTGAGAAATACGCAAGAACAAAAGTGTTGCTCATCCTCAACAAATGTAATTACCATACGTAGGAGAGGGTCGAAGCGTCGTGAGGGAATGGCAATTTGCCTAGACATAGATACTTTTTTCAATGATTGTTGTTCATAATGCGACATTTTATACTCTCATTATTAATGAAAAAGGAGCTATCTAAAAAGATATTTTAAGACGGTTCCTTGCCACGAGGATGGTGGCGCAATATCTCTTAGTAGATAGCGATCAATAACTAAAGGGGATATCCAGAAAGCGTTCACTTTCTAGACATCCCCTTCACTATTTAGATTAATCCTTTTTCAATTAAAAACGCATGCAGTTGTTCGACACATTGTTCAATTGAGTGATTTTCAGAATCTAGGACAATTTCCGGATGTAACGGCTCTTCATACGGCGCACTAATGCCTGTAAAGTTTGGGATTTCGTTGTTACGCGCTTTTTTATAAAGCCCTTTCGGATCACGCTTTTCACAGGCGTCAACCGAAGCTTTCACATATACCTCAATAAACTCGCCGTCTTCTACTAAAGCACGAACAACCTGACGATCTTCGCGATAGGGCGAAATAAATGCTGTTAACACAATTTGTCCACTTTCAACGAAAAGTTTCGATACTTCACCAATACGACGAATATTTTCTTTACGGCTTACTTCATCAAATCCTAAATCATTATTTAAACCATGGCGAATATTATCTCCGTCTAACACAAACACTTGCTTATTATGCTCAAACAACTTGCGAGCAAATGCATTGGCAATACTAGACTTCCCTGATGCCGAAAGACCTGTAAACCATAAAATAAAACTGGAATGGCTATTTTTTTCTCGTCGTTCTTGTTTTAAAATCGATGCCTCATGCCATACGATATTTGTGCTCATCTCTATATCCTCCTATACTGTTGCTTCTTCTCGTAATCCACGAATTAACACTTCAATGACTTCTTTACGGCTAAATGTACTTGGCGGAATTTCACCTGCTCGTAGCATTTCACGTACTTTTGTGCCAGATAAAATAACGCGTGCTTCTGGACCATGCGCACATGTTTTCGTTGTGGCCATTCCTTCACATTCACTGCAATAAAAACTATGCTCAAACTTCAACGGCGTAATACCAATTTCCTCCGGCTCAAATAAATCAAATAATTTTTGTGCATCATATGTGCCGTAATAATCACCAACCCCCGCATGATCGCGTCCAACAATAAAATGTGTACAACCGTAATTTTTCCGTACTAAAGCGTGAAAAATCGCCTCACGAGGGCCTGCATAACGCATGGCTGCTAAAAATACCCCTAGTTGCACACGCTCTGTGGGATAATATTTTTCAAGCAGGACTTCATAACTTTCCATACGAATAGTTGCTGAAATATCATCTGATTTCGTTTCGCCTACAAGCGGATTTAAAAATAAACCATCCACAATTTCAAGCGCTACTTTTTGAATATATTCATGGGCACGATGCACAGGGTTACGAGTTTGGAATCCTACGATTGTTTTCCAACCTTTTTCAGCAAAAATGGCCCGTGTTTCGGAAGGCTCAAATGTATAAGCTGGGAATGGTTTCTCAGATTTCTTAATTAATGTAATGGCGCCGCCTACATAAACATTTGGACGCTCAAATAATTTCGCTACCCCTGGATGTGCTAAATCTTCCGTTCCATACACATATTTTGCCTCTTGCTGCTTATTCGGTTCATAAATATCTCCAACTGTTAATGTACCGTAAACTTCTCCATTAAAAATAAGTTTTACTTGTTCCCCGCGGTGCAATGTCGCAGCAACTGCCGGTTCTACTGGCAATGTAATCGGGATACTCCACACTATGCCATTTGCTAAACGCATATTTTTTACAACGGAATCATAATCGGCTTGATTTAAAAAACCATCTAATGGACTATACGCCCCTATCCCAATTAACTCTAAATCACTTAGCGCTATTGCATCTAATTGAATTTCCTTTTGAATTGCTGAAACATCTGTATCTGGACGATACGTATTAATTAAATCCCCACCATGTGCTTGTAAACTCATTATATTCCCTCCAATTATTCCAATTTAATTACTCAGTTTAAATACCTGACCCTTCGTCGTTGAAGGTTTGTTCCTCTTCTCGTACAATTTGCATTAAACTAAAAGCACCCATAATCGCGATTGCCACACTTACAAGTACAATCATTGAATAATAATCACTTTCGATAAATACTTTGACCAACATATAAGAGATCGCTAACGAAAACAGCGGAGATACGATCCAAATCCGTAAAATTTTTTTGACAATATTTTTATCAAACACTTTGGCACCATTTTTAGCAACGCCTAATCCAATGATCCCTGAAGACGTAACTTGTGTTAGCGGTACCGGTAAACCAAAAATAGAACTAATCCCAACTAATAAAGCACCTGTACTTGAAATTAAAATGCCCTCTGTTTTTTCATATCGTGTAATCTTTTTTCCATTCGTTTCAAGGACACGTCTCCCTAGAAGAAGTGCACCAATGGCAACAAAAACCCCGCCAATCCAAACACCTTCAGTGATCGTCATCATATTTGCAGCAACAAGGGGACCAACAGCGTTTGCCACATTATTCATGCCTGCTGAAAATGCTTCAAAAAACCCGGCGATAATAAGTAAAAATGTAAATAACGGGCGATCTTTCAAATAACCTTTCTGCTGAAAATGATAAAGAATTTTCCCTCCTATCAATAATAGTAAAAATGCAATGATCGGTACGATAAACCAAAATGCCATAATATATAGCAACTTCTCTATATAAAGCACTTGGTACGCGACACCGACACCGACAATGGAACCTACTGTTACTTCGCTGGTGGATAACGGAATCCCCATTAAATTTGCAATAAATAATGTACTTGTAGCAGCTAATAAAATAATGATGACTAACTTTACTGTAATAATGCTTTCGGGAATAATGCCACCACTAATTGTTTTAACAACTTCTCCCCCTCCTAATACGGCACCGGCGATAACACCAATTCCGCAAAGCAGAAGGGCAAACTTGGCATTTTTTATTGCGCCTGAGCCATATGCCACCCCCATAGAAGCTGCAGCTCCACTTGCGCCAATATTTGCTGCAAAAAATAAGGCAATGGCAATGGCAATGTATTCTAGCATGTAAGTCCCCCTTTATCCGTGCAAGCCGCACTCCGTTTTCCCATTACCTGCCCAACGACCTGACCGTAAATCTTCCATCGTGAAAGCAGGCTTAGTACATGTTTCACAGCCAATGCTTGGATACCCTTTATCATGAAGTGGATTGTATGGTAAATTGTGCTTTGACACATATCGCCATACATCTTTCCATGTCCAATAAATAAGTGGACATACTTTAACGGATTTAAAACGGTCATCGACATTAATGTATTCAATATTTGCTCGTGTTTCAGATTGCTCACGGCGCAAACCGGAAATCCAAGCTTTTGAAGCAGTCAATGTTTCATTTAAAGGAACTAGTTTACGAATATGACAGCACTGATTCGGCTCTCTTTCCCAAAGTGCAGCACCATATTTTTCTGCCTGTTCTTCAAGTGATAATGTTGGCTTTTTCATGTCAATTTGCAACTGTGGATATTTTTCTTTCACACGTTCAATCGTTTCATATGTTTCTTTAAAGTGAACATCTGTATCTAAAAAAACAATTTGTGCATCTGGCTTCACTTTCGAAATTAAGTCGATTAGTACAATCCCCTCAATCCCGAAGCTGCATGCATATACAATTTCCTCATTGTAATGTTCATACGCCCATTTCAAAACATGCAATGCCCCTTTATACGTGTCGTCTTGTTCAAATTCAATGTTTGGCTTTCGCCAATTTTCATACGTTAACAATCCATTTCCCCCTTACTTAAAATAAAAAGGCGCTCTAATGCATGGCCAAAGCCTGCATTAAAACGCCTCTAGTTGACTAGTCAGCTCTATTTTTAGTTCATCGATTTAAATAGAGATTCATTTTTTTTGCTTAACGAATACTCTTATAATGAAGTATACTATACATATCCTATTAGTCAACTAGGTTTTTGTGTTTTTTTAATTAATTATCTCTTTGAGTATTTGAACTAACCGGCATTGCATATGATTAAACACATAAAAAAACGCCTCTAGCAAATGCTAGAGACGTTTTCATTAACGAATTACCACCAAATAATTGTTAAGAACGCTACGAAGAACGTAAAGGCGATAAATCCGCCACCCCACATGAAGAATTGAATAACGCCCATGTGCGGAGCATCTTTTTCTTCCATATGCATGAAAGAATAAAGTTGTTGTACTACTTGAATACCTGCTAGTAATAATACTAACGGTTTAATGAAGTTTGGAGCAAAGTCTGCTACAACTGCTGAGAATGCAACAAATGTTAGCAGGATCATAATCGCGAATTGCGTTACTTGCTTACGCATTTTTTTTGAGTTTTGAACGCGATCGTATTCATACTGTGCCTGAGAACGAGTTTCAAAATGAGTATCGTGTGCCATATTATCCTAACACTCCCATCAAGTAAACTACTGTAAAGATGAATACCCAAACAACGTCAATGAAGTGCCAGTAAAGTGACGCTACGAAGTACTTCGGTGCGTTGTATAAGTTAAGACCACGTTTAGCATTACGGATTAGTAGGCCAGTGATCCACACTAAACCGATGATAACGTGTAAACCGTGCGTACCTACAAGCGTGAAGAACGCTGAAGAGAACGCTGATTGCGTATAACCAAAACCAATGTGTACATAGTGTTGGAACTCATAAATTTCTAACCCTAAGAAGCCAAGACCTAAAATAACAGTGATTGCCATCCAAGTCTGAACGCCTTTAAAGTTATAGTTTTTCATGTGGTACATTGCGTACACAGAAGTTAATGAAGATGTTAATAATAACATCGTCATCATAAATGCTAATGGTAACTCATAAAGCCCTTTAGCAGAGAACTCCATACCAGCTGGACCTTGGTCTTTAAGCGCTAAGTATGTGGCAAATAATGAAGCGAAAAGTACAACCTCACACGAAAGGAAAATCCAGAAACCTACGAACTTGTTTTTACCTTCCATAGTTGCTTGCTCAGCATGCTGAGGCCAGCTTTGTGGAGTAAATTTATGATTGATATCCATTATTTTTTACCCCCTTTAGCACGGTATTCAGCAAGTTCACGTTCGATTTGTTCTACTTCTGCTTTATGCACATGGTAGCCTAAATCGTCTTTGAATGAACGAGTAATCATACAAGCAACTGTTAAACCTAAACCACCGATCATTAATGCTAATGACGCACCTGATGAAATACTTTCAGCAGTACCTGCAATCGCTTGGTCACCCCATGGGCTATAAAGCGCACCGAATGCAGCAACGAACATACCGATTGACATTAAGAAAGGTAAAATTGAGTTATTTGGCATGTGAATATCGCCTAGTGGCTCAGCATACACCATACCCTCTTTATTGCCTTCTTCCTTTTCAATCCAATATGGATCGTATCCACGAACAAGTGGCGTTTGTTTGAAGTTGTAGAATGGAAGCGGTGTTTCAAGCGCCCATTCAAGTGAACGACCATCGCCCCAGTAGTCACGACGATTAACTGGTGCTGATTTAATTGATAATAATACGTTAATTACTAATAGGATTACACCAACACCCATCATTAATGCACCAACTGTTGAAATCATGTTGAATGAATCCCAACCTTGATCGCCCATGTATGTGAATACACGACGTGGCATACCCATTAAACCTAAGAAATGCTGTAAGAAGAACGTTAAGTGGAAACCAATGAAGAATACCCAGAAAGTAAGTACCCCTAGTTTTTCATTTAACGTACGGTTAAACATAATCGGCCAGTAGAAGTGAGCTGAACCGAATAACGCAGTTACGATACCACCTACGATTACGTAGTGGAAGTGAGCTACGATAAAGTAAGAATCGTGTAATTGGTAGTCAAGTGGAGCAGTTGCCTGCATTACCCCTGTCACACCACCCGCAACGAATGACGGGATGAAACCAAGTGCATAAAGCATTGGTACTGTAACTTTAATAGATCCGCCCCAAATAGTTAAGATCCAGTTGAATACTTTCATACCAGTTGGTACAGCGATTGCCATTGTTGCTACCGCGAAGATTGCGTTGGCAGTTGCACCTAAACCTGTTGTGAACATGTGGTGAGCCCATACCATGAACCCTAAGAAACCGATTAAAATTGTTGCGAATACCATTGAAGAGTATCCGAATAAACGTTTACGAGCGAATACCGGAATAATTTCAGAGAATAAACCGAACGCAGGTAATACTAAAATATATACTTCAGGGTGACCGAAGATCCAGAATAAGTGCTCCCAAACAATCGTGTTACCACCCATTGTATGGTCGAAGAAGTTAGCTCCGAACATACGGTCCACTAACATTAAGAATAAACCAACTGTTAATGGAGGGAATGCGAATAAAATTAATGTACTTGAAACTAGTGTAGTCCAAGTGAATAATGGCATACGCATGAACGTCATACCAGGTGCACGCATCGTAATAATCGTTACGATGAAGTTGATACCAGAAATTAATGTACCCGCACCAGAAATTTGTAAACCTAATACATAGAAGTCAATACCATGACCAGGTGAATATAAAGATAATGATGCATAAGAAGTCCACCCTGCATCAGGAGCCCCACCCATAAAGAATGACAGGTGAAGGAATACTGCACCAAGGAAGAATAACCAGAATCCTAGTGAGTTTAAGAATGGGAATGCTACGTCACGTGCCCCAATTTGAAGCGGAACGATCGCATTCATAAATGCAAATAGTAACGGTGTCGCTGCTAAGAATAGCATCGTCGTACCGTGCATTGTTAATAATTCGTTAAATAGGCCCGCTGAAATGAAATCGTTGTTAGGAATCATTAATTGAATACGTATAAGTAGCGCTTCAAAACCAGCGATTGCGAAGAACAATGTACCAGCAACTAAATAAAGAATGGCAATCTTTTTATGATCGACAGTCGTTAAATAATCCCAGATGTGTCCTCCTAAGCCCTTTTTCTTTGCCACAGAGCTCACAACTTTAACCTCCTTCAAAGTTTCTGTCTAAGTGTGAAATTAATCTTCTACTTTTAATGTCATTAAGTACTCAGCAATAGCTTTCGCTTCTTCTTCTGAAACATTGTATTTACCAGTCATTAAGTTGCCCGGTTTGTAGAACTCTGGATCCACAATCCAGTTTGTTGTTTCTTCTACCGTGTGATCCATGAAACCAGCTACGCGGTTACGGTCACCGAATGTCGTTAAGTTTGGTCCAATGCCAGCACCAGATACACCAGATACTGCGTGACAGCCTAAACAGCTTTTTGCGAATGTAGCTTCACCAGCATTTGTTGAGTTAGCATCAGCTGTGTTCCCTTCAGTCGCTTTCATAGCAGCTACCCATGCATCAAATGCAGCAGGCTCTAATGTTTTAACTTTGAAGTCCATTAAAGCATGTGAAGGACCGCAAAGCTCAGCACATTTACCATAGAATACGCCATCTTTTAAGCCTTCAGACTCTTTGTCGAATTGTAAATAGAACTTGTTTAAATTATCTACGTTTGTATCCATTTTACCGCCGACTGCTGGAATCCAGAAAGAGTGCTTAACGTCAGCAGCGATTAGGTTGAAGTATACTTTTTCACCAGTTGGAACAACAAGCTCTTGCGCCGTGATAATTCCTAAATCTGGATACTCAAACTCCCACCAATATAATTTTGCAGTTACGTTTACAGTAAGTGCTGTTTTGTTTCCTTCTTCATCTACTTCATCCATTGCAGCAACATTTGCAAATTTATAAGTAGCTGTAAGTGTAGGAACAGATAAGATTAACAGTAATATAATTGGAATTACTGTCCAAATTACTTCAAGAGTATGGCTACCTTCTACTTGTTTAGGCATATAATTTTCGCCTACTTTTGAACGGCGGAACTTAACGAAAGCAAGTAAATAGATAACAGAAACAATGACAACTACTAACGTCATAATCGCAGTTGCAAGTAATAAAATATTCAGCTGTTCTTGACCAACTGGACCAGCTGGTGTAAGTGTCGAAATATATTCTTCACCACAAGCTGAAAGGAAGACAGTCATTACTGCTAACAGCGAGAATAGACGCCATTTTTTAAGCCCTTTCATCATAGCTTAATAAAACCTCTCTTTCTTTGTTGTATTTTCATGTGTAACCAGGACTATGGTTTAGTTCTATATGAATTCTTATCATCCAAGAAAGAATCCCTAACACTAGCTTATCATTGAACAGATCGTGTTAATAGTACATACTTCATCCGGCTATCTAGTTCATGAACAAAGTTTGTCTAATTTCGATCTTTTCCAATACAAGCATTGAATAATTATGAAATAACTATTCATTTAATTTTCTCAGCCGAACGCCTCAAAGATTATGTCTCTAACTAGTCCCCACATGCTGGCACCAAGTAATGCCATAGATCAAAAATTTCACTTACAAATTATTAAGGACCGGCAACACGTGAATGAGTGGTGAGTATCCCATATTCAATATGTACACTGCAAATGAATAGAGAACTTGTTGAAAAGACAAACATTCCACTCAATGTGAAAAGTACAACTAAATTAGAATAGCCGCTTTCAATCTTTATGAATGCAAATAATTCCTTTACATCTGATGGCTTTTCCAATTCAGTATACAACTTCCCTAAAAGTTACCATTCCTTTCATTTTTGTAAGCATATTCCGCTATCATTAACTATATCGAAATTTGTCTATGATTTCTAGACGTTTGGTGAAATTTCGGTGAAAGTTTCATGAAATCGGAATGAAGCGAATCCGCGAGAAAACAACATATATATAGTAATCCATTTTCTACTATCATTTGTGAAAGTTAGGGTACGAATTTATGAACAATTTGTGAAATGGAAATCGTATCTAAAAACGGATTCTCGTTAGAAGTTGTCTTTTGCTACTTTATTCGCTATCATCTAAAACTAGAGACGCTTTTTAAGAGCGATGTTGATATTAGAAGTAGGTGGCACATTATAATGCAACATAGTAAATATTTGAAATGGCTAGCTGTAGCAGCAACATTAGGCATGCTGCTGATCCTTTTAGGAGGGGCGCTCGTTACAAAAACCGATAGTGGTTTAGGTTGCGGACGAAATTGGCCGGACTGTAACGGATCTCTTATCCCTAAAGAAATTACAACAGAAGTATTAATTGAATTTTCACACCGACTAGTAACAGGTTCTGTATCCATTTTCATCGTTGCTTTAGTTTTTTGGACTTGGCGCAAATTAGGTCATATTAAAGAAGTAAAGTTTTTAGGCTTTAACGCCATTTTCTTTCTTGTTGCACAAGCGCTGATTGGCGCTGCACAAGTATTATGGGGGCAAGGGGATTTCATTTTAGCATTGCACTTTGGTATTTCTCTAATCTCATTTGCTGCCGTGCTATTACTTTCTTTAATAGTATTTGAAGTAGATACAAAGTTTGATGCAGACCAAGTATTCATTGCACCTAAATTAAAATGGCATATTATTGGGGTTACAATCTATTCTTATATCGTCGTGTATACGGGAGCACTTGTACGTCATACAGACTCAAGCTTAGTTTGTCCAGATTGGCCGTTCTGTCGCAATGATCAGCCATTTGCATTGCCATATAATATGTATGAGTGGGTTCAAATGGGGCACAGATTTGCTGTATTGCTCATCTTCATTTGGATACTGTACATTACACTTCATGTCGTGAAAAACTACAAAGAGCAACGCGTGATTTACTGGGGCTGGATTATCGCATTCATTATTGTCATACTACAAGTATTAGCCGGCATGTTAGTCGTTTTAACAAAATTAAATTTGACTGTATCACTATTACACTCTTTGTTTATTTCATTACTATTTGGCTTGTTCTGCTATATGATTTTACTTGTCTATCGCAGCAATCAAAACGAAAAATTAAAATAAGAGTACGAGGTTTGAAACCTCGTACTCTTATTTTTTATGTTAATTCAATTAATAGGTCACCTGTGGAAATGGCATCTCCTGCTGAAGCATATACTTCTTTGACAATCCCATCTTTTGGTGCTTGTACAGTCGTTTCCATCTTCATCGCTTCGGTAATCAACAAGTGATCGCCACGCTTCACTGAACTCCCTTTCGATACAACAACTTTTAGTACTGTACCCGGCATTGTCGCACCGATTTGATTTGGATTGGACGGATCTGCTTTTAATGCAATACTGCCATCGACTTCTACCGTCATATCTTGAATGACCAGTTCACGTGATTGACCGTTTAACTCGAAGTACATAACGCGCGTACCGTCATGTTGCGGTTCACCAATTGACACTAACTTCACAATTAACGTTTTGCCTTTCTCGATCTCTACCTCAATTTCTTCTCCTAGCTTTAAGCCATATAAAAACGTCGGCGTATCAAGCACTGAAATATCGCCAAATAAATCGACAGTTTTAGCATACTCCTCAAATACTTTCGGATATAGTGCATAGGCAAGCACGTCTTTATTTGTGACGTCACGCCCTATTTTTTCCGCTAAGTCTTTCGCTAATTGCTCAAAGTCAACAGGTGCAAGTAATTCTCCTGGACGCACTGTAATGGCTTCACGATCTTTTAAAACTACTTGTTGTAGTTTTTCTGGGAAACCACCATGTGGTTGACCTAAATAGCCTTGGAAAAATTCGATAACCGAATCTGGGAAATCCAATGTTTGTCCACGCTCATCAATATTGTCTTCATCTAAGTTATTTTGCACCATAAACAATGCCATATCGCCTACCACTTTCGAAGACGGTGTCACTTTCACGATATCCCCAAACATCATATTCACGCGCGAGTACATCGTTTTGACTTCATCCCAACGGTCACCAAGTCCTACTGCTTTTGCTTGTTGCTGTAAGTTACTGTATTGGCCACCTGGCATTTCGTGTACGTAAATTTCCGAATGAGGTGCATTCATACCACTTTCAAAGTCAACATAGTATTTACGCACATCTTCCCAGTAGTAAGAAAGCTTTTCAAGTGACGCAATGTCCGCTCGTACTTGACGCTCGCTTCCTTTCATCGCATAGTAGAGCGAGTTTGCACTTGGTTGTGATGTTAAGCCCGCCATTGAACCGAGTGCCGTATCAATAATGTCGACCCCTGCTTCAATCGCTTTGGCATATAAGTAAATCCCGTTACCACTTGTATCATGCGTATGCAAGTGAATTGGTAAGCTTGTTGCCTCTTTTAATTCGGAGATTAAACGATAAGCTGCCTCTGGTTTTAAAAGTCCCGCCATATCTTTAATCGCTAAAATATGTGCACCTGTATTTTCTAACGCACGTGCCATCTCTTTATAGTACTGTACTGTATATTTCGCACGTGTATCATCTAAAAGATCGCCCGTATAACAAATGGCTGCTTCTGCAACCTTCCCTGTGTTACGCACTTCATCAATGGCTACTTCCATTCCTTTGATCCAGTTGAGTGAATCAAAAATACGGAATACATCAATACCAGATGCCGCTGATTCCTGAATAAATGCCCGAATTAAATTATCTGGATAGTTTGTATAACCAACTGCATTGGCACCACGTAATAACATTTGGAACAGTACATTCGGCACTTGTTTACGTAGTTTTTCAAGACGTGCCCACGGATCTTCTTTTAAAAAGCGGTACGCTACATCAAATGTAGCCCCTCCCCACATTTCAAGCGAGAAGTAATTGTGCATGAGACGACTCGTTGCATCTGCAATTTGGAACATATCTTGCGAGCGCACGCGTGTTGCTAGAAGGGATTGATGTGCATCACGGAATGTCGTATCCGTTAATAGCACATCTTCTTGCGCCTTAATCCATTCCACTAACCCATCCGCACCGTGCTCATCTAAAATTTGCTTTGTACCTAATGGTGGCGGTATGAGCAAATCAATTTTCGGTTGCTCTGGTTGTGTAAAAATAGGCTTTGCTTGTTTTTCTACACCTGGGAAGCCGTTTAATGTAACATTACCAATATAGCTAAGCAGCTTTGTACCACGGTCTTTTCGTACTGGGAACACAAATAATTCAGGGGTTGAATCGATAAAACTTGTATCGAATGTTCCTGTTAAAAATTTTTCATGTAGTACAACATTTTCTAAAAATGGGATATTCGTTTTAACGCCTCGAATACGGAATTCACTTAAGTTTCGGCTCATCTTCGCTGCGGCCTCATTAAATGTCATACCCCAAGTCGAAATTTTGACAAGTAACGAGTCGTAATAAGGGGTAACAACCGCACCTTGGAATCCGTTACCTGCATCTAGACGAACGCCAAAGCCACCACTTGAACGATACACCATTAACTTTCCTGTATCCGGCATAAAATCATTTTTCGGATCTTCCGTCGTCACACGTGATTGAATCGCATATCCGAATAGCGGGATTTCTTGTTGTGCTGGAATATTAATTTCAGGTGAATGAAGGGTATAACCAGCTGCAACTTTAATTTGCGCATGCACGATATCTACACCCGTAATCATTTCCGTAATGGTATGTTCTACTTGGATACGCGGGTTTACTTCGATAAAGTAGAAATGATCGCCAGCTACTAAAAACTCCACTGTGCCTGCATTCACATAGCCTACATTTTTCATTAGTTTTACAGCTGCATCACAAATTTGATTACGCAGTTGTGTTGAAATCGAATTCGATGGTGCAATCTCAACAACCTTTTGATGACGTCGTTGAATAGAACAATCGCGCTCATATAAATGCACAATATTCCCTGCTGTATCACCAATAATTTGTACTTCAATATGCTTTGGTTTTATAATGGCCTTTTCTACATACACCTCATCAGAACCAAATGCTGCCTTTGCCTCTGATTTAGCCCGTTCATAGGAAGAAGCCAGTTCTTCTTTCGTTTGCACGAGACGCATCCCACGGCCACCACCACCAAGGGCTGCTTTAATCATAATTGGATAGCCGTACGCCTCACCAAATGCAGCAACCTCTTCCAGATTTGCTACTGGACCGTCTGTACCCGGAATGACAGGAATGTCTGCTAAAATCGCTTGTTCACGCGCTTTTACTTTGTCGCCAAACATGTCGAGATGTTTAGATGTTGGCCCGATGAACAAAATGCCTTCTTCTTCACAGCGGCGTGCAAACTCCACATTTTCAGATAAAAAGCCATACCCTGGATGAATCGCATCAACACCAGCATCCTTTGCAATCGCAAGAATTCCTTCAATGTCTAAATAGGCATCAATCGGCTTTTTTCCTACTCCTACAATATACGCTTCATCCGCTTTGTAACGATGAAAGGCACCGCTATCCTCACGCGAATAAATAGCCACCGTTTTCAACTTTAGTTCCGTACACGCTCGGAAAATACGGATGGCAATCTCCCCTCGATTTGCGACCAACACTTTGTGAATGTGTGTCATTTCTCCTCAACCCCCTATAATAGCTTTTTTTTATCTTTCTTATAGTACATAGAGACATTAATTAAAATGCCCATCGCTAAAGAAAGCATCAATATAGAAGTACCGCCGTAGCTTATAAAAGGTAGCGTTACTCCGGTTAACGGGATTACTCCCGATACACCCCCTAGATTTACAAAGGTTTGAAACCCAATCCAACTGCCAATTCCACCTGCAATCATACGTGCTAGTGGATCTTTTGTAGTCATTGCAATATAGAAACTGCGAAGAACAATCAATCCAATACCACCAATGACGATGGCTACCCCAAGGATTCCTAATTCTTCTGCAATAATTGCCATAATAAAATCATTTTGTGGTTCCGGTAAATACCCTAGCTTTTGAATGGATTGACCAAGTCCTACCCCTTCTAAACCACCTTGCCCAATCGCTAAATACCCATTAATCACTTGGTAACCAGACCCTTGTTCATATGCAAACGGATTTGACCAAACTTGTAATCGTCCTAATCGACTAGCATTAAAAATAGAATCATGCTTAAAGAGTGCTAATGCACCGGCCAGGACGCCACCGAATGCACTTAATACAGTAAAGAACCGAAATAATGACTTTCCTCGTATACCACTTAAAAAAACAACCGAAATAGCAATCATAAAAATAATAATGAATGCCCCTAAGTCTGTTTCTAAGCCGACACTCAACAAAATAATGAGCCAAATCGCAATTGGATAACCGATATCATTTGGTTTTACATATTGAATGGATTTTTCTTTTAAACTTTTTTTATAAAAAGAACCTGCTATATATAAAATAATAAATAGTTTGGCATATTCAGAAGGCTGGAACGACATCCCCAACAATCGAATCCAACTTTGTGAACCTGTTTCCTCACGACCAAATCCATCGACATTTAACCAAACAAGTAAAATTGCCATCATAGCCATACCAAAAAGCATGACGAATTTATTACTGTAATGCTTGTACGGGAAAAAGGCACCGATACAAAATATAACTGCAGCAACAACTAAATTGATTACTTGCTTTCGATAAAAGTAGTCGGGTGTTCCATCCTCATACATAATGCCCACCATCATGCCCGCACTGTAAATCATGACTAATCCGAATAAACATAAAAATACGTATGTAAAAAATAACAAATAATCAAAGTTCCTGAAGTATGTTGCGAAATATTTTTTCATTATTTTAACCCTCATTTTAGAAAAAAAACTCAAACCGCATTATACATGCGTTTGAGTTTTTTCTGTTATTTGTCTGTATATGCATCATGCAGTAAGGATAACTCTTTTTCCAAAGCATCAAGAATGTCCTTACCTTGTTCACGCTCAATAAGACCTACCTTTACGGCAAAGTCAATTTCACGCGATAAGCCAAACATTTGTGTATCTAACACTTCTTCGTATAAAGGACATTGTGGCATCGTTAAATTATCCATTTGTACTTTAATTAAACGAGCAATTTTACCTGCATCTGTTTGTAACTGCTCTAATGCTTTCTCCTGGAAGGAAGCTTGTGATTTAGTATCCATGAGGACGCCCCCATTATCTGATATTTCTTCGACTCTATCTTAATAAAGTTTATCTTTTCAAGGGTAAAAATGCAAGTGTCTTTGCATATAGACGCAAACTTCATTTAAATGTTTCTTATTTTATAAAAAAGGCGTTATACTGTATGAGGATATATTATAAAAGGAGGATTTTTGATGAACTCAATCATTCCTATTAAAGGTGCGGTTACATATTCGCTAACACTGGATCCAACCGTTTGGATTTTCGATGACCGCCGCCTTGATTTAACAACTTATTTTGTCACAGAAAAAGCACCTGATAATACAGAAGAAAAATATTTAGCCGATGTTGGTGCACACTGGTCACGTGAAATTATGGAAGGTGCCGTTTTCCCTCCGACCTTAAAAACAGAACGTAAATTTGACCGTAAAGGGATGCTAACAGGGACATTTGGCATGGCAATTAGCCCTTTCCTAAAAAATGCAGAAATTAAACCAGAAGCGACACAAATCGTATTCGAATGCGCCAATGGGGAGGAGCATGTCTTCTCCATTGAAGAAGCAAAAACAATCATTTTCAAATTTAGTCAAGACGGCAAACCGATTACAGATGGTGGTCCGGTTCACTTATTATTTGATGATGGTTCAAACGTTGACAACCCGATTAAAGAGGTTATCGCGATTCGTGTTCAATAAGGAGGAATAGCATGCGCGTCAAATGCGTCATTTGTGATTCAATCCACCAGCTATCAGATGATTTGCCCCTAGCAAAAAAATTACGCAATCGTCCTATTCATACGTATATGTGTGAGCCATGTAGCGAACGAATTGCCGAAAAAACAGAACAACGCATTGCAACAGGCAAATTCAAATTTTACCGCACCTCTTCAAAGATTGATGAAGAATTTTAAATACTAAAAACCCTTGAGCATGCTCAAGGGTTTCTTTATCCGTTCCTCACCAATTTCTTTTCTAGTAGCTCTACAACCTGATACATAATTGTTGCAAAAATAGCGATGATCACAAGCGACATTAAGACAAGATTGAAATTAAATACTTGGAAGCCGTAAATAATTAAATAACCAAGTCCCTGTTTCGAGACAAGAAATTCCCCCACGATGACCCCTACCCAAGATAGCCCAACATTTACCTTTAATGTTGAAATAATTGTCGGAAAGGATGCAGGTAGAACGGCCTCTTTAAACATTTGCAGCCTGCTTGCATTAAACGTTTGCAGCACCTTCAAATAATTTCCGTCTACCCCTTTAAAAGCTGTATAAATAACAATCGTTGAGATAATGACCGAAATAATAGCCCCCATTGTAATAATCGATGTCATACCTGGTCCTAGTGCCACGATTAAAATAGGGCCTAGCGCTACTTTAGGCATCGCATTGAGTATGACTAAATACGGATCTAGCACTTTCGATAAAAAAGATGACCACCAAAGAATAGCTGCTAATATTGTGCCGAGCAGTGTACCGATAATAAAGCCCAGTACGGTTTCAAATAATGTAATACCAATATGCGCAAATAAAGTGCCATCCTGAATCTTATCGATAAATAACGCGCCGATTTTTAATGGTGAACTAAAAATGAGCTGATCAATCCACTGCCATCTAGAAGCGAGCTCCCATAGACCGATAAAACCAATTAATATTACAAGTTGAAAAAAACGAATCAATCGCTTTTCTTTTATTAATGATTTTTTATATTCATTGTGAAGTGTTTCCGTGTTCAAGACTTTCAAGCTCCTTCCAAATCATTTGGAATAGCGTAGAGTAGGTTGGATGGGCACGAGCTTTAAATGGTGTTAAACGCTTTAACTCTTCTGGTACTTCAAATGTTTTATATACTCTTCCTGGTCGAGCTGAAAAGATAAAGATTCGATCACTCATCGCAATTGCTTCGCCAATATCATGTGTGACGAGGATCGCTGTTTTGCCAAATGCCTTCAACATTTCGGACACTAAATCTTCTAACTTTAATTTTGATTGATAGTCAAGTGCAGAAAACGGTTCATCTAATAGTAATATTTTTGGATCAACTGCCAATGTTCTAGCTAACGCTACCCGCTGCCTCATCCCACCAGAAAGCTCTCTAGGAAATTTTTGCCCGATATGCGGTAGCCCAATCATCTTTAATAAGCGGGCCGTAATTTCTTGTATTTGTTCTTGTTCTTTATTTAAAAGCGTGAGTCCTAATGCAATATTTTCTTCAATGGTTTTCCAAGGGAATAAATAATCTTGTTGCAACATATAGCCGATTGACAAGTAATCATTTTCGTAAACGGGTTGTTCTTCAATTAAAACTGTTCCCGTTGTTGGAGGGAATAAACCAGCAATAATCGATAAAAGCGTTGTCTTCCCGCATCCACTAGGACCTAAAAAAGAGATAAATTCACCTTTTTGAATGGATAAATGAATATTTTGTAATGCTTCTGTCGCCGTTTCAGTTGAAAAATACGTATGATGTACATTGTTAACTGTTAAAAACTCCATATTACTTCGTTACTTTCTCTGCAAATGAAGTATCCACGAGCTCATTGTAATCCATCCGTCTTGGCAACTCGCCCGCTTCTTCCATAACATCTTGTAAATTGTTCCATTCTTCTTCATCTAAAATTGGATCTTTTGCATAGGATTCTTGGGCTCTATAACGTTCTACAACCGTTGCAATCAGCTCTACATCTGTATCCTCAAAGAACGGTTGAATCGCTTTGGCTACATCTTCCGCGCTATTTTCATACACCCAGTCTTGGGCTTTTTTAATCGCTCTTGTAAACTTCTCTACCGTTTCAGGATCACTATCAATAAAGCTCGCTTTCGTCATAAATGTTGTATATGGTAAATGACCCGACTCTGTACCGAATGACGCTACAATATGGCCTCTTCCTTCTTTTTCGAATACAGAGGCAGTCGGTTCAAATAATTGAACATAATCACCCGTACCCGATGCAAAAGCAGAGGCAATATTAGCAAAGTCTACGTTTTGAATCAATTCAAGGTCATTGTGTGGGTCAATGCCATGTTTCTTTAAGACGAATTCGCCCGCCATTTGTGGCATACCACCTTTACGCTGCCCTAAGAAAGTAGAATCTTTTAACATATCCCAAGAAAATTGTTCTATTTTCTCACGTGCTACTAAAAATGTCCCGTCTGTTTGCGTAAGCTGGGCAAAGTTTTTAATTGGATCATTTGCCCCTTGAGCGGTTACATAAATCGATGTTTCCGAGCCGACAAGGGCGATATCGATGCCATCAGATAGTAAAGCCGTCATTGTCTTGTCACCACCAGGGATTGTCGTTAACTCGACATTCAAGCCTTCTTCTTCAAAAAAGCCTTTTTCAATTGCTACATATTGAGGGGCATAAAAAATAGAGCGCGTGACCTCACCAACTTTCACATCTTGCAGTTCTTTCTCGCCGCACGCTGACAGAACGAGAAGCAACATCAATGTGAACATCACAACAAAACCAGATTTCACGAATCTTTTCACGACTATCCTCCTCTAAATAATAGGGTCTTTTATCTAGAGTAGGTTATGCAAAATCGCCTAAAAGGGTGCCTTGATAGAAATCTGTATTTATTACTCGTAATGAGCAAAAACGTACCCTAAAAATACCAGTTGAATAGTGAAGGTATTTATCATAGCCTCCGCGCTTTGCCACAGCCTACACAGGAGCTAAAACAGGCGTGGCCTGTTTGGATCTCCTGTTACGGCTCCTGTGGCTATGGCGCGCTACGGCAAAAGTGAATACTTCTCGATATGCTAGAAAAATATTTCTCTTATCTATATAGAAGTCTATATAGAAGGCATTTGTTTTTTAGAGTGAGAAAGAGTATTTGAAATAGGTGAATGCACTCCCTTTGTTAAATTAGCCTACTTTTTTAACTCTAAATTTTAAAAACCGACTATATAAAAGAAATCATTTTCTTTCTATTTGCAAGTGTAATTACCCAGTCTCTACCGTAATGAATGAGAATCTTTCTTTATTTTTAGCCAGGTGTGTTGATTAACAAAATATTCCTTTATAGAAGCTTGTTTTTTAGTAAAACGTAATCAAAAATGACTTGCCAGTTGATTGAAGCGGAATCGGCGAGACTCCTACGGGAAAAACATGAGCTGAAGACCCCGCAGGAGCGAGGTACGAGCGACGAGGAGGCTGAGGCCATGCCCGTGGAAAGCGAGCCGAATGGAGCGGAAATCAACGTTTCACAAGATTGCATTAACAATAAAAGGTAAATCAACACGCTTGTTTTTTTGTCTTTATAAAACCCATGCTCTATCCTAAGCTACTAAAAAAGCTCGAATCTCCTATCTTAAAGGAGATTCGAGCTTTTTGAATTATTTTGCTACAGCTTTTTGCTCTTCACGTTTCTCACGCCATAAGCGCGATTTATAGACGATTAAAATCAACGCTGCAACAATTAACCCTTCCACCATTGGCAGGAAAAAGGCGAAGAATGTCAGCATAATACATCCTAAAAATAGGAATATATAAATAATAGCATTTTGCCATAGCGGTAATGTTTTTGCGAAGCCTAGTTTATATACAATCGCCGATAAGACAAATATAAGCGCTAACGTAATATAACCTGGAATCGTATAATCAACCGCACCTGACGCATCTACCGTCGCTAAATTTTCATAAATATAGCGCGTAATACCAGACATTCTACTATAAACTTGCGTTATTTCATCAGTAGGTGCAGATGCTTGAATAAAGTTTAGTGCTAAATTCAACAACATCCTTCATCCTTTCTTTTGATACGCTTTTACTGCTCCATTTCAGCGTATTTTTTCTTTTTCGCAATACGTTCACGTTCATTTTTATCTAAAATTTGTTTACGTAAACGAATTGACTCTGGTGTTACCTCTAAGTACTCATCATCACTTAAATATTCTAACGCTTCTTCAAGTGTCATAAGACGAGGTTTTTTAATCACGTTTGTTTGGTCTTTATTCGCAGAACGAATATTTGTTTTTTGCTTTTGTTTTGTAATATTTACTGTGATGTCGTTTTCGCGTGTATTTTCACCAACGATCATCCCTTCGTAAACTTCTGTACCTGGTTCCACAAATAGTGTACCACGGTCTTCCACACCCATCATACCATAAGTTGTTGATTTACCGTTCTCCATTGATACAAGTACACCTTGGTGACGGCCTCCCACTTTACCTGCTACAACTGGTTGGTACGAATCAAACGTATGGTTAATGATACCAAAACCTTTTGTTAACGACATGAACTCTGTTGAGTAACCAATTAAGCCACGCGCTGGTACGTTGAAAATAATACGTACTTGCCCGTTACCATTGTTAACCATGTCTAACATTTCACCTTTACGTGTACCAAGTGACTCGATAATAGAACCTACGCAATCTTCTGGTACATCTACTTGTACACGTTCGATTGGTTCACATTTCACACCATCTACTTCTTTAATAATTACTTGTGGTTTCGACACTTGTAACTCAAAGCCTTCACGACGCATGTTTTCGATTAGAATCGATAAGTGTAATTCACCACGACCTGATACTGTCCAAGCATCCGGTGAATCTGTATCTTCAACGCGAAGTGATACGTCCGTTTGCAGTTGTGCACGTAAACGCTCTTCAATTTTAGAAGATGTTACCCATTTCCCTTCACGCCCAGCAAATGGTGAGTTATTGACTAAAAATGTCATTTGTAATGTTGGTTCATCAATACGTAATGGCGGTAGCGCTTCTTGATGCTCAGCAGGACAAACTGTTTCGCCTACGTTAATATCTTCCATACCCGAAACGGCGATTAAGTCACCCGCTTTGGCTGTTTGTACTTCCTCACGTTTTAAACCGAAGAAGCCGAAAATTTTCGTTACACGGAAGTTTTTCACTGTGCCATCAAGCTTCATTAATGCTACTTGCTGACCAACAGAAATCGTCCCACGGAATACACGGCCAATACCGATACGACCGACGAAGTCATTATAATCAAGTAATGCTACTTGGAATTGTAATGGCTCATCTGAATTATCCACTGGGGCTGGAATATGCTCAATGATTTGCTCAAATAAGCACTGCATGTTCTCTTCTTGATTTGCTGGGTTTGAATCTAATGAAGCCGTCCCATTCACACCTGAAGCATACACAACAGGGAAGTCTAATTGATCGTCATTTGCATCTAGTTCGATTAATAACTCTAACACTTCGTCTACTACTTCTTCTGGACGAGCTGAATCTTTATCGACTTTGTTCACTACAACGATTGGCGTTAAATTTTGCTCTAGTGCTTTCTTTAATACAAAGCGTGTTTGTGGCATACAGCCTTCATAAGCGTCTACTACGAGTAAAACGCCGTCTACCATTTTAAGGATACGTTCTACTTCTCCACCGAAGTCTGCGTGTCCTGGTGTATCTAAAATGTTAATACGTGTGCCATTATAGTTAACAGCTGTATTTTTTGCTAAAATCGTAATACCGCGCTCACGTTCGATATCATTTGAGTCCATTGCACGTTCTTCTACTTGTTCATTCGAACGGAATGTCCCTGATTGTTTTAATAATTGGTCTACTAGCGTCGTTTTCCCATGGTCAACGTGCGCGATAATTGCAATGTTACGTAAATCTTGACGTAAATTTGTCATTATTCCACTCCATATTCTTTTTTCAGTTGTTTAACTGTGCTATTATAGCATATGTAGACACAAATGTCTTTTTGGAAATTGAACATTGTTCTCTTAATATAGTATCTTTAGAGGAGGATTTCTCATGAATAAAGCAAAACTTGTCATGTTTATTTACGCACTCGCAGCGATGCTTTCGATGATTGGCATCGGCTTCTCCGTATCTTTTGTATTTATGGCTGGAACAGATAAATACGATACGGCTGGCATGATTGGGATTATCGCTTGCATTATCGCCACGTGTGTGATCTTTATAATGGGTATGAAACAAAAGAAAAAGTTCGTACAAGCAGGTCTTTTATAATTGATAAAAGCCACCAAATGTGTAAATTTGGTGGCTTTCTTTATTTCTGTTCGATATAGTTTTCTAGGATGAGTTGATGAATAGACGGATTGGCAATGATAAACGTATCAGATTGCATTAAATCAAAACCAGTCCCCTCTAAATTAGTTGCGATTGCGCCAACTTCTTGTGCAATAATGATGCCACCCGCAATATCCCAAGGAGCTAGCCGCATCGAAATATACCCATCTAGTTTACCGCTCACCACAAAGGCAATTTCCATTGCAGCTGAGCCGTATGAACGCGTACCACGTACTGTTCGAATAAGTTCGATTAATTTTTCATGATTGATTTTAGGATTCGGTGTTACCCAACTCGCATTAATCCCAATCACTGCTTCTTCAATTTTTAATGGTTGCAGCTTACGCATCGGTGAATCGTTGTACCAAGCGCCTTCCCCTGCAATGGCATAAAATAAATCCTCACGCATTACATCGAATATGTACCCAAGTTTTCCAATACCATCAATGTAAATCCCAACCGTAATCATAAAATGGCGATGTTGCTTAACAAAGTTCATCGTGCCATCGATTGGGTCAATAATCCAAACAACCCCCGCTAAAGAGTCCGGTCTTTCCCCCATCCCTTCTTCTCCAATAATTTTATGTGTCGGGTCAAATGCATGAATTTGTTCAATAAAAAAAAGCTCTGTTTCACGATCAATATTCGTTACTAAATCATTCGCATTCGATTTTGTTTCAACTTCTAAATCATATGTAAATGATTCTCGTATACGTTTTCCCGCCTCGAAAATAACCCCTTTTGCAAATGCATCTAATCGCTTTAAATCCACTGTGTAACCACCTTCCTCTTCCCTGTTTTCATCTATATAATGAATGAATATAAATTTGCACTATATGTTTAGTATAACAAAAAATCACTTGCTGTCCGAACACTCAGCAAGTGATTTTTTAGTTTGGTATGAATTTTTTGCTATGCATATGCATGGAGACCTTCTAATTCCTCATGAATTTCCTTTAACCGCTTTTTAGCCTTTTCCATCTCTACATTGTCTTGATCCTTCATCGCAACATACAAAGATGCGAGCTCATAATCCAGCTCTAGACGCAAAATTTGCTCATATTGCTTTTCAATATCAACTTTGCGTATAATTTTAATCATCTGTTTCATTTTCCATCACTTCCTTAGCATTTTTTTGCAACACTTTTTGACATTATGGAAAGTGTGTGTTATATGATTTTTTCCCAAAAACTTATTAAAATAAACCTAAAAATCGAAAGGAGTTATTAATTTTGAGCAATGTACAGTGGACGGCGGAGGATTTTAATGTTTTTCAAATAAATGGTTTAGATGAGCGCATGGAAGCATTGACTACTATTGTTCGTCCTAAATTCCATACACTAGGTGAAATCTTTTCCAATTATTTAAGTATTAAAACTGGAGATGAATTTTTCCATCACGTTGCCAAGCATGCACGTCGAACTGTCAATCCTCCAAAAGATTCTTGGGTAGCTTTTGCCCCTTATAAACGAGGCTACAAAGCATTACCGCATTTTCAAATTGGTTTGTGGAATAGTCATTTATTTATTGTGACCGCTATCATTTACGAAGCACCTCAAAAAGCTGAGATGGCCAAACGCTTATTGCAAAATATCGATGCATTTAATCAATTAAGTGATGATTACATTATTTCAGGTGATCATATGTCCCCAGATGCCATAAAATTAGGGGAAGCACGTAGTGAAAAACTTGAGACACTTATTATACGCTTGCGCGATGTAAAAAAAGGTGAACTATTAGTAGGTCGACATATCGTAGCTGACGATGCAATTAACCTTTCTTCTGATGAGTTTATGCAATTCACGAAAAAAACATTCGATGATTTACTGTTAATTTACAATATTTTCGTTGGAAAATAATTATTTTATTAACAGATGTGCGGAATAATGACATATCTGTTAATTATTTTTTTAAACACGTTGAAAATGATTATCATTTAAGTGCGCAATTTAAATTATATTGTATATACTATGAGTTGAAAGGAGTATACAACACATGATTGGTATCATTTATTATGCATATGGTGCACCAACATCAATCGATGATGTTCGTACATATTTTAGCCATATTCTCAATGGCAAGCCTGTTCCAGCACCGATGATGGAACAAATTGAGGCATCGTTTAAAAAGTCTGGATTCCCAGATTTCATTGCCTCTTCTACCCAACGGATTGCTAAAGGTTTAGAAAGCTTACTCAATCGTCGTCTAGAGGAGCCTGTAAAAGTTTACAATGCCTATAAACATACCACACCATTCGTGCAGGAGGCTGTAAAACAAGCACTAAATGACGGTGTAACGACAATCGTTACATTACCCATTAACCCGATTTTCTCTGCATCTGGTGGTGGCGCAGTACATCAAGAAGTAGCGGATTTAGTTGCACAAAACAATATCAAACATATCGCTATTACAGATTGGCATACAGATGAAGGGATTGTGAATGTTTATGCTGAACGTGTAACACGTGCATTGCATTGGTTACCACTTGCAGCACAGGACAATGCCCACATCTTATTTACTGTGCATAGCCAACCAATTGATCCAGAACGCAATGCGATCTATGTGAAGCAATTTACAGAGCTAGCAACAGCAATTGCTGCTAAGTCGAATATTCATAACTTCCATCTTACTTATCGTTCTTCTGGCGGGAAAGCAAATTGGCTAGAGCCAGATGTAAAAGATAAAATTCGTGCACTACATGCTTCAGGTAGCACTGGCTTTGTCACATGTGAGCTACTATCACTCACTGCCGATGTCGAATCTTACTTTGAGATTGGTGAGCAGTGCCAACAATTATGCCACGAATTAGGCGTCCCATTTGCAGTAGCAGAATTCCCTGGCGATAGCTTTGATACAGTGTATGCACTCGCTACTCTAGTTGCATCACGTATATAGACTTTTAGAAAAAAATATCTAAGCAATTCACGTAAAAAGGTGTAGTAATCGTCCCTCACGATTACTACACCTTTTGTCTTTATAGACGAATGATTTGTCCGTCTGCTGATTCTTTAGCCATTTTTACCGCTTTATAACCCACATAGCCACTCGCTTGCTCAAATTCACGGAAAATGGTTTTCTCCTCTGCTTGCGACGGAACAATTTCTTTAAAACGGCGATACCTCGCCATAAATACTTCACGCTTAATACCCTTTTCATGCGCTGCTTCGATTGCCTCAAAAAAATGTACAACGTCTACCATTTCTTGCGTTGTCCAATCCGTTGATAATGGATACGAATATTCCATGCTGTAACCTACCTTCGTTGTTCTTTCTAGCCATTTTCACCTATAAATCGATAATGGCCTTTCTGTATTACTGCCCCCATTTTAAACGGATTTCTGTAGCCTGTACAACCATTCGCTCGATGAGTTCCGCTGCGCTTGGGATATCATGAATCATGCCAGTTACTTGACCAGCCCAGCCAAACCCTTGTGCTATATCGCCATCATAAATATAGCGTCTATTTGCTTTGCCACTAATATAATCTTTCAATGCCTCATACGTTGGTGTTTCACTTTCAATTTTTAAAATTTGCTCCGTAAAGTCATTCCGAAGTGCCCTTGCTGGTGCACCGATTGAACGCTTGATCACCGTCGTATCCGTTTCTGCACTGTTTAATAACGCTTGCTTGTACACATCAGATGCATGCACACATTCCTTTGTCGCAATAAATCGTGTACCCATTTCAATCCCTTCTGCACCAAGCGCATGTGCGGCCATCCAGCCACGCCCATCGCCGATCCCTCCAGAGGCTATAACTGGAATCGATACACTATCTACTACTTGTGGTACAAGTACCATCGTCCCCACATCATCACGTCCTAAATGACCTCCTCCTTCTTGTCCAACGACCATCACCGCATCGGCACCTAACTCTTCTGCTTTTTGTGCTTGACGACGTGCTGCGACTAATACAAGCTTTTTACAATCGCTCCCCTCCAAAATATCGAAAATAGGGGCTGGGTTACCTCCTGTCATTGTCACAACAGGTACATTCATTTCTTTTGCAACTTCAACCATCGGCTCGTACCCTTTACCATACATACCAATGGCAAAGTTCACCCCAAATGGCTTGTCCGTTAACGTACGTACTTTTTCAATTTCTTCTCTTAGCGCTTCTGGCGATGGTAAACTCATTGCTGTAATTTGACCAAGTCCACCTGCATTGGATACAGCTGCAGCTAAGTCCGCATACGCTAAGTATGCAAGTCCACCCTGAATAATTGGATATTTTATTTTTAATAATTTTGTTATACGTGTCTCCCAATTCATTAAAATGACCCCTTTTTCTTTTAAATTTTTTTATTCGCTATTAAAGTAAGACGAATTTTCTAACTTTATATATAGTCACATGATGCAATAGGTGCTATAATTCATTTGTTTTTAAAAAATTTAATTTAAGTGAGGTGGTACCTGCGTTGTCACAGTTAGAGACTCCATTGTTCGACGTTTTACTCAAGCATCGAAACAGACATCCAATTCAGTTCCATATTCCAGGCCATAAGAAAGGTTCCGGTATGGACCCGGCGTTTCGAGAGTTCGTCGGCGACAACGTTTTATCAATTGATTTAATCAATATTGCTCCGCTAGATGATTTACATTCACCTAAAGCAGCGATTAAGCAAGCACAAGCCCTTGCTGCCGAAGCTTTTGGTGCTGATCATACATTTTTTTCCGTTCAAGGTACTAGTGGCGCAATTCAGACGATGGTTCTGACCGTCGTCGGCCCAGGTGATAAAATTTTAGTACCACGGAATGTTCATAAATCGATTATGTCGGCAATTGTATTTGCAGGTGCAATTCCGATTTTCATTCATCCTGAAGTAGATACTGAGTTAGGTATTTCTCATGGAATTTCACCAGAATCAGTAGAAAAAGCATTACAAAAATACCCAGACGCAAAAGCTGTTTTAGTCATTAACCCGACGTATTTTGGCTTTGCTGCTGATTTAAAGCGCATCGTTGAAATCGTACATGCCCATGATATTCCTGTTATTGTCGATGAGGCACATGGTGTACACATTAAATTCCATGACGAACTTCCACTATCAGCCATGCAAGCAGGTGCTGATATGGCAGCTACAAGCGTGCACAAACTAGGCGGTTCCATGACAGGGACATCCATCTTAAATATACGTGAAGGACGTGTCTCTGCTAAACGTGCACAGTCGATCTTTTCGATGCTCACAACAACATCAACATCCTACCCATTACTAGCATCTTTAGATTGCGCACGTCGCCAATTAGCTGTACATGGTCATGATTTAATTGATGATGCTATTCGTTTGGCAAAGGATACGCGAAAACGGATTAATGCCATTCCACATTTAACATGTGTTGGCCGTGAAAAGCTTCACTCTTCTGCAACATTTGATATGGACCCTTGCAAACTATTAATTAGCGTAAAAGATTTAGGGATTACAGGACATACTGCAGAAGAATGGTTACGCCAAAACGCTAATATTGAAGTCGAGTTATCAGATTTATATAATATCCTATGTTTAGTGACACTTGGTGATACGAAAAAGGAAATGAATCTCCTCGTGAATGCTTTAGTACGCATGTCTCAAGCATTTGACTCAGAGATAGCTATTAAGATACCAAATGTAAAAGCACCTGAAATTCCAGCACTTGCGATGTCTCCACGTGATGCATTTTATGCAGAAACAGAAGTCATTCCACTGTCAGAAGCACATGACCGCATTTCAGCTGAATTCATTATGGTGTACCCACCAGGAATCCCAATTTTTATTCCTGGCGAAGTAATTACACAAGATAACATTAAATATATTCAAATGAATATAGAAGCAGGTTTGCCTGTACAAGGCCCTGAAGATGCAACATTACAAAATATCCGCGTCATTAAAGAACGTCGTGCGATTTTCTAAAACACTTGAGGGTACGTTGCCCTCAAGTTTTTTTATGGGTAAAAAGAGTGGCTTTCATCACCTGCAATCACATACTTTTCTAATTTACTCGTTTCAACAAAAATCAACATTAGCTGATGACTTCGCTTAATTTACATAATGAGCATGGCAAATACAGGACAAATAAATGCCCCTAATACTGCACTGAGCCCCATAGAGAGCGAACCAATCGATAAATCTTCCTCACCATATTCTTTTAATTTTGAAATCCCTACGCCATGACTTGCACTACCCATTGATACCCCGCGACTAATCGCTGTATCAATACGGGCAATTTTATATAGAAAAGGTCCAACAATGGCTCCTGTAAACCCCGCAACCATTACAAGTACTGCCGTTAATGGCGCAATACCTCCAATCGAACTACTCACCTGCATTGCGACAGGTGTTGTTAACGATTTCGGCAAAGCCGTCAACATAAACGCATCACTCGCTTTAAACAGTTTTAACAAGACATATACACTACTAAGACCAGATAGCATCGCTACGACTAAACTGGATAGAATCGAATATTTATATTTATAAATAAGCGTACGCTGGTTATATAAAGGATAAGCTAACGCAACAACAGCTGGCCCTAGCATTTTTTGAATCCACTCCCCGCCTTGCATATATGTACTATATGGGATATTGAATACAACTAAAATAATGGCCGTGATAAACGTTGTCGATAATAATGGTAGGAAGAGCGGATGATTTACTTTTACATAGATTTTTTGAAGGATCATAAATAATACAATCGTACTAATGATGATGAGTAATGCTAGCATGCTCTGCTTCCTCCTTTACTGTTTGCTCCTTTTGCTCGATAAATTGACTCACTTTTCCCGCTATAATAATGGTAATCACGGTACTTAAAAAGACCGCTAAAACGAGTAAAAGTCCTGATACCGTTAGTAATTCAGGGTATTCAACGACTCCAACCGTAGATGGAATAAAAAATAATGTTAAAAAAGCAATTAAAAAGCTAGCACCATCTTGAATATATTTAACATTAATCACATTTAGCATGAGTAATCCCCATAATAGAACAAGACCGATAATACTCGGTGGAATAAAAATCCCTGTCCACTCGACAATTAATACACCAATATAATAAAAGACCCATAAAATGCAGATTTGGGCAATTGTGCGAATCACTCTCATGTTAATAGCCCCCTCTCTATCTATGAGTTTCATTTTACGACTTACGAAATTTTCTGTCTATTGTTTTTGACAAATTATTGACAATATTTATGCACCAAGTAGAAAAACTGCCTTCTATTGCACCCTTGCAATTGAAAGACAGTTTTTACATTTCTTATACTTTTTTACGCCTTCACAAAAAACTCCCATTGCCCATCATTGCTCTTTTTTTCAAGCATCCCTTGCATTTCACCATATGTGACATAACCAATAATTTCAGACATAATCAGTGGAAATTCATGTTTTATTCGATCACCATAAATCGCCTTCGCTAAATCAAGGGCTGTTTTATGTCCCTCTGCCACCTTGCGCACAATACGTTCTAGCTTAAAATTAATCCGCTGTAAATTTTTCTCTACGATTTCAGATAAATTCGAAAACGGTTGCTGGTGTCCTGCATAAATCACACTTGTATCAAGTTGTAGGCATTTTTCAAGTGACTGTTTATACTGCATCACCGTTGGCAATAAATTCAACTGCTCATCATGGTCAATCAATGCATTGGTCGTACCTGTATATAATACTAAATCCCCAGCAAATAACCATTTTGTTTCTCTTTCATAAAATAACACGGAATCCGGCGAGTGACCTGGCACTTCCATGACTTGGAGACCGCAAACTGTATCCCCATCAGAAAAGGCAATAATAGGTGCATTAATTTTCAATGCTTCGGTGTTTTGGTATGTTTGTTCCATCTTTTTGAGGCGTGGACCTGCTAACTCTAAACTAGCGTATTCCTCGTACAACTGCTGAAAAAACTGACGCTTCCGCAATTGATACGCCTCTGTTAACTGCAAACGTTCAATGGATACATGATGTGCATATATCGGTACTTGCTTTTGCTTTACAATATGATTGACTAGCCCAATATGATCCCCATGATGATGGGTCAATAAAATTTGATCAATATCATGGATTGTAAAGCCATATTCTTTCAGCTTTTGCTCAAAAAATTCAAGGAAAGCTGGTAAATCAATGCCCGCATCGATTAAGGTTAAACTTTCTCCATGTTGATATAAATAGCAATTGATGCTTTTCATTTGACCGTAATCCACTTCAAAAATAATGGGATATACCGCCTTTGTTCCAATTGTTATGACGTTTGACACTGTTCCATCCCCTATCTATTTTATCCCGCATTAAGACTCCCACCTCAAGGCTCAAGGAAAATCGAGAAGCATAGGTAGGAGATCAACTACCCGTAAAAGCCCGATTGGTTAAGGGCAACAGGACGTTTCACTTTATAGGCGATCCGAGTATCTCCTCGTTATGCGTGCCTGCTGCTACCCCAGCAGTAGGATAAACTGGCTGAAAGATATTAGACTTAATCGGACAAGCAATTTGTTTTTGTGTTGTCCCATCTGTTTTTGCTACTTCCACATACATTTCACGCGCTGAAAACAATGGGTGTTCCACCGTCTCTTCAAATGTGAGTACCGGTTCTACACAAGCATCTACCTGCGCAAAAATGGACGTCCATTCATCAAATGTTTTCTCTTTAAAAATAAGCTGTAATTGTTCTTTCAAAGCAATCGCATCTTTTGGCTTAAAGCTCATCGCTAACGGAAGTAAATCTTCACGCCCAATCGCCATACAAAGTTGTTGTCTGAATTTCGGCTCGAGACTTCCTACTGATAAATGGCGACCGTCCTTCGTTTCATAATACCCTTGAACTACTCCCACTTTCGCTACGCTTAGAAGTGAGAGATTCCTAAGAACACTTTCGTAACCGAAAGTTTGGATTAGGCTATCCCCGTAGTCCCTACGGTTAGAAGTCTGATTGCTTCATTTTTAAGATTTTGCCCTGCGTTCATATCTCGATCATGATGTGTCCCACAGGTTGGGCAATCCCATTCACGGACATTCAGCTGTTTAACATCTTTATTGGGGTCACCACAACACGAACAAAGTTGAGAACTAGCGAATGTTTTTGACACCACAACGATTCGCTTGCCATACCATGTTGCTTTATATGCAAGCATCATCCTAAATCGTGACCAAGATACTTCACTAATCGCTTTCGCTAATTTGTGGTTTTTCAACAGATTGGCTACTTGCAAATCTTCTATCCCAATGATGTCGTGGTTTTTGACAAGATCAGTTGAAATTTTATGCAAGTAATCGGTTCTTGCGTTTGTGATTTTCTCATGGAGACGTGCTACTTTACGCTTTTGTTTCTGATAATTCTTCGCTTCATCTAATGGACATGTTCGCTTGCCTGCTAGTTCTCGTCGTCTGGAAAGAATCCGTTGTGCTCTCGCTAATTTTTCCTCTAGTTTTCGAAACCATTTAGGGTTTTCGTAGGCTGTTCCGTTAGAAAGAATCGCAAAATTCTTCAAGCCCATATCAACACCAACAGCAGAACCCGTCTTAGGTAACTTGTGTACTTCTGTTTCAACCAAGATAGACACAAAGTATTTGCCACTTGGGTTACGTCTAATCGTGGCATGAAGAATACGTCCTTTCACTTCACGACTTTTAGCAAAGCGAACAAGACCGAGTTTAGGTAACTTGATGCGATTGCCTATAATCGCAATATTTCCATTCGTATGCTTCGTTATGTACGATTGGACCTGACTATTTTTAGACTTGAAACGTGGTGCGTTATTTTGTTTCTGAAAGAATCGCGTATAGGCATCAGCAAGGTTTTTAAGTGATGACTGCAGCGCAATGCTGTCCACTTCTTTTAACCAAACGAACGCTTTCTTTAATTGGGTTAATTGAGCAGAACAAGCGTTATAAGTCAACCCTTTACCCGTCTCTTTGTAAGCATTCTGCCATTGTGCCAAAAAGTGATTGAATACAAAACGAGAACAACCGATTGTTTTCGCCATCAGTATGGTTTGTTCCTTGTTTGGATAAATGCGAAATTTGTATGCTTTATGGACAAACATTGCCTTTCACCTCACCTATAGAACGTTTGTTCCTATTTTATCACAATGATACAAGTTTTGGCAATCGTCAACCGACATTCATCTCCCACTTACTCATTGGGCTACCCCCTTCTCATTCCTTGAAGTGAGGGTCTTCTGTCGGAGAACGATAAAAAGTTCCACCGTTCAACATGAGGCGATCACGTTCTAGAGGTTTACCACTCACTAAGTATTCTGGTGCTGATAATACATTTAATGCTAACGCGCAGTCCGTCATACTAATATCGAGATGTTGCCCTTCCCCTGTACGCGTACGGTAAATAACCGCTGCTAAAATCCCAACGACAGCTTGCAACGACCCACCTGCTATATCTGCCATTTGAATCCCGATTTGAGCAGGCCCTTCCGCTTGTGTACCCGAATACCCTTGAATTTCCGCAAGCGAGACATAGTTAATATCATGACCTCCACGATCCTTCAAAGGCCCTGTTTGCCCATATTCTGTAATCGAGCAATAAATAAGCCCTGGATGAATCTTTTTTAGCTCTTCATAACCAAGTCCAAGACGCTCCATGACGCCTGGTCGAAATTGCTCAACCACAATATCATAGTCTTTCACTAACGCTTTTAAAGAGGCGATCACCTCTGGATTTTTTAAATCTACGACGATGGATTTTTTGGAACGTTGTAAATATTCGTCTACAACCCAAATAGGCTCTTCTGCTGGTTTAGTTGCGTGGACAATTTCCGCCCTCGAAGCGCTGAGCCTTTACTTGAAATGCAAACAGGCAGGCTCTAGAAAGAACCTGCCACAGTAATTTATGTTGTCACTTGCTTGATAAAATTCGGTGGGCGCTTTTCGAAGAATGCTCTCATCCCTTCCGTTGGCTCACCTGTTGCAAATGTTTTCGCAAATGCTTCACGCTCTACCTTTAACCCTTGCTCAAGTGGAAGCTCAGCTGCTAAAATACATTCTTTAATTAAACCTAACGCACCCACTGCTCCTTGTGCTAGCGTCTTTGCAAGTGCAATCGCTTCTGTTTCTACTTCTTCTGGTGCAACCGCTTTTGTCACAAGTCCGATTGCAGCCGCTTCCTCTGCTTTCAAACGCTGACTTAAGAACATTAATTCACGTGCCTTTGCTCCACCAACGAGCTTCGTCATGCGCTGTGTCCCACCTGCACCTGGTAATAACCCTAACGATGATTCAGTTAAGCCGATTGTACCGCTACCCATAATGCGAAAATCACACGCTAATACAAATTCACAGCCACCGCCAAGTGCATGTCCATTCATCGCTGCGATGGTCGGTACACGAACAGCTTCTAGCGCATTAAAAATATCTTGAAGCTGCTTTGCCCCTTCTTCATAATCCACTTCACCTGTACTGTTGCTCATTTGTCCTAAATCTGCTCCTGCAATAAAAATTTTTTGATTGGCTGATTTAAAAACAATTGCACGAATAGCTGGATTATGATTCGCTTCATCAATAAGTTGCAGCAAATCATGTTGAATCGCTAAATTTAATGTATTGGCAGGGGGGTTATTAATTGTTACAACTTGCACACCATATTCTAATAATTCAACCGTCATTGTTTCTAAATTCATATCATTTCCTCCTCGTAGGCCATTATTAATGGTTTGCTGAAAATACTAGGTGCAATTACAGCGCCACTTGTTTTTTCCATAATTATTCTATATGCACAAGCTACTATTGCTAGACTTAAAACACAGCTTCTTTCCGTTATGTCATACATAATGTCTTACTCAGGCTTTGTTGTGTTTTAAATAACATAAAGATCGTACTTTTAAATCAGCTAAAATTTTCTGTCTATTATCAAAAAATTAACTAACAAGATTTCTGTATGAAATAGATGAATGATTTCATGTAACCGATTACATGAAATTTTTTAGTAGCACCAAACGTTTTCAATATATAAAATTTTCTAAAAATAGTTTGTCAAAATAATTTTTGCGTTATATAATTCGATTTATCAAAAAAATGAAATTATTTTAGGAGAGTTTTTATGTTTACACTTTTAGGTTCTATCCTTCTATTACTAATTGGTTATATTGTTTACGGTAAGTTTGTAGAAAAGGTGTTTATTGTCAATGATGCAACGCCGACCCCTGCTTACACAAAAACAGATAACTTAGATTATATTCCGATGCCCGCTTGGAAAGGTTGGACAATTCAATTATTAAATATCGCAGGGCTTGGTCCAATTTATGGGGCGATTGCAGGTGCCTTATATGGCCCGGTTGCAATGGTTTGGATCGTATTCGGTTGTATTTTTGCCGGTGCAGTTCACGATTATTTTGCAGGTATGCTGTCACTACGACATGGTGGCGCACAATTCCCTGCGCTTGTTCAAAAATATTTAGGAAAAGCAATGCGTGTCTTCACAGATATCGTATCTGTCGTGTTAATGATTTTAGTAGCTGCTGCATTTACAGCAGGTCCTGCAGCTGTCATTTCAGCGAAAACAGGCATTACCTTTATGGTTGCGATTGTGATTATTTTCTTATACTTTTTAATCGCAGCGATTTTACCGATTAACAAAATTATCGGTCGTATTTATCCGTTATTCGGGGCTGTACTATTAATTATGGCTAGTGCTATTTTAGTCTCATTATTATTCTCAGATATTAAAATACCAGAATTAACATTTGCTAATTTACATCCAGCTGATTTACCAATCTGGCCTTTATTAATGATTACGATTTCTTGTGGTGCTATTTCTGGCTTCCACTCTACACAAAGTCCGATTATTTCTCGTACACTAAAAAAAGAAACAGAGGGACGAAAAGTATTTTACGGTGCGATGATTGGGGAAGGGATTATTGCTTTAATTTGGTGTACAGCAGGCATGAGCTTCTTTGGCGGTACAGGGGAACTTGGTGCTGTTATTACGTCAGTAGGTGCTGGTGGTGTAGTAGACCAGATCGCCATTGGATTACTTGGTACTGTCGGTGGCTTATTAGCTATTCTAAGTGTGATTATCTTACCGATTACAACAGGGGATACATCGCTTCGCTCAGCTCGTATGATTGTGCTTGATTTCCTAGGCTCACGCATTAAAGGTAATCAGACAACGGTTGCGATTTTAGCAACTGTTGCCGTAACTATTCCTGCATTTTACTTAACAACGATTGACTATCAATTTCTATGGCGCTATGTAGGGATGACAAACCAAATGGTGGCAACGGTTATGCTATGGGTAGCTACTTCTTACTTATTAAAGGAAGGAAAGTTCCACTGGATTGCTGGTCTTCCAGCGATGTTTATGACAGCTGTCGTCTTTACGTATTTAATGGTAGCACCAGAAGGATTCGGATTAGACTATAATCTATCGATGATCATCGGATTATCTGCCACAGCGGTTATCGGCTTACTTTACGCCTATCAAATTGCACGTTATAATGGACTAAATAATCCTATTTTCATAAAAGAATAACAATGTTATGCATTCACGCTTCGCATGGATATGTGATTAGCGTGAATGCATGTTTTATTAATAGGCAAAGGTTGTGGGACGATGTTTGAACAATATATTTCACAAATCGATGAGAAGTGGCGTGATGCATTTATGGAGTTAATGCATACCATTGAAGAAAATTTACCAGCTGGCTTTGAAAAAACAATGCAGTACAATATGATTTCATATGTTATACCGCTAGAAACCTATCCATCTGGCTACCATGTCACACCACATACACCGCTACCATTCATTAGTATTGCCGCTCAAAAACGGCATTTAGCCCTTTACCATATGGGCATTTATACAGATGAACAGATACTGACATGGTTTCAACAAGCGTATGCACAAACGGTTCCGACTAAGCTAAACATGGGAAAAAGCTGCATTCGCTGGACTTCCACAAAGCATATTCCATTTGATTTAATCGCAGAGCTGTGTAGCAAAATCACAGTGAATGAGTGGATTGAGCTGTATGAAGGAACTATTCGTCGTTAAAAACAACATAAAAAGCTGCGCGCGAAGAAAATCTTCACGCACAGCTTTTTATAATGCACTACCCGCCCCACCATCAATATTGACCGTTGTCCCTGTCACATAGGATGCTGCATCAGACACTAAGAAAGTAATAACATTGGCGGCTTCTTCTGTACTGCCAATGCGACCAAGTGGGATTGATTGACCGACTTGCTCGGAATATTCCTCCCACGATAATTGTGGTGCTTGTGCTTGCCAACGTTTTTCAATTTGATCACTTCGAATAAGACCGATACAAACAGCGTTTACACGAATATTGTAAGCCCCTAAGTCGTTACTCATCGCCTTTGTTAAGGCTAGTCCTGCTGCACGGCTTACCGTTGTCGGTAAGGAGCTTGCCGGTGGTGTTTTTGCCAATACCGCGGTCACATTGACAATGGCCCCTCCGCCTGCTTGTTTCATGTGGGGAATTGCATATTTCGCACAATGAATGGCACCAAAAAGTTTTACATCTAAATCCGTTTGCCATAACGCTGTTGCGACTTGTTCAAATGGATAAGCAGCCGCAGTTCCTGCATTATTCACTAAAATATCAAGTTTGCCGTAATGAGCAATCGTCTTTTCAATGACTGCTTGGCAATCTTGTTCTTTTGTTACGTCTGCTGGCACAGCCAAGACATCAGCCCCTGTTTGTTGCTTAATACTTGCGGCAGCAACTTCTAAATATTTTTCCCCACGTGCACAAATCGTGACATGTGCCCCTTCTTTTACGAGCTGTAGCGCTGTATAAAAGCCAATCCCCTTGCTCGCGCCTGTCACGATGGCTACTTTGCCTTGTAACTGTAAATCCACCATCCATTCCCCCTTTGCCGATGTACTTCTATTATACATTGGGAATTATTAGAAATGAATGTTTGCTCAATTAATTATTGAAACATTCTATATATTGTTGAGAAACGCATTAGAATACGTTAATTTCCGCTACGGCCAACTCACTTTCCGCAGGCACGACTTCAGCTAATTTATTTCGGCTCATGCTTATTCCTGCCCGAGTCCAGTCGAGTGGCCTCCAATCCAATCAACGAGTACGTATTTTTATTGCTCGTCATTGAAATCGATTATTTTGAATCCCCTAATTGTGTCACATAGCGAAATCGGTATACAACTTAATTTAAAATAAGTGTCAAACGAGGACTATTATCCTAAATAGCACTTATTCATAATTAAGTCGTATCTCAAAAACGACCAGTGGCAATTTTCATCGTTTTTAAAATGAATAAATAAATTTTTTATTCAAAAATCGTAAGTTATCATTTTTTTATGAATGATCGCATCATAAAGGCACACATCAACTAATTTCGATGACGGCATATGTTTCGAAAAAAGCTCGATTCTGTTCGTTTTCCATCCGAAAAAGATCTTTTTCCCCACTCAGCGCAACCTCCGTTTTTAGTAAATTTCTCTCTTTTTTATCACTGTAGCTAGTTGTAGAGCGCTCTATTTTGAATGAAACCGTTCATTTTTTCTTCAAAACCCAAACAAATGAGACGATTCAATAGCAAGGTATACACTGATTTTTGAAATCAACTGTTACGTTAAAAGATGAAAATGAACTTAATATATGAGGGCTATTATTTTTAGTAAACATAGAAAAAGCCCTATTATTTCCGAAGAAATAATAAGGCTTGACTGATTAATTATTTAGATACGATATGGATTGGGTTGCCAAGTAATACTTCAGCAGCTTCCATTGTGATCTCACCTAATGTTGGGTGAGCATGGATTGTTAATGCTACGTCTTCAGCAGTCATACCTGCTTCGATTGCTAGACCCATTTCAGCGATCATATCAGATGCACCAGCACCAACGATTTGAGCACCGATTAACAAGCCGTCTTCTTTACGCGCAACAAGTTTCACGAAACCTTCTGTAGCGTTTAAAGCTAATGCACGACCGTTTGCAGCGAATGGGAACTTCGCCGCTTTCACTTCGATACCTTCTGCTTTTGCTTGGTCTTCTGAGTAACCTACAGTAGCAAGTTCTGGATCTGTGAAGCATACTGCTGGAATTGCTAAGTAATCTACGATTGAGTGCTCGCCAGCGATTGCTTCTGCCGCTACTTTACCTTCGTAAGATGCTTTATGTGCAAGTTGTGGACCCGCTACGATATCACCGATTGCATAAATGTTTGGTACTGACGTACGACATTGTTTATCCACTTCTAGTAAACCGCGCTCTGCAAATTTAACACCGATTTGCTCAAGACCCATTTCATCTGTATTTGGACGACGACCTACAGTGACTAATACGTAGTTTGCTTCAACTGTTTTTTCTTCTCCGCCAACTTCGTATGTTACGATTACGCCGTTTTCATTTTCTTGTACACCTTTAGCTGATGCGCCTACTACTACTTCTACGCCTTTTTTCTTTAAGCCTTTTTTCACAACCTGTGTCATTTGCTTTTCGAAACCAGCTAGGATGTCTTTTCCACCCTCGATAATTGTTACTTGTGAACCTAAGTTTGCGTATGCAGAACCTAACTCTGTACCGATGTAACCGCCACCGATTACAACTAATTTCTCTGGTACTTCTGGTAAAGAAAGCGCACCTGTTGAGTTGATTACACGCTCAGTGAATTTGAATGTTGGAATTTCAACTGGACGAGAACCTGTTGCTAAAATAGCATTTTTGAACGTATAAGTTTGTGCGTTATCGCCATCAATGACACGTACAGTGTTTGCATCAACAAAGTAAGCTTCACCTTTTACGATATCTATTTTATTGCCTTTTAATAGACCTTCAACGCCGCCTACTAATTTTTTGACAACACCGTTTTTGAATTCTTGTGCTTTAGCCCAGTCTAATTTCACATCTGATGCGACAACACCCATATCATCTGAATGCTTCGCTTGCTCAAAGCGGTGACCTACAGAGATTAATGCTTTTGATGGGATACATCCTACGTTTAAACATACGCCGCCTAGTTGACCGCGCTCTACTACTGTTACTTTTTGTCCAGTTTGCGCTGCACGGATTGCCGCTACATAACCACCAGGGCCTGCACCAACAACTAGAGTATCAATCTCGATTGGAAAATCTCCTACTACCATTTTATTACGCCTCCATTAATAAAAGTTCTGGTTCACTTAACAAACGCTTTAAATGATTTAAAGCATTTTGCGCAGTGGCACCATCGATCATGCGATGGTCAAAGCTCAATGATAATGCTAACACAGGTGCCGCTACAATTTCACCATTTTTTATTACAGGTTTCTCTGAAATTCTGCCAATTCCCAAAATTGCTACTTCAGGATGGTTAATTACCGGTGTAAACCACTGACCACCAGCTGATCCAATGTTCGTAATCGACATGGAGCCACCCTTCATTTCATTTGGTGTTAACTTGCCGTCACGTGCTTTTGTTGCCAGCTCATTAATTTCACTTGATACAGCGAAGACAGATTTACGATCTGCATGCTTAATGACAGGAACTAATAATCCTTTTTCAGTATCAGCTGCAATACCAATATTATAATAATGCTTTTGAATAATTTCCTGTGTTGCATCATCTAATGAACGATTAAACTCTGGGAATTCACGTAACATAGACACTAACGCCTTGACAACATACGGCAAGTACGTTAATTTTACACCTTTTTCAGCGGCAATGTCTTTAAAACGCTTACGGTGTGCGACAAGTGCCGTCACATCTACTTCGTCCATTAATGTCACGTGCGGCGCTGTTTGTTTTGAGTGTACCATCGCTTTTGCAATCGCTTTGCGAATACCGCTCATTTTTTCACGTGTTTCTGGGAACTCACCTTCTACATTTACCGGTACGGCTACTTGTGGTACATCTACCGTTTCTGGTGCTTGTACTTCAGCTACTGCTTGTTGTGCAACTGGCGCTTGCTCACCGCTCATAAATTTCTCAATATCTTCTTTTACAACACGGCCATTTTTACCTGAACCAGCGACTTGGTGAATATTTACCCCATTGTCACGTGCAAATTTACGTACAGATGGCATTGCAATGATGCGTTTATTCGTATCTGGCTCACTTGCTGGTACGACTTCAGCTTTTGGTGCCTCTTCTGTTGCTGTTGGTTCTTTTGCTATCGCTTGACCTGCTTCAGCTGTCGCTTGGACTTGTGCTTCTGTTTTCTCTTCACCTTTTGCTTCTGCATGGTCATCGCCTTTTAATTTTAAATCTTCATAACCTGGCGCATCAAATCGAATGAGGACGTCACCTACAACCGCGACTGTCCCTTCTGCTACTAATACCTCTTCGACAGTACCTTCTACTGGAGATGGGATTTCTACAACTGCTTTATCGTTTTGTACTTCACATAAAATATCATCTTCTTGCACTTTGTCTCCTGGTTTTACGAACCATTTAACGATTTCACCTTCGTGGATACCTTCTCCGATATCCGGTAAACGGAAATTAAACATACATGCTCACCTCTTTTTAGAATGTTAGAACTTTCTTCGCCGTTTCCATTACATCTTTATAGCTCGGTAGCCATACACCCTCAGCTTGTGGGAAAGCATACACTGTATCTGGTGCTGCTACGCGAAGAACAGGTGCTTCTAAACTTAAGATGGCACGTTCTGTAATTTCCGCTACAACGTTTGCAGCAATACCTGCTTGTTTTTGCGCTTCTTGTACAACGATGGCACGACCTGTTTTTTCAACAGAAGCAATAATTGTTTCGATATCTAATGGTTGGATTGTACGTAAGTCGACAACCTCTACAGAATACCCTTCTTTTTCAAGCTCTTCTGCCGCTTTTAAGCTTTCATGAACCATTAAACCATATGCAAAGATGGATAGATCCTTACCTTCTCGTTTTACATCCGCTTTACCGATTTCGATTGTGTACGCTTCTTCCGGTACTTCTTCACGGAATGAACGATATAATTTTAAGTGCTCTAAAAACACAACTGGGTCATTATCACGAATAGCTGAAATTAATAATCCTTTTGCATCATATGGTGTAGAAGGAATGACCACTTTTAAACCCGGTGTTTGTGCCATTAATCCTTCTAATGAATCCGAGTGCATTTCCGGTGTGTGTACTCCACCACCAAATGGTGAACGGATTGTGACTGGCATATTGTATGTACCACCTGTACGGTAGTGCGTACGTGCCATTTGACCTGCGATGGAGTCAAATACTTCGAAAACGAAGCCGAAGAATTGAATTTCAGGCACTGGACGGAAACCCGTTAGCGATAAACCAACTGCAAGACCACCAATTCCGGACTCTGCAAGCGGTGTATCGAATACACGATCTACGCCGAACTCTTTTTGAAGACCTTCCGTCGCGCGGAACACGCCTCCGTTTACCCCAACGTCTTCCCCAAACACTAATACATTTTCGTCATTTTTCAATTCACAACGAAGTGCATCTGTAATTGCTTGAATCATCGTCATTTGTGCCATATTACTTCGACTCCTTCTCTTTATAAATCGCTAATTGTTCTTGTAAGTTCGCAGGTAAGTCACCACGATACATGTTCTCGATTAGCTCTGTTACTTTTTGCTTTGGTGCTTGGTCTGCTTGTTTAATCGCTTCTTTAATTTCTTCTTTTGCACGCTCGATTACAGCTTCTTCTTTTTCTTGTGACCATAAACCTTTTGCTTCTAAGAATTTACGGAAGCGTACAATTGGGTCTTTTGCTGCCCATTCATTATCTAAATCACCTGTACGGTAACGCGTTGGGTCATCCCCTGCCATCGTATGTGGTCCGTAACGGTATGTCATTGTTTCAATTAAAGTCGGTCCTTCTCCATTAATTGCACGTTCACGCGCATCTTTTGTTACTTTGTAAACGGCAAGTGGATCCATACCATCTACTAAAATACTTGGAATACCAGCAGCTACACCTTTTTGTGCAAGCGTCTTACCTGCTGTTTGTAATTCGCGTGGTGTAGAAATCGCAAATTGGTTGTTTTGAATGAAGAAGATTGCTGGTGATTTCATTGCCCCTGCAAAGTTAATACCTTCATAGAAGTCACCTTGTGATGAACCACCGTCACCTGTATACGTTACAGCAACAGCTTGCGCATTACGCTTCTTCAAACCAAGTGCTACACCTGCCGCTTGAATATATTGTGCACCAATAATGATTTGTGGTGGGTATACGTTTACACCTTCTGGAATTTGATTACCGATAAAGTGACCACGGCTGAATAAAAATGCTTTCCAAAGTGGTAAACCATGCATAACAATTTGCGGTACATCACGGTAGCCCGGTAAAATCCAGTCTGCTTTTTCAAGTGCAAATTGTGATGCTAATTGAGAGGCTTCTTGACCAGCAGTTGGCGCATAGAAACCTAAACGTCCTTGACGATTCAGTGAAATTGAGCGTTGATCTAAAATGCGTGTATAGACCATACGAGACATTAACTCTACAAGCTCTTCATCCGAAAGGTTTGGATTTGCCTCTTCGTTTACGATTTCCCCTTCTTCATTTAAAATTTGGAACATTTGAAATTTGTCTTCAATTTCATGTAACGTTACAGTTGGATCAAACTTATTTTCTCCCATAGTGAACGCTCCCTTTCAACTGTATTATTTTTTAATCTATTTTTATTAGTACAACTATTTCTTACCACTCAGTATAAAGAAGAAAACACAATCGGTCAATCGTTGATTTTCTAATAAAACGCATTTTTTTATACAAAATAAAAAATTTCAAAAACCCCAATCTGTTATATATCAAAACAACACCTGTACTATAATAACACCTCCATTTTTATTTTTCCCCTTAAAACGCTCAATCAAACTCATCATTTCTCATCTCCATAATTTACAATGATATTTTTTCGTATTTCAACGTTTTTTCATTGAACAGCTTGCTCCGTATTGTATACTAAAGGCAGAAGTAGAAATGCGAAAGGAAGTATTTAAATGATTTTAATGGGAGATATTATTCGCGAAGGTCATTCTACTTTGCGAACACGTGCGGAAGAAGTGACTTTCCCACTCACTAAAGAAGAACAAAACCTCGCTCATGATATGCTAGAATACTTAATTAATAGTCAAAATCCTGAAATGGCTGAAAAATACGGTTTACGTGGAGGGATTGGTCTAGCAGCGAATCAAGTAAATAGCTTAAAACGTATGTTTGCCTTACATTTAGCAGATGAAAAAGGGGAGCAATTAAGCTTTGTTGCAATCAATCCAAAAATCGTCAGCCATTCTGTTGAGCAAACATATATGACATCTGGCGAGGGCTGCCTTTCTGTGGACCGTCATGTGCCAGGCTACGTACCCCGCTATGCACGCATTACAGTGAAATTTATGACTGTAGACGGCGAAGAGAAAAAGATGCGACTGTCGGGACTACCCGCTATTGCCTTCCAGCATGAGCTTGACCATTTAAACGGCGTCATGTTTTACGATCGTATTAACGAAAAAGACCCATTTGGCGAAATCCCAAATGCTACTCCATACGAAAGAAATTAACAACAAAGGAAGCATACTGATGCGACTCCTTAGTAGATATTGATCAAAAATGAAGGATGTATCCCGAAAGTTCTCACTTTCGGGATACATCCTTTGTAGTTATCTAAAGTCGCTTTTTTACAAACTTTAAATCATGCCAAGCTCTTTCATAATTTTATAAATGCCATCATCATCCACATGTGGGGCAATGACATTTGCTACTGCCTTCGCTTGATCATGCCCATTGTCCATTGCAATACCAAGTCCCACTGCTTGTAGCATTTCAATATCGTTCAAGCCATCCCCAAACGCTACTGCATCATCCATTGTCTTCCCAATATGTTGCAAGATTTTCTCAATGCCGCGCGCCTTTGAACCGGACTTAGGCAAAATATCACATGAATAGGGGTGCCAACGTACAAATTGCACTTCCGGAAACGCTTTACGATATAAATGCTCATCTTTTTCTTCTACAAAAATTAACGTTTGATAGACTGCTTGCACTTGATAAAATGCAGCATCGATACGAGGATACGGATATTTTAGTGTAGCTAAGCTAGATTCTACCTTATGATTATCCGGAAGCGATGCAATCATTTCACGATCATCTAAAAATACAACGGGTTCACCACGACGCTCACCAAATGCAATCACTTGTTGTAAATAATCGCGCGGAATAGAATCCGTAAAAATGACCTCCCCCTTGTACACCACATATTGTCCGTTAAATGTCACATATGTATCGATTTCAAGCTCTTCTAGTAAAGACGTAATCATAAATGGGGCACGCCCTGTTGCTATAGCAATTTCATAGCCATTTTTACGCGCAGAAAATAGCGCTTCTTTCGTTGAATGAGGTAAACGTTTCTCACTATCGTACAGTGTACCGTCTACGTCGAAAAATAAAATTTTTTTCATATAATCTACCCTCTCTTTAACAAAAAAACCTTTACAAATATCTGAAAATTCATTATAATGAATGTAAGGAGTGATGTGCCATGCTAAAACGGCTCAAAAAGAAATTATTGAAACGGTTAAATGGCATCCTCGGAAAAAAATCAATTGCCTAAGCCCTTCAGAATTTGAAGGGCTTTTCTTTATTTTAAAGTAGCTGCATGATAATATAAAGGAAATGCATTTATTTAAATGATTCTTTTTATAACTTTCGTTATTTTATACTTCTTCAGACATGTATTTATACATAAGTATTTCAAATAACATAAAAGTTGTATAAAGTATAAACTTAAATGCAATGACTATGTACGTTTTAAAAGGAGAGTAATTATGATTTACAAAGTTTATTATCAAGAAAATATGAATGAGATTCCAGTTCGCGAAAACACAAAATCTTTATATGTAGAGGCCTCTTCAGAACGCGAAGTTCGTCAGTATTTAAAAGACCGCAAATACAATATCGAGCTTGTACAATTATTAGAAGGTGCATACCTTGAGTATGAGCAAAACAGCCCTAACTTCCGTTTGGAGAATGCTTAATCGATTATGAAGTTCGTTAAAAACGATCAAGCAGCTGTATTCGCACTTGGCGGACTGGGCGAAATCGGCAAAAACACATATGGCGTTCAATTCCAAGATGAAATCATTCTCATCGATGCAGGCATTAAATTCCCTGAAGATGATTTACTCGGAATTGATTACGTAATTCCAGACTATACGTATTTAGTACGTAATGTCGACAAAATTAAAGGGTTATTTATTACGCACGGGCATGAAGATCATATCGGTGGCATTCCATACTTACTGCGCCAAGTAAACGTTCCTGTTTACGGCGGTAAGCTTGCGCTAGGTTTACTACGCAATAAGCTAGATGAACATGGTTTGCTACGCACAACAAAGTTAATTGAAATTAAAGAAGAAGATGTTATTAAATTCCGAAAAACATCTGTCAGCTTCTTCCGTACAACACACAGTATTCCAGACGCGTTCGGAATCGTTGTCAAAACACCCCCTGGCAATATCGTACATACAGGGGACTTCAAGTTCGACTTTACTCCTGTTGGAGAGCCAGCGAACTTAACGAAAATGGCTGAAATCGGACGTGACGGTGTTTTATGTTTACTATCAGACAGTACAAATGCTGAAGTACCTAACTTTACGATGTCTGAACGTAAAGTGGGCGAAAGCATTAATGATATTTTCCGAAAAGTAGATGGTCGCATTATTTTCGCGACATTTGCATCCAATATCCACCGTTTACAACAAGTAACAGATGCTGCTGCTGCACACGGTCGTAAAATTGCGGTGTTTGGTCGTTCGATGGACAATGCGATTACAATCGGTCGTGAGTTAGGTTATATTACTGCGCCGAAAGAAACATTCGTGGATGCTCAAAGCATTAATCGTTTACCTGCAAATGAAGTCATGATTTTATGTACAGGCTCGCAAGGGGAACCAATGGCGGCTTTATCACGTATTGCCAATGGAACGCATCGACAAATTCAAATTCAGCCTGGCGATACAGTTGTATTCTCTTCTTCACCGATTCCAGGGAACACAATGAGCGTAAATAAAATTATTAACTTGCTGTTCCGCGCTGGTGCTGAAGTCATTCATGGTTCACTCAATAGCATCCATACATCCGGACACGGCTCACAGGAAGAACAAAAATTAATGCTTCGACTAATGAAGCCGAAATTCTTTATGCCTATCCACGGTGAGTACCGCATGTTAAAAATGCATACAGAGCTAGCCGTTGATTGTGATGTACTACACGAGAACACATTTGTGATGGAAAATGGTGAAGTACTTGCTTTAAGTGCCAAAGAAGCACATGTAGCAGGTCGCATTCCATCAGGAGATGTCTATATTGATGGTAACGGAATTGGCGATATAGGTAATATCGTACTACGTGATCGCCGTATCCTTTCAGAAGAAGGTCTTGTCATCGTCGTTGTGAGCGTTGATATGACAAATCAAAAAGTCGTTGCTGGACCTGATATTATTTCACGTGGCTTTGTGTATATGCGCGAATCAGGTACGATGATTAACGAAGCACAAAAAATGCTTACACAACATTTAAATCACGTCATCCAAGAGAAATCGACCCAATGGACTGAATTAAAAAATGAAATTACAGACGTTTTAGGGCCTTATCTTTTCGAAAAGACAAAACGTCGTCCAATGATTTTACCAATCATTATGGAAGTGTAATTTCTTATACACTTAATAAAAAGCGTGTATCCAATAGGAACTTTCCTACTAGATACACGCTATCCTTTTCTACAACGCTTTTTTCATAAATCGATTAATATCTACATCCGCGCCAATAACAAGAAGGATATCCCCCATTAAAATCGGATCTGTCGGAGAAGGCGTAATTAAAATTTCCTCACCACGTTTAATCCCTACAATATTAATCCCATATTTCGCACGAATGTCTAAGTCTACAAGAGAGCGTCCAGCAATACGATCACTCGCTTTAATCTCCATAATGGAATGCTCGTCCGATAGTTCTAAATAGTCCAGTACATTATTAGATATCATATTATTGGCAATTCGAATCCCCATATCACGTTCAGGATGCACGACAAAATCAGCACCAATTTTACGCAATACTTTTTCGTGATAGTCGTTCGTCGCTTTTACTGTAATTTGCTGTACACCTAATTCTTTTAAAATTAACGTTGTCAGTATACTTGATTGGATGTCTTCCCCGATTGCTACGATCACATGCTCAAAATTCCATAAACCAAGAGACTTAATAACCGCCTCATCCGTCGTATCTGCTACAACAGCCTGTGTCGCAATTTGCGCAAATTCATCTACTCGTTCTTGCGACATATCAATGGCCATAACATTAGCCCCTTGTGCAATTAACTCTCCAACAATACTACTACCAAATCGGCCAAGTCCGATGACTACAAATTCTTTTCTCATCGTATAATGCCCCCTTATTGTAATGTGTTTCAAGTGTATCGCAAATGAACAAAATAAAAAAGGTATGGCATCAAACCATACCTTTATGTTCGTGGACAACACGTTCAATGCGCTTTTCAAGTATGCGCAATCCACTGCCACCTGCTTGATAATGGCGTAAAAGTCCCTTATCGTCAAATAAATAATAGGCTGGGACATATCGATTGTTAAATCGATCCGTGATTAAAAACTCATTATCGATTACTATTGGCTGTAGCATGTCATAATATTTTACAACCTTTTTCACATTATCTACAATAACATCTTCCTCGGTACGCGGCATATGCACGGCTATAATATTTAAATCCCCCGCATACTGATTAGCTAAATGATTGATAGTATCTAGCCCATGCTTACATAAATTACAGCTCACAGACCAAAAATGAATAAACGTTGGCTTTCCTGTAAGCATGTCATTTGTCCATCCTCTACCTTTTAACCACTTCGCTCCGTCTAGCGAAGGCATTGGAGCGCGTAACTTCATCCACTAATCCCTCCTAGCTCTTTGCTATCATATGCGAATGTAGTTAAAGTGTCTCTTGACTCGGACACCAATTTACTGGGTATAGCCCTCCTCTTTGAAGTACTTGTAATACACGTAATAGTTCATCCACATCTCGCCCAACATTCTGATAAAAAACCGTTTGATATTGTAGTACTCCGGTTGGGCTAATAATAAATAAACCATGAAGCGCAGCCCCTTCTTCTTCAACAAATACACCATACTGCTTTGAAACACGATGATTTGTGTCTGCTGCAAGCGCAAAGTTTAATGTGCCCACACTATTTTGCATTCGGCCTGTATTGACCCATGCAAGATGTGTATACACTGTATCCGTAGAAATACCAATCACTTCTGTATCTAAATCTTGAAATTCATCATATCGATCACTGATTGCCGTAAGATTAGTTGGACACACCGGCGTAAAATCCATTGGATAAAAAAGCAATACTGTCCATTTCCCTTTCTCCATACTGTCTTTTAACGATACCTTCCCAAATGACTTATCCACCAATACTGCATCCATTTCAAAATGAGGGGCCTTTTTACCGACTATTCTTTCAACCATCATCACTGCCTCCCTTTTCAATATGTCCTGCCGGGTCGAATGACACTTACCAAAAAACACGCTCCTAATTGTATATATTTAACACACGCTCTCGTAATGAGTAAAAAATCACCCTAAAAATACCAGTTAAATAATAAAAAGTGTGTATCATAGCCTTCGCGCTTTGCCACAGCCTACACAGGAGCTAAAACAGGCGCGGCCTGTTTGGATCTCCTGTTCCGGCTCCTGTGGCTA
>NZ_JBYQFK010000024.1:0-68988 GCF_057837305.1 Lysinibacillus sp. RU7 | reverse complement strand
GAAGTAGGTAGCACACGGAACGGAGAGCGGTGACTCCAGCGGGAATCGCATGAGCTGAAGGCCCCGCAGGAGTGAGGTACGAGCGACGAGGAGACTGAAGCCATGCCCGCGGAAAGCATCCGCTCGGAGTGTAGTGTGCCATGTATATAGGGTAGCCTCGACTTTTGGTGATGAGCCAATTTATTTGAATTATTCCATTGAAATCTATTTTGTCACAGTCCCGCTACTAAATGTTTGGTCTTGATAGTACATGTTTTTAACAAGTACATTTGGTCCGAGGCATTTGACGGCAGGGCAGTGACAGTTTAGCGATTTGGCTAAATCACTTTGTAGCCATTTGTCAAATACTTGCGGGAGTGTATCCGTTTGAATATTGCCAAGTGGCGGCGCATCACCAAAGTCCGTAACGATCACTTCACCAGAGAAAATATTGATGTTTAAGCGAGAACGGCCATCTGGATCGTTTCGCATCGTCACATTTTTCGCATTACGTAGGCGGTTGAGCAATACTTGATCTTCTTCCTTCGTACTACAAGGGTAGAACGGTAATGTCCCAAATAACATCCATGTATTTTCATCACGAATATCGAGTAAATGATGAATGGCTTCGCGTGTTTCTTCTAGTGTTAGGGATGTTAAAGCGCCAGCGAAGTCTGATGGGTACATTGGATGAATCTCGTGCCGTGCACATTTCATTTCATTCACGATTTGATGGTGAATATGCTCTAAATAAGGTAATGTCTTTTTATTTAGCATTGTTTCCGCTGATACCATCACCCCGTTTTCTGCCAGCATACGGGAGTTTTCAATCATCCGCTCAAATAGGGCAGCACGCTGCTCAAACGTAGGTTTACGTTCCATCATCGCAAAGCCTGTTTCTACGAATTCTTCAACTGTTCCCCAATTATGTGAAATATGTAGTACATCTAAATAAGGGGCGATTTGCATATAACGCTCGCCGTCAATTGTTAAGTTTGAGTTCATCTGTGTGCGTACACCGCGGCTATGAGCATATTGTAAAATCGGTAGTACATAATTTTGCACCGAGCGTTTACTTTGCATCGGTTCACCGCCCGTGATGCTTAACGTTTTTAAATGAGGAATTTCATCTAAACGCTTTAAAATTAAGTCAATGGATAGTGCTTCTGGATCTTTCGTTTGTAAAGTATACCCAACTGCACAGTGCGCACATCGCATATTACAAAGCGTTGTCGTTGTAAATTCAATATTAGATAAAGTTAATCCGCCATGTTGCTCTATATCCATATAAGCTTCCCACGGATCATAACTTGGTGTAATTTTAGGCATTGTTATCATGTCAATCTTCCTTTCACAACTTCCATTGTCTCATAAATTACTATAAGCGCAAATGGTTTTTCCGTAGTCGGAAAATTTGAAAAATAAAAAAAGAGGGGCTTTAATGTAAGAAATATTCATACTTATGATGTTAGACACCTATTCATCTCATTCTAATGGTATTGAATCTCCTTCAATGTAGAAGAAACTACAAAAACACGGTCTTCCATCTTCATTTCATCGATCTGCTTCACTAAGCCAAAGCCACGAACGAAATAACGGGATGTTTTAAAGTCATCTGTTTCTTTTACGACTTCAATCGCTTGTGTAAATGTTTGAAAAGGTGTTTCAACCGTTACATCGATAGCAGTAATGACCCAACCATTAAATGAGGTGTTACGTTCAATCGGTAAAGCTATATATCGTTCAATAGTAGGGAGTTTTTCGATATTATCTACTGTGAGATTTGGCGACGTGATATCCTCATAGACTAAATCGGTTGCTTGATCCGTTATACGATAGAGGCGGTACATTGTGACCCCACCATTATCGATGATCGTTTGAACAATTGTATCCGTTAACCATATTGTTTCTTCTGTAAAAGCAGCATATTCATTGCCTTCTCCTAAAAATACGGCTGTTGTTTGGTCTTCTTTAAAAAATAGCTGTAAAGCTGTTGAATGTTCGAATGCATTTTTATAGTCCTCTTCATGTTCATTTGAATCCGGTAAGCGATCCTCCTCTGCTAGTTGCGTACAAGCCACCAGAAAAAGGCTACACAAAAGTACATATACATACTTCACAATATTCAAACCTTTCACGTTATTTTAAAAACACACATCTTTTGGTCGAAAGGTATATGGAAATAATTTGTTTATGAAAATGTAATAGGGAAATGGGATAGAGCGAAAAGAAAAAATGGAGTAAAGTAACGAGAGTAAATAGTAACAGTATATAAATGACCATTAGGTTGGATAGGTAGAAACCGTAAGCTGAGGTTCAAACATACAGTGACGCTGTATTTATATATGTTCTGAACTAGGATATTAGAAGGGGTTGTATTGGTGTTTAGCACAAATTTTTAGCATAAATTACTAAGTTTTTTCATTTTCGTGTTAGGCGGGAATTTATTAGTACACGAAAATCTTATTGGCAAACTGTACAATGCTTTATGTCTAGTTCTTATCAAAATGAGGAGAATATTTTACTTTTACTACTATACAATTTTTCATCGTATAGTAGAGGTTATTTAAAAGGGGAGAATAAATATACATATTGACGTTTAACAAATCGCCTGCTAATGTTTTAGATATCTAACATATTAGTAGGTGATTTTATGTCTTTATATGAACAAGTGAAGCGCATTAACGAAGCAGATTACACGATAAACCGTCTCATATTTAAACATTACAAACAATATTTAAATAGCGGTATTACAACTCAACAAGCGGTTTTATTGGATATTGTGTACTTAGCAAAGCGTATGACGGTTGGTGAAATCGCGATTGAAATGGGTATCAGTTCGAGCGCAGTTAGCCAATTGATTGCAAAATTAGAAAAGAATCGATATATCAAGCGGGAAATTAATACACGAAATCGACGTGAAGTTTTTATCACTTTAGATGAAAATGGATTTGAGTACTTTTTAAAGCAAGATTATATAGAACAGCAAGTTGTAGATAAAATTTACAGTAAACTTTCATCAAAAGAGGTGGATGAATTAGAACGCATTGTAGGAAAATTAAGAGACATTGCGATGAAGGAATTATAGAGAATTTCTTCATATCCGATATGTTAGATATCTAATATGTTTAGGGGGTTAAATAGTGAGGGAGTTACTTGAACAAATGGCTTTTAATGGGGCGATATATCATGAAAAAAATGGACAAATTCAACAATACTATCATGGTTATCAAGAAGTTGCAAAACAAAACCACATTACAGAAAGGACGCAATTTAATTTAGCATCGCTAAGTAAAATGTATACAGCTGTAATGATTTTTCAGCTAATTGAAAAAGAACAGCTACAATTAAAAGATAAGATTACAAATTGGTTTATTGCACCAAATTTTGCGGAGGTAACAATTGGACAATTACTGACACACACATCTGGTATTCCTGAATATATAGCAGCCGAAGATTCAACAATAAGTGTTCAATCATTTGTTGCAGTAGCGCAACCACAATATGCGCCCAATGAGTATTGGGCTTATAGTAATACGAATTATGTACTACTTGCAAAAATTATTGAGGAAGTCACGGGATTATCGTATGAAACATATTTACAACAATATATTGCGAGACCGTTAAATTTAAAGCAGACGACAACACAACCGACACACCTATGTAAAGCACAAGGTCAAATGTATGATTATGAGGAGCAACAATATCAAAGGGTAATGGATGACCTGTATGTAAAGGTTAGTAAACAGTGCAATGATGGATATGGTGATGGTGGTATTTATGCAACAGTGATCGAAGTAGCGGCGTTTCTAAAAGCATTTTGGCAAGGGAATTACATTAACAAAGACACGGTGAAATGTATGTTAACACGAACAGAGCTGGCTGAACATTATAGCTATGGTTTTATAATCCAAGGCGATTGGATTGGACATACAGGGGGCTGGCTTGGTTGCTCCGCTCAAGCCTTTATTCATACATCAACAGAAGAAGTGATTGTATTAGCGACAAACCAAGAAGTATTTCCACAATATGAACAAGAAATTATGGATTACTTGAAGGGAGTACGGCATGCTATAGAAGCGCCAAAGTCGATAGTCATTTTGCCGCTCACACAGGAAGATAATATTAGCGGACAGTATGAACTAGCGGATGAATTGGGTACAAGATTTACGATTGAAAAGGATAAACAATTTATGATTTCATTTGAGCATCAGTTGTCTGTACCACTTTTTAAAATAGATGAGTCCTATTATTGGATACGTAATACGATGAGTTATATAGATGTTATAAATCAATTATTCATTGATGAAGGAGCGGAAGTACCGTATCAAAAAGTAGATTGAACTGCATGCTTGTATGAATAACCCATAGAGGGGGATGTACAGTTTATTGTAAAGATTCTTTTTCCATTTTAATAAATAGCATAAACTGAAATCCATTTAGAGATAATAGAAGGGAATCTAAGTAAAGAGGTGACAGTAATGGAAAATGAAATGCCACGTGAGAAAGGGATCGATCACAGTATTAGTTTTTTACAAGAGGGATATGAGTTTATTGTTAATCGACAGAGGCAATTGCGTTCGAATGTTTTTGAGACGCGGATTTTAGGAAAAAAAGCTATCTGTATGATTGGGGAAGAAGCGGCTAGACTTTTTTACGATACAGATAAATTTCAACGTAGTGGTGCGGCGCCCAATCGTATTGTCCAAACGCTTTTTGGTGAAAATAGTGTCCAAACACTAGATGGGGAGGCACATCGTCATCGAAAAGAAATGTTGATGTCGGTCATGACAAAAGAGGAAGTGGCTCGCATTGTAGATATGACAAAATTACAATGGGAGCAATCTATCGACCAGTGGAGCCAAAAGGATTCCATCGTGTTTTATGATGAAATGAAGGAACTACTATGTAAAGTCGCATTTCAATGGATTGGTTATCCCCTTCATGAACAAGATACGAAAAGGCTGACGAAAGAATTAGCGGCCATGTTTGAGACACCTGCTGTATTTGGTGTGACACATTGGATTGGGAGAAGTTACCGGAATCAAGTAGAAAAAAATATGCAACAGCTCATTCGAGATACGCGCGATGAAAAAATAAAGTTTCCTAAAAATTCAGTGCTTCATAAATTTGCATTTTATAAAGATGTAGATGGCTACGTATTAGATGAAGAGACAGCCGCTGTTGAGATTATCAATTTACTTCGCCCGATTGTAGCCATTGCCATTTATGCAAACTTTACATTACTTGCGCTTCACGAATTCCCGAAAGAAAAAGAAAAATTACAGAACTATCCAGATTATCCGCGCATGTTTGTACAAGAAGTGAGACGTTTTTATCCGTTCTTCCCATTTATCGTAGCGACGGTAAAAGAAGATTTTACGTGGAACAACCATGAATTTAAAGCGGGAACAATGACCTTACTTGATTTATATGGAACGAATAATGATCCGGCGTTGTGGGAAAATCCCGGTTCATTTTATCCTGAACGTTTTGCGAGCTGGCAAGGCAGTCCGTTTAGCTTTATCCCACAAGGGGGAGGCGATTATATTTTAGGGCATCGCTGCGCAGGGGAACAAATGACGATTGAAATCATGAAGGTGAGTTTAGATTACTTAGTCAATAGAATCCAATACGATATCCCTGAACAAGACTTAAGCTTTGACTTAAACGACATCCCAAGCATTCCGAAAAGTAAAATCATTTTGGAAAATGTGCGAAGGGGACAGGAGAATATACAGTAAAGTGAATACTATAGAGCTTAAACGGTTTTAGCGAAGTTTAGGCTCTTTTTTATGTCTTCTTTTGGCATTTAACAGGATTCAAGCTATTATAAGTATATAAATCTAGAATTATTTGCGTAGGAAAGAAAATTATGGTTAATGATACAGCACGTCGAGTAACCGTATTCTTACATCGCATAGTATATGAAATAGGAGGTTTTGAAATGCAATATCAAACGTATATTCAATGGACAAAAAATCACCATCAAAAGGAAGAGCGCGGCCCAATCTATTCACATTTTCAGCAAAATATCATCGAAGAAGTGTTAAAGTTTCAGCAATCACATATAGCGTATACGAAAACACCATTACATAGCTTGCAACAACTAGCAAAGAAATTACATGTAGAAACGATTCATGTGAAGGATGAATCCCAAAGATTTGGCTTAAACGCCTTTAAAGTATTAGGAGGGATTTATGCCATCGCGAAATACATCGCAGATACTTTAGCAATCCCTTTTGAAAATCTCACATTTGATGATTTAAAAAGCGAGGAAGTTAAAAAGAAACTCGGACAGTTAACCTTTATCACAGCGACAGATGGCAATCATGGGCGCGGCGTAGCTTGGGCTGCACGGGAGCTTGGCCATCAATCGATTGTCTTTATGCCAAAAGGTTCTGCTCAACAACGATTAGAGGCGATTCGTTCTGAAGGAGCAGATGCCCATATTTTAGAGCTGAACTATGATGATTGTGTCAGGGAATGCGCGAGATTAGCAGAAACAAAAGGTTATATAGTGATTCAAGATACAGCTTGGGAGGGCTACGAACATATTCCACTGTGGATTATGCAAGGATATGCGACGATAGGGTTAGAGATTGCAGAGGAATTGCCAACTCCACCAACACATATCTTTTTACAAGCAGGGGTAGGCTCTTTTGCGGGCGCCATCACGGCATTTTTCGATCAGCTATATCCGGAGAATCCACCTAAAATCATCATTGTAGAAGCGGACAAAGCCGATTGCTATTATCAATCATTTTTGACAAAGGATGCTTCGATTCAATTTGTAACGGGGGATATGGCCACAATTATGGCAGGATTAGCTTGCGGTGAACCGAACAAAGATGCCTACCGTATTTTGAGCGATAGCGCCATTGCAACGTTTTCTTGTGACGATGCCATTGCAGCATTAGGTATGCGTATTTATGGCAATCCGTGCAACGGAGATCCTGCTATTATATCGGGAGAATCCGGTGCGGTAACGCTTGGGCTACTATATTATTTACAAAAGTTTCAGCCAGAAATAGGGAAAGCACTTGGTTTAGACAGGCAATCTCGCGTATTACTTATATCCACGGAAGGCGATACAGACCTAGAACAATATGAAAAAGTAACATGGTTAGGACATTTTTCATTAACGTAACTTTAGTAGACAAAGAGAAAGGCGGAGGTCAAAATTAAATCAAAGTTGGTAATGGTCAATGTTATATGTAGTGGTGTTGTTGCATTATTAATCGCTTGGTTTTTTGCAGAAGGTGCATTAGGTGACGCCAAGGCGTTGACACCCGAATTCTTTTTTATCCTACCGATATGGGCGATCGGGGTATTACTAATGTGGCGATTCGTTTTCAAAGACGGACCCGAAAATATTTCGCGTTTTAAGATAATCGTAAGTAACTTTCTACTTTGGTTAACGATTCCGCTTGGTTTAATGTTTGCGTTTCAGTTCATATAAGGTACAAGAAAGTTCCTCTTCATGAACGTAACATGGCGTTAGTTATAAGAAAAGTCGATTCGACGTAGTTGCAATCGGCTTTTTTGTATGAAAATTTATTGCATGATCAAAAAAATGTCCTAATGATTTACTAAAAGTGGCGAATAATATCATTACTTCATCGAATGGAGCAATCGAAATATCGCAATAGAAAGGAGAAGAGTATGGCGAAGAAAGTAGATGTTTGTGCATTATGTAAGCGAACGGAAGTGGAAACGACAGAGCATCATTTAATTCCAAGAGAAGAAGGCGGGAATCATGGGCCAACTGCTTTTCTTTGCATTCCTTGCCATAAAAATATCCATGCTTTATATACGAACAAAGAATTAGCAATTAGATTAAATTCAATTGAAGCACTAAAAGCAGATGAACAAGTGTGGAAATTTGTAAAATGGATTAGAAAACAGCCTGCTTCTACATTAGTTAAAACAAAACGCTCTAAAAATAAGCCGAGTAGAAGGTGAAATCGGGGCGACACTAGGAGCACGTCATCAACAGTATGTCGAGGCTATCTTAAGTACATGGTAAAATAGGCATTAGTAACGATCCATCTCCTAAGGAAGGGACTACATACATGGACATCAAAATCAATCATAAAATCATAAAAGAAATGTGCGGCACGGTCTCCTTCAAAAGAGGAGACGCTTATTATCGCGCAAATAAAGTAACCATTCACGACGATCACGTAGAACGATGTACAGCTACTGTGAAAGGTGCAGAAGACTTCCATGTCACAATTGAAAAAGATCCGCTTGGGCGTATTCAGACATCTTGTAGCTGTCCTACACTTGTGAATTTCAGTAAGAGCTGTCAGCATGTAGCGGCTGTTTTGCTGGCCATTGATGAACGGAAACGACAGGGGAGTACGCCGTCTGATGAGTCATCTGAACAATTACATATGCCCCAACTGTCAACGGGGATTATGACACTTTTTCAGGACGGACCAATACGAAAAAGCCGGCATCAGCTGCATTTTGAACAAAGACAAGTACTAGATGTTCACTTTACATTTAAGCCTTGCACAATCGGGAACGGGCAATACTTGTTTGGTGTAGAGCTATGTATCGGGCAAACGAAGATTACACATATTCGAGAGTTTCTACAACATGTTCAGTTAGGGAGACGTTGTACGTTATCGCCTACACTTATCTACGATCCCAATGAACATTGCTTTAACGATGAAATAGACGTGATGTTGCATCAACTCATTCAAATTGTCCAGGATGAAAAGGCTTTTTCTGACACTTTACCGAACGAGACAGTCTTACTAATTCCACCATCTGCTTGGAGAGGGCTTACTTCTTTACTTACACAAATGTCAGCCTTATTCATTGAACAGGAAGGACAAGCTACTCAGCCATTACGCATTGTAGATGGGGCTCCACCGTTACAATTTATAGTAGAAGAGATAAACGGCGAATATCAATTGACGATTCAAGGCTTCGAGCGAATGCGGCTTTTCAGTGCGTATGATACTGTATTAATCGATGGCTCCGTGTTTCAGTTAGACAGCGAGGATTGTGAGCGGTTAACAGAACTACAGCAAATGCTTATAACGCCTAATACAAATCATGTACTTATTCCACATGAACAACTGAAGATGTTTTTGAACAAAGTCGTACCGGGTTTGAGAAAAATCGGGCAAGTCAACTTGTCACAACAGTTAACAGAGGAAATGAGGAAAACACCACTTGTTGCTAAGCTTTACTTAGATCGCTTGAAAAATAGATTGCTAGCGGGACTAGAATTTCATTATGAACATGTGGTGATTCAACCGTTGGAAAGTGCCGAGCATCCAGTAGGTCCGATGTTGATTCGGGATTACAGAAAGGAACAGGAGATCCTTGACATCATGGAGGAAAGCGACTTTACGAAAACAGATGGCGGTTATTTCATGCAAAATGAAGAACTAGAATATGACTTTTTATATCATGTTCTTCCTAACCTTCAACCACTTGCGCAAATTTATGCGACAACGGCTGTTCGCAATCGGCTTGTTAAACACAATACCTTCCCTAAAATTGTCGTAAAGGTGAAGAAGGAACGAACCAATTGGTTGGAATTCAAATTTGAAATGGACGGTATTTCAGATCAACAAGTGAAGGAGATATTGCAGACACTGGAAGTAAAGAAAAAATATTATCGCCTACCGAATGACTCTTTGCTATCGCTTGAAACAAAGGAAATGGAGGAAATTCGCCGATTTTTACTAGCAGGACCAGTTCAAGATGACCATTATGAAGCCACTTTTAATATGCCGATAATCGAAAGCCTGAAATTTTTGGAGTTGATCGGTGACAGTCAAGTGTTTACACCAACCGAATCATTCCGCCAGTTTGTAGGTGAATTACTGCATCCAGAAACGTTGGATTTCGATGTACCACCAAGCTTAGCAGGCATTTTAAGAGACTATCAAAAGCAAGGATTTAAGTGGATGAAACAACTAGCGAGCTTCGGGTTTGGAGGTGTTTTAGCCGATGATATGGGACTAGGGAAAACGGTGCAAAGTATTGCGTTCATCGTGTCAGAACTAGATAACATACGAGCGAGTAAGCAGCCAGTGCTCATTGTGTGCCCGTCCTCGTTAATGTATAACTGGCTACATGAAATAATGCAATTTGCACCTGAGCTGCAAGCAATCGTTATCGATGGAGATCAAGCTGTTCGAAGAGAGCTACAACGTCATCTTGATGATATCGATGTGCTCATTACATCGTATCCGCTACTCCGCCGTGACATAGCATGGTATGAGCAGCAAACGTATCACACGGTGTTCTTTGATGAGGCACAAGCGTTTAAAAATCCGTTAACCCAAACGGCGCGAGCGGTCAAAAAGATAAAAGCGGATTATCGTTTTGGACTGACAGGAACACCTATAGAAAATAATCAGGAAGAGCTTTGGTCGATTTATCATGTCATTTTCCCGCAGCTATTCCAAGGACTAGAGGAATACAGTCATTTAACAAGGAAAGCAATAGCGCGGAGGGTACGACCATTTTTACTCCGTCGTCTAAAAGAAGAGGTGCTGACGGAGTTACCTGGCAAAAACGAAGCGCTTGAAATGTCAGAGCTACTACCTGAGCAAAAGCAACTGTATGCCGCCTTATTAGCCAAGCTTCGAGTCGATACATTGAAGCACCTCGACAAGGACACGTTTCGGAAAAATCGCATTCGTATTTTAGCCGGCTTAACGAGACTACGCCAAATTTGCTGTCACCCGAGTTTGTTTGTCGATGGCTATAAAGGAAGCTCCGCGAAATTTGAGCAGCTACTACAAATATTAGAGGAATCGAGGCTTTCCGGCAGAAGAGTGTTGATTTTCTCCCAATTTACGAAAATGCTGGAACTTATTGGGCGAGAGATGACGATGCGCGGTCAAGCATATTTCTATTTGGACGGTCAAACGCCTTCAGCGGAACGCGTTGAACTGTGCAATCGTTTTAATGCTGGAGAGCGGGATTTATTTTTGATTTCATTAAAAGCAGGGGGGACAGGGCTGAATTTAACGGGTGCCGATACGGTTATCCTTTATGATCTTTGGTGGAACCCCGCAGTAGAGGCACAAGCAGCGGATCGTGCCTATCGAATGGGCCAAAAAAACACCGTACAAGTCATTAAGCTCATCGCCCGCGGCACAATTGAAGAAAAAATGAACGAGCTCCAAGAAAAAAAGCGAAACCTTATTGCAGATATCATTGAATTTGATGAAAAGGTTTCTGGCGCTTTAACGGAAGAGGATATTCGGGAGATTTTGAGGGTTTAGACATCACAAAAGGACTTGCACATATGAGAAGCTGTTATATAGGCAAGTCCTGTCTTGATAGCTATATTAAAATTTATTTTAGGATAAAATGAAAGTGGCTCTTGTTTCTTAATTATTCATAAGCATACTTTGAACCAAGACCCCAATATGTATATTCATAATATTCAGGGTGTGCAATAAGAAGTTGAGAACTTTCAATCCATAATTTTAGTTTTTTTGATTTTGCCGTATGCTCAATCGTTTCTAGCAATTCGGATAGTTTTTTGATTTTTTTACTGTCTCCTCCCCGAACTGTATCTCCTGTGAAAACATATAAAGTACTAAAGAAAAAAGAAGTATGTTTGCAATGTTCGTCCTCAACAAATGTACAAATCATCGGTATATTTTCAAAATCATATATCGCGAGTTCCCAATCTTGCTCAGGTATCATTTCATCACTGTATACCCATTTCTTTATTTCTTCTTGTGTGGGATTCCAAGTATCTTTAAACATCATTTTGTACTCCTTTCACTTTCTATCCTTTTCTCAACTAATAAAAAACCTGCCTGTGCAGAAATTTTAGCATAGTAGATTATAGTTTGGAAGTTAAGTGGGGATTTTGTAACTATAAGGATGGTTAAGGGGAAGCATAACAAAAGGGCTTACGAATATGAGGTGTACTTATAATCATAAGCCCTGCATTAAAAAGCATGATGGTTATTGTTTTGATTTTTGAAAATAGTAATCGTATCCAATGGTAATAAATCAGTAACAACGTTCATTCAAATATTATTAACTTCTATTTTAATATTAAAAGGTGAGAGTTGTTTCGAAACAACTTCAATGAATCGCCAACCATTTTTTGAAGGTTTTTCCGAAAAAGAAATTTGAATAATAAATTCCTTATATTCATCTTCTCCATACATTTTGATATATTGCTCCCATTCAATAAATCCAAGATATGCATTGATTTTATCTTGGAGTAAATTTAAATGTTCATATTCATTGTTTCAATCAAGATGGTCTGTAATTAAAAAGATTATTTTATTATCATCGCTTTTCGCTATCGCGTCTATAAGATGTGTTTCTAAGATTGACATAAAGTGATAATTCACCTACTTTTCAAATTAACGGAAATTATAACATATTTAGAGCTTGACCTACAGCAGGGTAAAAGCATTCCTACGAGCAATTGTGAAGGCATAACAAAAGAACTTGTGTATTTGAAAAGTAATCATATAAGCAAGTCCTGTCTTAATACTATGTGTGTAAATACTTTATTTTTTCAATTACCATTTATGTCCACTTCATATATCCTTCAAATCTATACGAAACTTAAATTTAACACTAATGCAGCTAATTGTTAACTTGAAGTAGATAAAAAAGTAATTTTAGGCAGGGGAAAGTACATTAATGTCGAATATTCTTTCTTAAGGTTTCGACATGACCGACCAAAGGAGGAATTGGGATGGCAATGTACTTTTCAATGTATTGGCATTTTATTATTATGGCTATGCTTGTGATGATTTTTAGTGGTGTCATAGGTTTTCGTTTTCCACGCTTTCCGTTTTATATGGTCCCGATTGCTAGTGGAGTGATCGGTTATGTTTACAGTGTTTTGACGAATTTAGAAGAACTATTTTTTGTTTTTATTATTGCTAATGTTTACATATCATTAGTTCCAATCGTTTTAATTGAATGGGCAATGTATATGAGGAAAAAGGCAGATGAAATCGAAATGAATATGAGTTTGGTTCAAAAATAATGATAAAATTTTTAAGAAGAGCACCTATAAACGTTGATAAAACAACGTTTGTAGGTGTTTTTTGTTAGGGATTAATAACGGAATTAACATACCTGATACCAATTTAATTCCAAAAAAAGTTGTAAAAGGAATTCTTTTTGTGTATATTGTATATAAAGTATATATACAATATTTTAAGAAGAGGTATTTGCATGCAAATTATAATTTCAAATCATTCAAAGGAACCGATTTATGAACAAATCTATACTCAAATAAAAAAGCATATTTTGACGAATGAATTACAGGCGGGGCAGGGGCTTCCTTCTATGCGGCAGTTAGCGAAGGAGCTAGATGTCAGTGTTATTACGACAAAACGGGCCTATGAAGAACTAGAGAAGAATGGCTTTATTTATTCAGTTGTTGGGAAAGGCTCTTTTGTATCAGAGCAAAACAATGAAATGATCAAAGAACGAAAATTCAAAGTTATTGAAGAGCAATTAATGACGGCTATCCAAAACAGTAAAGAAATCGGGCTTAGCCTTACAGAATTACAGGAATTGCTTACGATGCTATATAGGGAGGAAGAATGATGGAAAACGTCATTGAATTACACCATGTGAATAAACAATTTGAAGGGTTTCAGCTAAAGGACTTTTCATTACATGTAAAAAAAGGGTTTGTAACTGGGTTTATCGGCGGAAATGGGGTCGGGAAATCGACAACGATTAAACTGATTATGAATTTATTGCAGCCCGATAGCGGGGCGATTTCAATTTTTGGCTTAGATTATAAGAAGCATGAAAAAGAAATCAAACAACGAATCGGTTTTGTCTTTGATGAAAATGTCTTTTATGAACACTTAACATTAATGGAAATGAAGCGAATTATAAAATCTGCCTATTCAAACTGGGATGACAACCTATTCAATCATTATGTAAAAGCATTTGAGCTGCCATTAAATAAAAAGATTAAAACATTTTCAAAAGGGATGATGATGAAAGCTTCCTTAACGATGGCCTTATCGCATCATGCCGAATTAATCATTATGGATGAACCCACTTCAGGCTTAGATCCCATTTTTCGAAGAGAGCTGTTAAACATTCTTCACGAATTAATGGAAGACGAAAATAAAACCATTTTCTTTTCGACTCATATTACGACGGATTTAGACCGAATTGCAGATTATATCACGTTTATTCATAATGGGGCACATGTGTTTACAAAGGAATTTCATCAAATCGAAGAGGAATATGCCATTGTGAAAGGTGGTACCGAGTTGTTAGATGTTGAAACAGAAAAGGAATTCCTCTCTATTCGAAAATCAAATCACGGCTTTGAAGCGTTGTCAGCAAATAGGAATCGAATCGAACATATTTTTGGAGAAATGGTTATGATCGAGAAGCCAACACTAGAAGATATTATGTTCTATACGAAGAAGGGGAGTGAACAGTATGTTTAATTTAATTCGGAAAGATATTATAGTTCAAAAAACTTCACTTATGATATTAGTTCCAGCTTTAATAGGGTATTTATTGATAAATATGTCATCTATCTGGCTAGGGGTTTTATTTAGCATCTCCATCATTATGAGTGCTTTTAGATCAGATGAAAAGTCTTCTATTAATAATCTTCTTAATTCTCTCCCTTACACAAGAAAAGAGATTGTTAGTTCAAAATATATTGGGGCATTAATTTTTACTTTCATCATTGTTTTTACTCTTTTTATTGGAAATTTAATCATTCATCAGGAAATGATTGATTGGAAAGAATTATTACTTGTTGTTAGCGTTGTTTTAATAATGGTTTCTTTTTCTTTTCCATTCTCCTATAAGTATACAAGTAAATTTTTGTTTACTGGAGCTCTCATCCTAGTTGTTGCGCTGATGGTTATTATTAATTTTATTCTTCCGAAATTTGGCTCAATGACAGAAGATAAAATGAACCTGAATGAAAAAGTTGAATGGTTTACGCAAACATTATTCAGTTTACAGGACGGGCAGCTGTATGCATTCATTGCAGCTACCGTAGTTATTTTATATGTTTGTTCATGGCTTCTTTCAATTCGTATTTATAGTAAAAAGGCGTTTTAGAAAGGGTGTTGAATGTGTTAGTGAATAAACAAAAAAATTCAGTTCCACTTTTAAAAAGAACATGGGTATCGCTCGTTAGTACATTTTTATTATCCCAGGTAATCTTCATTACATTTGAAGCAACTGGTTGGATGCCGAATTTACAAGATATTAAGGGCACGATATTTGGAAAAATTGCTGAATCTCCGTCCTTCATTAAGTGGTTTTCTTTTTATGAAACAGCACACTTTAATTTATTTACTGTCTTTTTTGCTGCCATACTTCTTTTTCTAGGAATAATAGGTGCAGTAAAAGGTGTTTTTCTACAAGCTAACGACTAGTTAAATCATTATTTAATGTGGGTGTCCAGAAAGTAAAAACTTTCAGAACACCCTTTCATTCCCTAATTCTATTTAATAACAATAAAGCCGTACTTTGTTTCTGCTGAAAGCGTGTTAGCTCCATCACCAATAATATGTGTTTTTTTATCGTATTTCGGTAATGTGATTTTAGTATCTTCACCAGCCATCATTAATTGAAGCGATGTAGGTGTTTTTTTATAGTGAATGTCAATATCACCTGAAGTACTTTTTACATGTACATTTGGCTGTTCCGTAGCCTCTGTCATTTTGATTTGGCCGTCCGTCGTTTGAATTGTATGCGTTAATCCTGTACTTTCTTTTATTGCAACATCGCCTGCACTTGTTGTAATCGATAAATTGTTAATAGCGCTCTTAGTAATGGTGACAGTGCCATCTTTCGTACGAAGTTCAGCATGTAAGATAGCTGTATTTTTTAGATTAACATTACCAGTAGACGTGTCCAATTGCACTGTATCCAGTGGCAAGTTTTGAATAGTAGCATCTCCATTTTCTGTGTTAAGTGTGAGTGCGTTATTTTGAGATTTTGGCAGTTGTACGATAATGGTTGGCGCTGAACGAAAGCGAATGTTTTCGAGCCAATTTGTTTTGCGTTTTTTCTCTGTAATAAATAGTCGGTTATTTTCTTCAGTAATTGTTAGCAGATCTTTTTTTAGTTCCTGTCCTAGTAGGTGTACATGTATTTTATCATCAGGTGAGTTGTTAATAGCGATACTTAACAGATCAAGTGTCACATCGATCTGTGGTATTGCTGTATACTCACCCATTGTGATTTTTTCCACAGGTTGTTGCTTCGTAAAAATTGTAATGATTACAATGATTGTTCCAAGTAATAGTGCAAATAACACTTTTTTCGTCATTATGTCACATCCTTTACATCAATATTGCGGAATGATAAATACGCAATACTAACACCGAGAAGTGCCAATAGGAATGGAATAATGATTGTATCGGTGAAGTTAAATGTAGTATCGACATCAGAAACGGTTCCATTAATTAAAAAGCCAATAATGGTAGCTGATGTAATCGTTGTCGCTGTTGATTTTTTTCGCATGCCGAAAAATAATGGAATTAAAGCGATTGCGCTCATCATGAATGCGTTAGTGATCGTTCCTGGCAAAGTTGCCAATAAATCCTGTACTGTTACGGTTCCTTCAAATAACTGAAGTGAGGGTTGCAGGAAGTATGTGATCATTTGTAATATCCAAATATTAGCGAATAAACTAACTGTGATAAATGAATAAGCAAGTACTAACTTAGCAAATAATAGTTTTTTACGATTTATAGGGTAGGTAAACAGCACTTGCATTGTTTTTGTACGAAACTCTGAAATGATAAGGCGAGATAAAATAACACTGCCGAAAATAATAAAGGTAATATTCGATAAAATATTTACCAATGACATAAATTCTTGAAATGAACTCATTGCCCCATCTACATCATTTTTTGCGTCTAGTGCAAGTAATACTACACAGCTATAAATACTAATCACACAGAAGAAAAAGCTTATAAAATAACGTCTGATATAATGCTTCTGCCATTCTAATTTGATTAAATTAAACATATTGGTTCCCTCCACTAATCAGATTTACAAAGTATTCTTCTAATGATTGATGGATTGTTTCGACTTCATCTACATCAATCCCGTGGAGTATGAGATGCTTCGTTAGTATGGATGGTTTTTCAACTATTTTTTGAATATGCAGCGTTGTAGCATTAATGATTTGAACGTTAGCATTAAATTTTTCTTCTAATAACTGTTTAGCTTTTGTTGGATCATTTACTATCATTTCAACCGTAGATTGCTGTTTTTCGCGTAGGGAACACATCGCAATTTCCTCAATTAATTCACCATGATTTAGTACACCAATTGTATCTGCGATTGATTCAATTTCTGAGACGATATGGCTAGAAATTAAAATCGTCATACCATATTGTTGTTTTAGCATAACAAGCAACTCTCTCACTTCTTTAATACCAATTGGGTCTAGCCCATTAATGGGTTCATCTAATATTAGAATTTTCGGTTTAGCAACAATGGAGCGTGCAATGGCTAGACGTTGGCGCATACCAAGAGAAAATTCCTTTACCTTTTTCGTTCCGCTTTTTTGTAAACCTACAATATCTAACACCTTCTTTAAATGATGTTGGTCTTTGTAACCGATGTAATCACAATGGATTTGCAAGTTTCTATATGCGGTTAGTTCTTCATAAAAAATAGGATATTCAATCAGGCTACCAATGTTTTTTAAATATTCATATGAAGTCGTTGTAATGGATTGATGTTGAATTGTAATTTCACCTGATGTTGGCTTAATTAAATTTAATAGCATTTTCATAATCGTAGTTTTACCCGCCCCATTTGGTCCAAGAAAACCATAAATCTCTCCTTCTTTAATATTCATGCTTACTTTGTTAATGATAGATTGTCCTGTAAAACGTTTCGTTAATTGATGTGTTTGAATCATATAATTCATACTTAAACCTCTCCTTTAAATTGCTTAGTTATAGCGTAAAAGATGAAAGTAAAAATAAAGTAAAATGGCAGGAAAATGTACGTAATTTTTACTTAAAGTGTAGGTATTGGTGGAAAAACTTGTTAGGATAGATATAGAAGAGAGGGAATCATATGACAGATGATGCAAAAATTTTAATTGTAGATGATGAAGTGGGTATTTTAAAAATGCTCGAAATCACATTGCAAAAAGAGCATTTTACATATATTACAACCGCCACAACGAAAGCAGCGGCACTGCAAGCTTTAACAGAGAAAAATTTCGATATTATTCTATTGGATGTCATGTTACCGGATGGTGATGGCTTTGCATTATGTTCAGCTATTCGTCAGCAAACGGTAGCACCCATATTATTTATTAGTGCCCGTTCTAGTGATTTCGATAAATTAACAGGACTGAGTGTAGGAGGAGACGATTATATTACAAAACCATTTAATCCACTTGAAGTTGTAGCAAGAATACGTGCCATTTTACGTCGACAGCGGGAGTACGAAAAAAAAGGTGATACAATCTGACATGAAAAACTATGTATATAACACGTTTACATTTACACCAGATGAGGCTTTATTAACTGTAGATGGGGAAGTCGTTCAAGCTACAGCAAAAGAGTTAGAATTACTTCGTTTCTTTTGTGAAAATCCCAATCGAGTATTTACTACCACACAAATTTATGAACGTGTATGGGGAGAAGATGTGTTTGGTGAGGAAAAAACTGTAACCATTCATATTGCAAAGTTACGTAAAAAGCTGGGCGATAATACTAGAAATCCAAATGTGATCGTGAATTTACGAGGTATTGGTTATAAATTCATTCCATCGATAGGTGATGCTAAATGAAAATTCAACAACGCTTTGTTCTACATTTATTACTCGGATTTGTCATTTGGTTATTACTTTTAGCAGTTACAGTGCCATTCGTCATGGAAGGGATTTTACCGAAACTAGGGCTTGGTGATGAAAGCTATGAATGGTTCGTCATGATTGTTATGGGGTTTGATACAGTATTGTGTATCATCTGGTTTGGTTGGTATTTTGCCAGCCCCTTGTTACTTATTATGAAATGGATTGATCAATTAGCAAATGAAGATTTTTCTTCATTTAAAGAGAGGGAAAAAATTTATACGCGTAAACAAAAATTGAAAATGCGCTTTCGTTTATATCAAGAAGTCATCAGGCAACTTGATCATATGCAGGATCAATTGCAAAAAGCAAAGGTCGAGCGGACTCAACTAGAGAAAGTAAAGCGGGAATGGATTGCTGGCATTTCACATGATTTGAAAACACCCTTAACATATATTAAAGGTTATTCTAAATTGTTATTAAACACGGATTATCATTGGTCAAAAGAGGAGCAGCGCGGTTTCATTCAAGAAATCGATGATAAGGGGACACATATGGAGCAACTTGTACAAGACTTGAATTTATCAATGCATTTCGACGGCTCACAGTCAGTACCTATTCATAAAACAACACAAAATATGATATCGTTCGTCCAACAAGTTTTGGCCGATATTAGCAGTGACTTACGTGCACAAAAGCACCACTTTGAATTGCAAACAGAAATGAACGAGTTAGCTATAAAGTTTGACCCACAATTGTTAAAACGAGCACTGCAAAACATTTATATGAACGCAGTCATTCATAATGAAGCGCCTGTTATGATTACAACGATAGTAGAAAAAAAACAAGATAAGTTAACGATAAGCATTCAAGATAATGGAATAGGTATGACAGAGGAAACACAACAAAATTTGTTTAATCGGTATTATCGGGGGACGACAACAGAACAAAAATCTGAAGGGACAGGATTAGGGATGGCGATTGTCAAAAGTTTAGTTGAAGCGCATGAGGGGGTTATCACAGTAGAGAGTGAACTACAAAAGGGAACCAAATTTATACTGACACTACCTTTTGAAAAAGACTGTTGAGTAGGCATACCATTTTAAGTAGAGATAACAAAATGGAATTCCCCATTTTATAAACCGTGATTTTGTCATTTATCAAAATTCATATACGACTTAAAAATAAATAAGTGTCGTGGAGATTTGACGCTTATTTGCAAATAAGTTGTATATCAAAATCGTTCATTTGCATAAAATACGATTTAAAAAATCACCCTTCATTTTTTAAGCAGCTAATAAAGGGGGAGGGGTAGGCATTTCTCTAGTATATTTATTCGCGATAAGCTAAATGAAATGCAAAGCAACAGGTTTCATCTTTTCAATTACTAGCTGATTTACAACGATTTTTGGAATGAATTGTAGGGTTTAAGTGAAGAAAATGGTGAAATAAGCGTCATTTTAGTATTCTGTTAAATCACCATTGTCGCTTATTTATGTTCATTTTGATACAAAAAGGGTAAATTTCATGAGCAAAACCGACGATCTACATATAAATTTCAGCATAAAAATAGTGGATGATCCCTGCTTCAATACGTCGAAAATCAAATAAATTACACACATAACACGCATCGCTTTCGATCAGTTGACATGTAAAATGCTGCGTGTTATATTTCAATTAACAAATATCTCGAATTCGAGATATTTTCAAATCATATAAATAGGAGTGTGCTTAAGATGATGGAATTACTCAATCAAATGAATACATTCGTAATAAGAAATAAGGCAGCCAACTTAACGCCTACTAAATCATATAAGTGAAATTCATTACGCCAACAATACTTGGGCAAATTCATGGTCAAGTGTTAGCTAATAGTAGATGAATTTGGACAGGATGTAACACCAGAGAAAATTAAACAATATAAAAGCAATCCGTTTTATTTCTAAACTGAAGGAGGCAATTCGCATGAATATTAACGGACATCACCATATTTCCATGATTACGAAAGACGCAAAGCGGAATAACGCATTTTATACAAACGTATTAGGGTTACGTCGGGTGAATATGACGGTAAATCAAGACTCACCCAATATGTATCATCTATTTTTCGGGGACCGAACAGGGGCACCAGGAACAGAATTAACGTTTTTTGAAATTCCAAATGTGGGTCAAACACATAAAGGGACAAATAGCATTTCGCGTATTGGCTTATTTGTACCGTCAGTCGAGAGCTTGGCTTATTGGAAAGAGCGCTTCACCCAGTTCGGTGTTGCGTTTCATGCAGAAGTAACGGAATATGCGAATAAAGCGGCACTTCATTTCCGAGATCACGAAATGCTTGAGATGGTGTTACTTGTTGTACCGGAAAATACAGTGCTGCCAGCTCACTGGGAAGCTTGGGAGAAAAGTGACGTTCCGAAAGAGCATCGCATTTTAGGCATGGCCAGTGTGGAGTTAAAGGTGCGCAATCCGAAAGCAACGGTGGAAGTACTACAAGAACTTTTCGGCTATGAAGTAGTGGAGCAAAAAGACAGTCAAACGATTATTCAAACGGAAGCAGGCGGGGTATTTAGCGAGCTTGTGTTGATAGAAGAGGATGGTCCAGCTGAAAAGCCTGGAAGAGGAAGTGTGCACCACGTAGCGATTCGTGTGGAAAATGTGGCGCAACTAAAGCGTTTCGATGAGTTGCTAAAGGCGCGCGGCGTAACCACTTCAAACGTAGTTGATCGCCATTACTTCGAAAGTGTATACTTCCGTGATGCAAACAATATTTTATTTGAACTCGCGACAGATGAACCAGGCTTTACGATTGCCGGGGATATCGAGACGTTAGGTGAAAAGCTACATTTACCGCCAAAGTTTGAGCATCGTAGAGAAGAGATTGAAGCGATGTTAACACCATTAGATTAATCAGTAAACGGCATATGCTCGGGTTTTCCTTGAGTGTATGCCGTATTTTATTTGGAATACCACTTTCGCATTTGTTGTCTACCTATTTTGATATTAAATGCATTATAATGGTAAATGTTAGGGTTGCTGATAGGTGGATTTACAAACCTTTTTTCATGAAAGAATATCAGTTAATGGAAAGCTCTGCAAAAGATTATGTTGGGGGAATAAACAGAGTTTTAAATATACAAATTTTCAATGGTCAAAATGAAATGACACCATCATGTGTACAAGCAATTGAAATGAATGTCCAAAATTCAGCAAATCATTATAAATTAGCAATAAAATGTTTTATCGAATGTCAAAGGAGAGGATAAGGAATGACAAAAATAAACTATGCTTGGTTTGTAGGGGCACAACATGCGGGAGAAGATTTAGTCGATGAGTTTGTTGAGAATGGCTATTGGATGAATGGTTATGATGACAAATATTTTGAAGAAGTGAAATCCATTAAAGTAGGAGATCGTATTGTCATTAAATCGACGTACTCTCGAAGAAAGGGGTTGCCATTTAATAATAATGGCAGAACAGTGTCTGTATTAGGCATTAAAGTAAGTGGAACTGTTACAAAAAATTATATGGATGGCAAACGTGTAGATGTTGATTGGGAGCCGATGGGAGACATACGTGAATGGTATATTTTTTCTCTTTGGAATACGATTCAAAAAATCGAAGCTTCAAAAGAATGGATATATGATGAATTACTACAATTTACATTTAACAACAAGCCTCAAGATTTCGATCGTTTTTTAAAAGATCCAAAGTATAAATCAAAGTTCGAACTAACAGAACCAAGTAACATTAAAAATCCTAAATCTGAGGTATCTTCTACTACATACAATATTGATCGCTTTCTAGAAGAGGTTTTTATAAGCTCCTTAGAAGCAAGTAAATTAGTTCGTTTATTAGAACGTAAGAAGAATATTATTTTACAGGGAGCGCCAGGTGTTGGAAAGACATTTATGGCTAAACGTTTAGCGTATTTATTAATGGGGTTTGCAGATTCTTCATGTGTTGAAATGGTGCAATTTCATCAAAGTTATTCTTATGAAGATTTTATGCAAGGGTACCGTCCAAGTGAGGATGGTTTTGAACTGGTAGAGGGACCGTTTATGCGATTTTGTAAAAAGGCTGCACAAGATGAAGACAATAAATATGTGTTCATTATTGATGAAATTAATCGCGGTAATTTAAGTAAAATTTTCGGTGAATTAATGATGTTAATAGAAGCCGATAAACGCGGTGAAAAGTTACAGCTCATATATGGGGATGAAACTTTTTATGTGCCAAAGAATGTTTATATTATCGGCATGATGAATACAGCAGACCGTAGCTTAGCAATAATTGATTATGCATTACGACGTCGCTTCGTATTTTATGATGTTCAACCCGCTTTCCATTTAGAAGCATTTGCAAAACATTTAGCAAAACAAGAGGCTGATGATCAGCTGATTGAGCATATCGTGAGTAAACTTCAGCGCCTAAATGAGAAAATTAAAGCAGATCCACAATTAGGAAAGGGTTTTTGTATCGGACATAGCTATTTCAGTCATTATGACGGAAGTGAAGAATGGTTCCAAGAAATTGTTGAATACGAAATTGAGCCTTTACTAGAAGAGTACTGGTTTGACCATGAAGAAAATGTTCAAAGTGCTATTAAGGAGTTACTCACAAATGACTGATGCTATGATACGTAAAATTCCAATTAAAAATGTATATCATATGTTGGCATTTGTTTGGGATATTCCGCTATCATTACAGCAAAAGCAACTCTCTACTGAGTCATTTGAAGATATGGAAAATTTACTTGCTTCAATTTTTGAGCAACATGTCTCAACGCTATTGAAGCGTGGGCTTGCAAAACAATATATTGAAGTGAAAGAAGCGAAACAGCTATTAAAAGGAAAATTGCTAATATCCGATTCAGTGAAAGAGCAAGTCATGCGTAAAAAACAGATGATATGTCAATATGACGAATTAACAGATGATATCATCATCAACCAAATTGTTAAAACGACATTGTATGCATTGTTACGCTTTCCTACGATTTCGGATGAACTCCGTCAGCGTTTAATGATGTTACGTCCGTATTTCCAGCATATTCAGTTCATTGAATTTAGCGATAAACTATTTGCAAAACTGACGCTTTCGCGACAAGTACGACATTATGCACTGTTACTAAATATTGCACAACTCATATATGAACATCGAATTGCGAATGAGCAGCAAGGGATAGCGACATTTCAATCCATCATGGATGATATGAAATTTAATAAGCTATTCGAAAAATTTTTGCTGAAATATTACAAAAAACGTTTAGCACCGGATTATAAAGTATATAGTCCGAAAATTCATTGGCAATTAGGTGGTAAAGAAGTCAATAGCGATTTAGCTTACTTGCCTGAGATGCAAACAGATCTAGTTATCGAGCAATTAACAAAACAGCTTATTATTGATGCAAAGTTTTATGAAAATACATTGACGAAAAATCAATATGGACAAGAGCGTTTATATAGCGCTAATTTATATCAATTATTTGCGTATATGAATAACAGCACTTTTGTTGGGACAGTAGAGGGTATGCTTATTTATCCAACAATTAAACAACATTTGGATTTACAATATGAAATTATGAATAAGAGAATTCGCATTTGTACTATAGATTTAAACGAAGATTGGATAAATATTGAAGCAAGATTACAAGAGATAATCACACCATTTATAGCTTTAGCATAGTCTATAAAATTTTATGGTAAATAATAAACATTACTATACTATGAAAAGCTACATTTACCATCTACATTTGAACATCGTAGAGAAGAGATTGAAGCGATGTTAACACCATTAGATTAATCAATAAACGGCATATACTCGGGTTTTCCTTGAGTGTATGCCGTATTTTATTGAAGATAGTATTTTGCATTGATAAGTCGAAATCACCGACTATGTAATGTCTTCAATTGTTGAGGTTTAGTTTGATTGAAACAGGAACTATCACCTGTAAGAGGAAAGATAATATATAATTTTATCAATTTTCTGAACAGTTTACTTGTGAACTATATGGCGTTATAATGAAGTCGAATAAATGGAAAAGAGGCGATTTTATAATGCGATTACAAGATAAAGTTGTTATTATTACGGGTGGTGCTGGTGGTATCGCAACAGGTATGGCGATGGCAATGGCAAAAGAGGGCGCTATTCTTGCGTTAGTAGATATTAATGAAGAAGCAGGTCAAAAAGTGTTAGCAAAAGTACACGAATATTCACCACAATCCATTTACTTCAACGGTGACTTATTTGATGTAGCAAGCTTACCAAATATCGTAACTACTGTTGTAGAAAAGTTTGGTAAACTAGATGTGTTAGTGAACAATGCACATGCATCTACACAAAAACCGTTTGAAGAGTTGACACAAGAAGACTTCGATTTATCATTTGGTACTGGTTTCTACCCAACTTTCTACTTAATGAAAGCAGCATTACCGTACTTAAAAGAAACACAAGGCTCCATTATTAACTTTGCATCTGGCGCTGGTTTAGCTGGACAACCTACACAAGGAGCATACGCCGCTGCGAAAGAAGCCATTCGCGGTATTACACGTGTTGCGGCAAATGAATGGGGCAAGTATAATATCAATATCAACTTAATCAGCCCAATCGCGAAAAGTCCTGGGGTAGAAGCATGGGCTAAGCAGTTCCCTGAAATGTATCAGGATAGCTTATCTCGCATTCCACTTGGTCGATGGGGTGAGCCAGAAGAGGATATCGGTCGTGTAGCGGTTTTCCTTGCTTCAGAAGATGCTCGCTATATTACAGGACAAACAATTATGGTTGATGGTGGTTCAGTTCAACTACGTTAAGATCGAGGGATATCATAATGAAGAAGCCAAGTATTTACGAATTAGTTAATATGGTCGAGCAGGTAAACAATGCGAGTATTATTCAATATACTGATAGCTTATCAAAACCAATTGGAATATCGTCTATCATCGTGCTAAGCGAAATAAAGAAGCAAAAAAAATGCCAGCCAATCCAATTAGCTAATAAATTGGGGTACTCAAAAAGCAGCATTACCGCTATTTCGAATAAGCTACTACAAGCGGGCTATATTACAAGCATTGCCGATCCACACGACCGTCGAAGTATCTCCTTTGAGGTTACAAACGAAGGTATCGCTATATTAAAAGAAGCCGAAATGCTTGGGCAAAAATATTATGAAACGATTTATTCCGTTTTGACAGAAGAAGAGCTTTCTCAATATATAAGTATCCAAAGAAAGCTACTGTATCATCTGAAAAATTAAAACAAACATAAATAAGCTCCCTCACTTGCCATATCATCTGTTGTAAGTAGGGGAGCTTTGTTTTGATAATAAACCGTATAGATATGATTATGAATGCCTCAGGATATCAATATAATCAAACAACAAATTGGAAAAATTCTCTTTTAACGATTAAAATGAGTTGAGAATGGTTTGAAAGTGTGTAGAAGGAGGAACGATGAAGTGAATTATAAAGAAATTATAGATATCGATGAGTGGCAACAGATTTTAGCGACATCCAATGAACACCCGGTTGTTGTATTTAAGCATAGTACGACATGCCCAATTAGCGCGGCAGCCTACCGTGAGTTTACATCGGTCGAGTTAGCGGATGCCTATTTAGTAAAGGTGATTGAGCACCGGGATGTTTCCAATGAAATCGCTAAGGATTTACAAGTACAACATGCATCACCGCAAGCGATTGTTATTCAAAACGGTCAAGCAACTTGGCAAGCGACACATTATAAAATTACAGCGAATGCGTTAAAAGAAGCATTGGTGTAAATAGTGCAATCCATTTAGAGGTCTGTTAGATTCATTTCTAGCAGGCTTTTTTGTATGGTGTGTGTTCAGTTAAAATTTTTATCGTTATATATAAATCATCTTAAAACTGTCGACATTGAACGATTAAAAGAATGTGGTACGAGCAAAACCTTGCCGTATCCGAGCAAAAGCTCCGGGTAAACGGTCAAAAAGCTACGGTATCCGAGCAAAAAGCCGTTGCATCCGGTCAAAACAACCGGTACGAGCAAAACCTTGCCGTATCCGAGCAAAAGCTCCGGGTAAACGGTCAAAAAGCTCCGGTATCCGAGCAAAAAGCCGTTGCATCCGGTCAAAACAACCGGTGCGAGCAAAACATCGCTGTATCCAGTCAAAAGCTTCATAACATGTAGGCTGATTTTTAAAGTCAATCGTTATGCTGGAACATTAAAATGCACTTATATAGGATGATTTCTAAGAGTTATGTGAAATGATTCTATGTTCCTCGTTATTCATTTTTCTTACTATAACACTATACAAGAGAAAGGTGGTGCGCTTATGGTAGGTGAGCAGCTGTTATTTAGTACGGTTTTTATTGCGGGCATTCTCTCTTTTCTGTCGCCTTGTATTTTACCATTGTTGCCGGTTTATATATCTGTGCTGTCAACAAATGAAATCGGTACGTCTGATCGACATGTTGTGACGATTGGGAAATGGCGAGTGAATATATATTTGATTTTTAAGACGATGGTGTTTGTATTTGGTCTTTCGACGAGCTTTGTAATCCTAGGGTTTGGCGCGGGGCTTCTAGGTTCAGTCATTCAGACAGACTGGTTTCTCGTCGTTTGCGGTGCAGTTGTGGTGCTGCTTGGCTTACATCAAATAGGGGTATTCAAATTTGCCGTGCTTCATAAAGAGAATAAAGTCCAGCTAAAAAGAAGTAATAAACGCGATTTACTCGGCACCTATTTATTAGGGTTTACGTTTAGTATGGGCTGGACACCTTGCATTGGCCCAGTTCTAGGGGCAGTGTTAGGCTTATCCGCAAGTGAAGGGCATGCAGCATTTGGTGCATTAATGATGTTTATTTATGCACTTGGATTATTAATTCCTTTTTTACTTGTTGCTATTTTTTCAGACGTTCTATTACGACATCTAAAAAAACTCAATCAGCATGCAAATAAAATGAAAATTGCAGGCGGCGTCATCATTATTTTGATGGGCATTGTGCTGATGACGAATAACTTAAATTTATTATTAACGATTATTCCACAATAAGAGAGGAGCATGAGTTTGAACAATTTAAAAAAGATGATCGTGTTGTTAGCTGCTGTCTTGATGTTAGGGGCTTGCTCGGGCGAAACTAAAAATTCAAATAATACGGATAAGGTAGCTCAAAATGAAGGGAGTGAGGCACCGACTTTTGAATTAGTCGATGTCAACGGAAAAACGCATAATCTCGCAGATTACAAAGGGCAAAAAGTATATGTGAAATTTTGGGCTTCCTGGTGTTCCATTTGCTTAGCTGGCTTAGAAGAATTAAATACATTAGCTGGAGAAGAACAAGATTTTGTCGTATTAACGATCGTATCACCTGGCTTTAACAATGAAAAAAAGACTGATGCTTTTATTAAATGGTTCAGCGGTGTAGAAGAAGCATCGAATATAACAGTGCTATTAGATGAAGAGGGTACGGTTGCCAAACAGTTTGGCGTACGAGCATATCCTACATCGTCTTATATTGGCTCAGATGGTACACTCATTCAAACGTTACCGGGACATGTAAGCAATGAACATATTATTGAAACATTTAAAGGAATTGAATAGGGAGGGAAAGGACATATGAATATAAAATTAGTTGGGACTTTCATTGGGATTGTACTGTTGTTAGCAGCATGTTCCAATGTGACGTCAACATTAACAGGTAGTTTAAATCCTGTTCAAGCAGATTCTAAATATCCACCGAATCCAAACGTGAATTTAAGCTTTGATACAGATCAATTAGCCGAAATTTATTTAGCAGGTGGTTGCTTCTGGGGTGTAGAAGCATATATGGAGCGCGTTTATGGTGTATATGATGTAACGTCTGGTTATGCTAATGGCGATACAGAAAATCCAACATATGAAGATGTGATTCGAAAAAATACAGGTCACGCCGAAACGGTTCATGTACGCTATGATCCAGAGCGTGTTTCTTTAGAAAAGCTATTAACGCATTTCTTTGGTATTATTGACCCGACATTATTAAATCAACAAGGAAATGACCGTGGTACACAATACCGTACAGGTGTTTATTATACAAACGAAGCAGATAAAGTAGTGATTGATCAAATCATAGCGAAAGAGCAAGAGCGCTACGATGAACCAATCGTCACAGAGGTGGAGCCACTTCGTAACTTTACACTAGCAGAAGAGTACCACCAAGATTATCTTGAAAAAAATCCAAATGGCTATTGTCACGTAGAGTTTGATGCGTTGGAAAATCAAGAAATTCCATCACTGATTGATCCAGCACTTTATCCGAAGCCAAGTGATGAAGAGATTAAAAAGAAGTTAACGAAGGAACAATATGAAGTGACGCAAGGAAGTGATACAGAACGGGCTTTTTCTAATGAATACTGGGACTTGTTTGAGCCCGGTATTTATGTAGATGTTGTCACAGGGGAGCCGCTGTTTTCATCAGCCGATAAATACGATTCTATGTGTGGCTGGCCAAGCTTTACAAAGCCAATCGATCCAGCAGTCGTGCTTGAATTTGAAGATACGAGTTATAATATGGTGCGAACAGAAGTAAGAAGTCGTACAGGTGATAGCCATTTAGGGCATGTATTTAATGATGGGCCTAAAGATCGTGGTGGATTGCGCTATTGTATTAATAGTGCTTCGATTAAATTCATTCCGCAAGAGGAAATGGAAGCAGCTGGCTATGGCTATTTAATTCATCTAACAAAATAACGTCACATGCTGTAAAATGAATATAAGATTTCGAGGGGGTGTCCAGAAAGTAAAAGCTTTCAGAACACCCCCTTCATCATCATCCATTAAAAAGGTTCCGTCTCAATCTATCTTTTCAGACGGCCTCTTTGTTTTATTTTTCCAGAAAAAGGTGAATATCATGTATAAACTATTAGTCGTGGATGATGAACCGATCATCCTGAAAGGCATACGCTCATTTGTTGATTTTGAGGCGCTCTCGATTTCAGAAGTGTTCGAGGCGGCAAACGGAGAGGCGGCACTTGAACTTTTTAAACAGCATTTGCCTGATCTTGTTTTAGCCGATATTAATATGCCAAAAATGAATGGGCTTGATTTTTCGGTTGCCGCAAAAGCTATAAAACCAGATGTGAAAATCGCCATTATTACGGGTTATGATTATTTTGATTATGCGATAACGGCTTTAAAGGCTGGAATTGATGACTATGTATTAAAGCCGGTCTCGAAAAAAGATATTCAGGAAACCTTAAAAAGGCTAATTGAAAAGCGACAAGCATTACAAAATCAAACCGAAGTATCGCGCCTTGTTGGGGAGCTATTAAAAGATGCCCCAACACATGATGATACGGGCTATAAAGCCAAAATTCAAAAAGAATTGGAAGAAAATATTGCGAATATCGATTTTTCTTTAAGCTATTTAGCTAAACAGATGGCGTTAAGTAACTCATATTTGAGCGGTTTGTTTAAAACATTATTCGGTACGAATTTTCAGGATTATATGTTGAAAATTCGCCTAGACCGAGCGAAAATTTTATTGCTAAGTACGGATTTAAAAGTATATGAAATTGCTGCGGCGGTAGGCTTTGAAGATCCTAATTATTTTAGTGCTACATTCAAGAGGAAATGTCATGTTTCACCGAATCAGTTTAGAGAAAAAATGAGTGAATCAAGATGAAGAAGTTCACGATGATGAAAACATTACGGATGCAAATTGCCTTGCATTATTTAAAGGCAAGTGCGCTCATTTTATTATTAATCGGCTGTATTTTATATGTTAGTATGTCCTCTATTGTATTACGTGAAGCGACAGCCAACACGAAAGCAGCGGTTGAGCAAAGTGGTATGTACATTGAACTGTACATCGATCGTCTTAAAGCCGTCGCGGATTTGCTGGCGGAAAACCCACAACTTGTATCTTATTTTTCAAGTCCAGAGCGAGATGCCGCTGTAAAGGAAGATGTACTATCTACGATTCGGACAACGATGGCGACCGATCCATTTATTCAATCGGTTGTTATTGTAAGTAAAGACGGGGAAGTACTGTCCAATGAAACAGGGCTAATTATGAGTATGTCGAGCAATATGATGCAGGAACAGTGGTATGTAGCTGCAATGAATAGTGGTAGCAAACCGGTCTTGACATCTGCGCGGATGCAACAATTTTCAATGGATAAAGACAATTGGGTGATTTCCATTAGTCGTGAAATTACGAACAGTGCAGGCAAAAATATCGGTGTGCTCCTAATTGATATTCAATATACCGTAATTGAAGATTATTTAGCTGACTTGGATTTAGGAAAGAACGGATTTTCTTTCATTATGAATGACAGCGGGGAAGTCGTGTACCATAAAGATACGGTGTATTTTGAGGATGATACAAAACAGCAAGAGCTACAGCGTATTGTGAATGATCAAGCAGGGTATGACGCAGCACAAAATACATTGACGCACACATACAAGCTAAAAAATGCAGATTGGACATTTGTTGGTGTCTCTTCGCAAGACGCACTGTTAATGATGAAAAGGCAGTTACTCGAAATCTTTTTACTCGTAGGTGCAGTTCTATTTATTATTGCTACAGTAAGTGTGGCATTATTTGCTGGGCGCATTACAACGCCTTTCCAACGCTTAGAAAAGGCGATGCAAAATATTGAGCAAGGATTAAAAACAGTGCCAATTGATGAAAACGGTTGCTACGAAGCCCAAAGTTTAGCGAAGCATTTTAATTCGATGATTGTACAAATTGAAAAATTAATGCAGGAAATTACGGAAAAGGAACAGCATTTAAGAGCTTCTGAGATTAGTGCGCTGCATAGTCAAATAAACCCGCATTTCTTATACAATACGTTAGATACAATTATTTGGATGGCGGAGTTTAATGACAGTGAAAAGGTAATTGACATGACCAAAGCACTGGCGCAATTTTTCCGTTTATCGCTCAGCGGTGGGAACGATATGACAACGGTAGAAAATGAGTTAGATCATATCCGGCAGTATTTATTTATTCAAAAAGAACGTTACGGTGAGCAGTTGAATTATTCGATTGACTGTGAGGAAGCTTTACGGAATGTGCAAGTACCTAAACTGATTTTACAGCCCATTGTTGAAAATGCGCTTTACCATGGTATTCGAAGCATTGACCGTACAGGGTATATTTGGATTAGTGCTTCACAGAACGAGAACGATATAGAGCTGACAGTGCGAGATAATGGAGAAGGCTTTGATGTCAAACAATTGGATAAGGAACGCGGAGAAAAACAGATAAAGCTTGGCGGTGTAGGCATTAAAAATGTAGATGAGCGTATTAAACTGTATTACGGCTCTCCCTACGGCATCTTTATTGATTCACAAAAAGACAAAGGCACCACGGTCCGCATTAAAATGCCAATGTTGAGAAAGTAATGAATAGTTTATTTGACCCTCACAAGAAACTTTTTTGAAATGAGATTAGTATAAAAAGAAGGATTGAGTTAAAATAGCAATTATATAATAGAAAATTCGGGGAGAAAAAGACAATGAAATTAAATGAGTGGTTAAACACAGAAGTGCCGAATATCGCGCACGCGCTGAATGAAATCAATCAACAATATGTTGATATTGAAAATTCGATTGGTTTTTCAGGAAAAGATAAAATTTATAAAGTGCTTCATAAGTTCCAGGCCGTATTGTTTCCAGGGTTTTATAATTGTCAGCCGATTGATGAGACAAGATTGAATGTTGAAATTAGTAATAATTTAAGAGAAGCTGCGTTAGATTTACGCGATATCCTTGAAAAAGTAATGATTTATAACCAGAATATGACGGAATCTGTATACAGCGAAAAAGAGTGTAGAGAACAAGCGGATCATATTGTGATGACGCTGATTAATAAGCTGCCGACAATTCGTCAACTTATTCAAACTGATATTCAAGCTGCCTATAACGGGGATCCAGCTGCTGTTTCTACAGAAGAAATCTTATTAAGCTATCCGTCGATTATTGCGATGTGCATTCATCGTATTGCGCATGAGCTTTATAAATTAGATGTGAAAATTGTTCCACGCATTATGTCCGAATATACACATCAATTAACAGGGATTGATATTCATCCAGGTGCATCAATTGGGGAATCGTTCTTTATCGACCACGGAACAGGTGTCGTCATCGGTGAAACATGTACGATTGGGAAAAACGTCAAAATCTATCAAGGGGTTACATTGGGGGCGTTAAGTTTCCCGCTTGATGAAAATGGTAATCCGATTAAAGGGATTAAACGTCATCCGGACATTGAAGACAATGTCATTATTTACGCGGGCGCTACAATTTTAGGAGGAGAAACAAAGATTGGTCATGATTCCATTCTAGGTAGTAATATTTGGGTAACACATTCAATCCCACCATATTCAAGAGTGTATAATTCGCAGCCATCTCCTAAAATTAGCAATGGTCAAATGAAAACTAGCGATTCTAAAATGTAGTTTTTATTAATTAAAGGGGATTTTAAAATGTGTACACGCTTGCTATGAGTGTTTTAATGCATGTTTAAATGAACCCGATAAAGCATGGAAAAATTGTGTAAGCATACTTGTTGAATGCGCAATGTTGTGCGAGATGTCAGTATCAATGAATGGACAGTTTTCTAAAGAACATTGTGAGCTATGTGCAAAAGAGTGTGCGATGTTTAAAGATGATCAGTGTCCCAAATGTGCTGATATTTGCCGTATATGTGCGGAAGAATGCAGAAAAATGGCTACTATGTCATTTATTAAAAAGAAGAATGGCGAGGAAAAGTATTTAGTCTTTTTCCTCGTTATTTTTTTATGTATGTGAAGAATCGTACTGAAATAAGTACTAAAAAACAATGTCATACTGTCCATCTTACCGAAAAAGTGGCAAACATCCTTATTTCACAAACAATGGCACCAATATAGAATTTTTTTCATACTATATTTTGGGGTGAAAAAATGCCAAGAGTTAAATACCGAGAGGCAGACGTTGATTTAGTAGCAAGGATGATGCGAGCCGAAGCCGAGGGTGAAGGAAACCAAGGGATGTTATATGTTGGAAATGTAATTGTCAATCGTGCTGTAGCAGATTGTTTAGATTTTAAAGATGTCAGAACGATTGAAGATGTTATTTATCAGGTACAGGGAGGAAATTATTCTTTTGAAGCTGTTCAAAAGGGGAATTTATTTTACCAACGAGCGAGATCTTCCGAAAAAAAATTAGCAAAACAAGTTTTAGATTATTGGAGACAACATCCAGCAAAATTTGCCCTTTGGTATTTTAATCCATATGCTCCGTGTCCTCCAACATGGTACGGTCAACCGCTTACCGGTCAATTTAAAAATCATTGTTTTTACGAACCATTAGCTGGCACATGTGAAAGTGTTTATATGGATTAGGCTATTATAATTTTGTCTTTTAGTGCTACGCATATATTGAGGTAGCATTGTTATATAACAATCAAGGGGGAACTTCCTAGTTAGCAGGGGTTCCCGTTTATTTCATTTTGTGCAAAATCCTCATCCGATACGTCTTAAAGACGAAATATACAATAAAGTAAATGAATATAGAGGAAATCAGTATGTTGATTATTGCTCCAGTTAGAAATAAATACCCATTGGAATGTATACTATCTATGCCATCAACGGTATGATGAAGCGCATCTATATAATTGATCTCTTCTACTGCATCTACTACAGTTTTTCTATCTAGCAGAAGGCTCCCAACTTTATAATTTAGTAGAAACAGAAGTGGCCAAGCAGGCGTTCCTAACACGCCACCTACAATGGCTGAAACTGTATTCGCCCTTACTAGCTTCGCCAAGCCAACAGATAAAACGGGACCTAATCCGAAAGTAGGGAACCAGTGCGGAATGAGCCCCATTGTAAAACCTGCTGCTACTTGATGTGGACTTGCGTTTAGTCGAAATAAGCGGAGAAGGTGATATTTTACTTTGCGTCTTATCTTCATTGTTGTCTCCATTCCCTTCTTACCACAATCACTTGAAAAGATTATATATGTATTGTATCACATGTATCGATCTACATATATCTACAAATTTCTACATAAAATCTCCTCGTTACTAATAATATTGTTCGTTTAACGGAGCGTACTTAAACTGGCTGTACAGGTTAGTAATATGATAACATGGAATAAATAACCAAAAAATGATTTGAAAGAGTGATTAGATGAACTACTACCACATTGTAAAAGAAGTCATTGATGATTGGGATCCGAAGCAATTTTTACATCAAACCCCTGAAGATGAATATGATCCCGAAATAAAAGATATTGTAGCATTACTAGCAACCGCAACATCGATTGAACAATTAGCTGTAGTCATACACGAGGTGTTCGTGAAAATGTTTTCAGTGGATGAAGTATATTCGATTCAAAATTGCTATCCAATTGCATCAAAAATTTGGGACAAAATGAATAACAGTTAATTTAAAGTAAATGTAAAACACGTGCAAATAACATATTACCTAAAAAGAGAGCGCAAATGTTGCGCTCTCTTCATGCTAACGACGATGCTCCACCAGGTCAATTGCACCTAGCACGATATGGGCTAAGCCGAAACCTAAAATGGTGTTCGCTATCGCTTGATTGGAACTACTCCCTTTTTGTCTCATCGCATAGCCTGTTGCTGTTACTGCAGAACCTAGGATCGCTGGGATTAAACCTTCACGAATATTCATAAAAGTCCCTCCATCGTTGTTAGTTGGTGAGAAAACACCACATTTATTTTGTGTATAGCAATAAAAAATATACGAGCTATTTCAAGGCATTTTTTTAGCGAAGCAGCAAATACTAAAGTCACCTTTGTAGTAAAGATTAAAGTAAACGGTGGTGACAATGCTTGAAACGAAAGTATATCACAATGTTCTCCATTTTTATTGTCTTTATTTCGGTGTTTTATTTTGGCTATAAATCGTATGCGGACAAAGGAAGACACTATTATGAAGAAGCAGGGCAGGTTGTGTGGGATATTCAGACGAGTGAAAAAGTCGTAGCGATTACATTTGATGATGGCCCAGATCAAAAATACACAACGAACATATTAGATTTACTTGCTCAATATGAGGCAAAAGCCACTTTTTTTATTGTGGGTCAATATGCGGAAAAATATCCTGAAGTTGTGCTGCGACAGTATGGTGAGGGGCATGAAATCGCGAATCACACATATACCCATACACGCAGTCAATCAGTACAACGAATTGAAGAAGAGCTAAAAAAGACAAATGAAACGATTTATAGTATTACCGGATTTAGACCAACCTTATTCCGTCCAGTTGGTGGACAATATACAGATGCGATGATTAATACAGTGGTGAAAAATGGTTATACCGTTGTCATGTGGTCGTGGCATCAGGATACAGAGGATTGGAAAAATCCAGGGGTAAGCAAAATTGTAGATAAAGTATTAAAAGGCACAAAACCGGGGGATGTCATCCTCTTTCATGATGCGGGCGGTGATCGCAGTCAAACCGTGAAAGCGCTAGAAGAAATTTTACCAGCACTTAAAAATCAAGGGTACGAATTTATAACGATTTCTGAGCTCATCGAACGGAAGAAGGGGAGTATAAGTAAGGTAAGCTAACCAGAAGGAATAGTTATAACAACCGTCGTTTCTAGTGATTTAGAAGCGACGGTTTTGTTGTGGGAAATTTTTCTGAATGACTGTGAAACAATACATTCGAAAAAATTATGGTTCGGAACGATTATGAAGGATATGGGGGGCCTTGCAACTATCGCTAATGCAACCATTCAGAAAATAGAAGTAGGTTTTGTCAAAATTGCAGTAGGTGATAGCGATAACTCTTATTACTATGCATTTCATATTGTGCAGTAACTTATTAATTAACTCAAGATCAGATGTATAGCAAACGCAGCGTCAACTAAGGTTAAGAAAAATTTACCATATTTTACCCATTTCTATGTTATGCTATTCCTTGGGGAAATAAGTTTTGAAGATCTATCGCTGACGGATCGCCGTGTGCGATGAAAGTCGCCTGCACGGTGAATGCTCGTTATAAAACCGAGAGATAGACAAGGTATAAGACGAGAATAGCGCACCACTTGGAAGTGAAGGAAATCCATATCTCATCGATTCTGTGGCATCATTGCAAGCTATGAAGGACTTAGATAAAGCGCCTGGTGTCCAACACTTCAAACAGACAGCTGATATTAATATGTCAGGTCAAAGTTGGACTCCGTTTGACTTTGATGGACAGTTTGATGGAAATGGGAAGAAAATCAGTCATGTAGCAATTGATCTGTCAGGTACTGATAGTGTTGGTTTCTTTAGTCAGCTTTTATCTGGTGGAGTATTAAAAAATGTTCACTTGGAAGGTATGGACGTAAAAGGAAAGGAGTATGTCGGTGGATTGGTCGGATATTCTAGTGATAATAGTAGCATAACGAATAGCTACGCCACTGGCAGTGTGACTGGAACTGGTTATTATGTCGGTGGATTGGTCGGATCTTCTAATGGTAGCATAACGAATAGCTACGCCACTGGCAGTGTGAATGGAACCTGGTATGTCGGTGGATTGGTCGGAAGATCTGATGGTAGCATAACGAATAGCTACGCCACTGGCAGTGTGAATGGAAACTGGTGTGTCGGTGGATTGGTCGGAAAATCTGATGGTAGCATAACGAATAGCTACGCCACTGGCAGTGTGACTGGAACTAATAGTCATGTCGGTGGATTGGTCGGATCTTCTGATGGTAGCATAACGAATAGCTACGCCACTGGCAATGTGACTGGAAACTGGTATGTCGGTGGATTGGTCGGAGACTCTTATGGTAGCATAACGAATAGCTACGCCACTGGCAGTGTGACTGGAAACGGGTATGTCGGTGGATTGGTCGGAGAATCCCGTGGTAGCATAACTAGCAGCTATTATGACAAAGAGACAACAGGACGCTCAGATAATGATGGAAGAGGAGACCCACGTACAACTGCCGAAATGAAAGAAGGAACACCAACACTATCAACAGCACCAACACCAATCTTTGTTGGTTGGAATCCTGCTATCTGGGAGTTTGGTGATGCTACGGATTATCCAACATTGAAGAAGTGATGTAACGACGATTACGCTTATCCATGTGAGTAGAGACTAAGGTACAGGAAGAAATGAGTGCAAGAATGGCTCATTTCTTTTTTTGTGCGCCCCGCATAGGCGTACGCTATAGGGGGAGCGCCCCGAACCCTATAGACAGAAGTCGTGGCTCGTCAAAGTGTAAGGGGGCGAAGTAACGTGGAAGCGGATGTTGCAGTCAAGCAGACGTCTAGTTTTTATTTTGCCCTAAGAAAAGCGCTGTGCCAAGCAATGCTCTTTTTTATGTAAGGAAGTTATTCTTAGAATTGGCCAACAAAAAAGAGGGACGCAATTAGCCCCAATCAAACAGTGGTTTCATATTGTGGAGTAACTTATTAATTAACTCAAGATCAGATGTATAGCAAATGCACCGTCAACTAAGGTTAAGAAAAATTTAACATATTTTACCCATCTCTATGTTATGCTATTCCTTGGGGAAATAAGTTTAGAAGATCTATCGCTGACGGATCGCCGTGTGCGATGAAAGTCGCCTGCACGGTGAAGGCTCGTTATAAAACCGAGATAGAAACGGAATAAGACGAGAATAGCGCAATAATTGGAAGTGGAAGTGCTGCAGATCCATATCTAATCGATTCTTTCGCATCATTGCAAAATATGGCGAGCTTAAATGAAGCGGATGGTGTCCAACACTTCAAACAGATAGCTGATATTGATATGTCAGGTCAAAGTTGGACTCCGTTTGACTTTGATGGACAGTTTGATGGAAATGGGAAGAAAATCAGTCATGTAAAGATTGATCAGGAGCTTAATAATGATGTTGGTTTCTTTAGAAGGCTTTTATCTGGTGGAGTATTAAAAAATGTTCACTTGGAAGGTATGGTCGTAAAAGGAAACAGCCGTGTCGGTGGATTGGTTGGATATTCTAGTGGTAGCATAACGAATAGCTACGCGACTGGCAGTGTGACTGGAAACGGGGAAGTCGGTGGATTGGTCGGAAATTCTAGTGGTAGCATAACGAATAGCTACGCGACTGGCAGTGTGACTGGAACTGGTGAGTATGTCGGTGGATTAGTCGGATATTCTAGTGATAATAGTAGCATAACGAATAGCTACACGACTGGCAGTGTGACTGGACCTGCTGGAAGCCAGTATGTCGGTGGATTGGTCGGAGAATCCCCTGGTAGCATAACTAGCAGCTATTATGACACTAATACAACAGGACGCTCAGATAATGATGGAAGAGGAGTACCACGTACAACTGACGAAATGAAAACAGGAATAACAACACCACCAACAACAATCTATGATGGTTGGGATCCTACTATATGGGAGTTTGGTACGGCTACGGATCCTCATTATCCAACATTGAAGAAGTGATGTAACGACGATCACGCTTATCCATGTGAGTAGATACTAAGGTACAGGAAGAAATGAGTGCAAGAATGGCTCATTTCTTTTTTTGTGCGCCCCGCATAGGTGTACGCTATAGGGTGAGCGCCCCGAACCCTATAGACAGAAGTCGTGGCTCGTCAAAGTGTAAGGGGGTGCGAAGTAACGTGGAAGCGGATGTTGCAGTCAGCAGACGTCTAGTTTTTATTTTGCCCTAAGAAAAGCGCTGTGCCAAGCAATGCTCTTTTTTATGTAAGGAAGTTATTCTTAGAATTGGCCAACAAAAAAGAGGGACGCAATTAGCCCCAATCAAACAGTGGTTTCATATTGTGCAGTAACTTATTAATTAACCCAAGATCAGATGTATAGCAAACGCAGTGTCAACTAAGGTTAAGAAAAATTTACCATATTTCACTGATTTCTATGTTATGCTATTCCTTGGGGAAATAAGTTTTGAAGATCTATCGCTGACGGATCGCCGTGTGCGATGAAAGTCGCCTGCACGGTGAAGGCTCGTTATAAAACCGAGAGATAGAAACGGAATAAGACGAGAATAGCGTAATACAAGTAACAGCAATTAGTGCAATCACAGGAACACCACAAGTAGGACAAACGTTAACAGCAGGTGCAGTCATACCAGCAGGAGCAACAGTAACTTACCAATGGCAATGCGCAGATACTACAAATGGAACATACACTGATATTACTGGAGCCACAACCAGCACATATATTCCAGTAGCAGACGATGTAGGTAAATTCCTCAAAGTTGAAGTAACTGGAACAGGTAGTTACACAGGAACGGTTACAAGTAATGAAACAGCAGTAATATCTCCTAAATAAAACGAAACGAAACGTTACTTTATAAGCTAGTAGTTTACTAGTGAAATAAGTGGGAAACAGACTGGAGAGCTAACTTTAGATCGTTTGGTTCTACGGGACGTTTTCTAACTATTGTGCTTGTATTCATCAGTGAAATGCTGATGCGTGAGGAACAGTTCCATTAACTCACGAGCCTAATCCTCCTGCATCCAGAGAAGCGTCTATTCTACGCGAAGGGGTGAAGTCAGGTGAAGTCGTACTCGGGTTGTGCCGAGGCGGGGCTCTTTAAAAAATGACTAGGGCTAGGAAGACGAATCCATGTAGGCTGTATGTATCAAACAACGGTGCGAAATAGCTAGGAGTTCACCGTTGTTTCTATGATGTGCAATCATCATATGAGCATTCGAACAATTAGGAACTGTTAAACGAATGATGTGCATATTGTATAGTGGAAGCCTAAGGTCATTAAACAGAGGGAACGAGCATGATGGAACGTTTGAAGTCTAGTAGGTGGAGGTTGGATAGAACCGATGATCCCTAGTAGATGGCAGCGGGTTCGTAGTAGTGTCGATGGCTAGCCGTTTGGACTTGATTGGTAACAGTCGAGGAGGAGAAAACTAGCAGGAGCGAAGGAACCCAGTCAGTGGCAATAATCGCTGACGGATCGCCGTGTGCGATGAAAGTCGCCTGCACGGTGAAGGCTCGTTATAAAACCGAGAGATAGAGAAGGTATAAGACGAGAATAGCGAAAGTGGGAGTGGAAGTGCCGCAGATCCATATCTCATCTATTCTGTCGCATCATTGCAAAATATGGCGAGCTTAAATGAAGCGCCTGGTGTCCAACACTTCAAACAGATAGCTGATATTGATATGTTAGATCAAAGTTGGACTCCGTTTGATTTTGATGGACAGTTTGATGGAAATGGGAAGAAAATCAGTCATGTAACAATTAATCTGCCAAGTACTGATAAGGTTGGTTTCTTTAGTCAGCTTTTATCTGGTGGAGTATTAAAAAATGTTCACTTGGAAGGTATGGACGTAAAAGGAAAGGAGTATGTCGGTGGATTGGTCGGAGGTTCTGGTGGTAGCATAACGAATAGCTACGCGACTGGCAGTGTGACTGGAAGCAGTTCTGTCGGTGGATTGGTCGGAAGTTCTGGTGGTAGTGGTAGCATAACGAATAGCTACGCGACTGGCAGTGTGACTGGAAGCAGTTCTGTCGGTGGATTGGTCGGAGGTTCTGGTGGTAGCATAACGAATAGCTACGCGACTGGCAGTGTGACTGGAACTTATGAAAGCGAGTCTGTCGGTGGATTGGTCGGAAAGTCTTTGGGTGTTAGCATAACGAATAGCTACGCGACTGGCAGTGTGACTGGAACTGGTAATTCTGTCGGTGGATTGGTCGGGAATTTTAGGCTTGGTGGTACAATAACGAATAGCTACGCGACTGGCAGTGTGACTGGAAGTGAGAGAGTCGGCGGATTGGTCGGAGAATCTTATAGTGGTGGTACAATAACGAATAGCTACGCGACTGGCAGTGTGACTGGAACTGGTAATTATGTCGGTGGATTGGTCGGATCTAAGGATTTTATTAGTCGCATAACTAGCAGCTATTATGACAAAGAGACAACAGGACGCTCAGATACTGGAAGAGGATTACCACGTACAACTGACGAAATGAAAACAGGAATAACAACACCACCAACAACAATCTATGATGGTTGGGATCCTACTATATGGGAGTTTGGTACGGCTACGGATCCTCATTATCCAACATTGAAGAAGTGATGTAACGACGATCACGCTTATCCATGTGAGTAGATACTAAGGTACAGGAAGAAATGAGTGCAAGAATGGCTCATTTCTTTTTTTTGTGCGCCCCGCATAGGTGTACGCTATAGGGTGAGCGCCCCGAACCTTATAGACAGAAGTCGTGGCTCGTCAAAGTATAAGGGGGGCGAAGTAACTATTCTTATCTATATGAGCAAAAACTTATTAAAGGCAAACTCATCCTTTTGGTCGAAATTAGAAGATGAAATGGAGATGTAATTAACGAAGGAGGTAACCTGCAAATATTCGGCTCAATAAACGGGAAATTAATAGAAAAATCGGGTAAAACTTTTGTAAATCAAGATGCTTATATAAGAGGATAAAGTTAAGTACTCTCACTCGAGGGTGCTTTTTATATTGCATCAAGACACCAGCAACGCACTGTACCGAGCAGTGCTATTTTTATTTTCAAGAGGTGAGAGTATGATTTTAGGGGCAACGATTATAGGTCATCGTATTTGGACAGATGTGAAGAAGCAGCAAGAGCATTTAGCCAATTTGGCTAAAGAACACCGAGACGATTCTAAAAAGCGAGAAGAACGCCTAAGTGAGCAAATCGACAAGTCTATAGCTGCTAATGCAGGTGCTACAAAAATTAAAAATGCCAAGTTGGCTAGTATTGTACATGTACAAAAAGTGTAATAAATAAGTACAAGCTCGTTATCTTAGAAGTATCGTTTTTTGGGGAATATAAAAGCAAAAAGGTACCCCAATTAGAGGTACCTTTTTGCTTTTAACCCTTATAGCTGTCCGTTTTATCTCCCCAAAATCGTCCCAAAATAGAGAGTTTTTGTATGGAGGGGATTACTTTAACAGTTTTATCGTGAATGTTGATATATCAACGTTTGTAAGGCTTTTTATTCGTTTGTATGGACTACTTTAAACCTTGACTTTCTTTCCACTCAAGGAATTCATCATACGTACATTGCTTATCTAAAATTGAGCCTTCTTCGCGGATTTCAATAACACGGTTCGCAATTGTTTGGATGAATTGGTGGTCATGTGATGTGAATAGCATTGCACCTTTGAAGCGGATTAAGCCTTCGTTTAGCGCTTGAATCGATTCAAGGTCTAAGTGGTTCGTTGGCTCATCTAGAATAAGCACGTTCGAGTTTGAAAGCATCATTTTAGATAGCATACAACGAACTTTTTCGCCCCCTGATAAAACAGCAGGGGATTTTTTCACCTCTTCACCAGAGAATAACATACGACCTAAGAAGCCGCGTAAGAAGCTTTCTGTTTCGTCTTCTGGTGAGTATTGGCGTAACCATTCGACTAATGTTTTTTCACTGCCTGTGAAATATTTGTCGTGGTCGTTTTCAAAGTAGCTTTGAGACGTAGTGACACCCCATTTGAATGTACCAGCGTCCGCCTGTGCTTGCTCCATTAAAATATCAAATAGTGCAGTTTTCGCATTTGGACTACCAAGTAATACGACTTTATCTTCCTTATTCATCGAGAAACGAATGTCTTTAAATAATGTTTCGCCCTCTAGTGAAGCTGTTAAACCGTCAACCGTTAATACATCATTCCCGATTTCACGACCAATTTGGAAGTTAATGAATGGGTATTTACGGCTTGATGGACGAATGTCGTCAAGCTCGATTTTATCCAGCATTTTTTTACGAGATGTTGCTTGCTTTGATTTAGAAGCGTTCGCAGAGAAGCGTGCAATGAATGCTTGTAATTCTTTAATCTTCTCTTCTTTTTTGGCATTTTGGTCAGATTGCATTTTTTGTGCTAATTGACTTGATTCATACCAGAAATCGTAGTTACCAACATATAATTGAATTTTCCCAAAGTCAAGGTCCGCAATGTGCGTACATACTTTGTTTAAGAAGTGACGGTCATGGGATACAACGATTACAGTATTTTCGAAGTTGATTAAAAACTCTTCTAACCATTGGATTGCCTTTAAGTCAAGGTGGTTGGTAGGCTCGTCGAGTAATAGTACATCTGGCTCACCAAATAGTGCTTGTGCAAGTAAAACTTTTACTTTTTCAGCGCCTTCTAGATCGGCCATTTTTGTATAATGTAATTCATCACCAATGCCTAAACCATTTAGAAGTGTTGCTGCGTCAGATTCTGCTACCCAGCCGTTCATTTCCGCGAATTCGCCTTCTAGCTCTGCTGCACGCATACCATCTTCATCAGAAAACTCTTCTTTTGCATAAATAGCGTCTTTTTCTTTCATGACTTCATATAGACGTTTGTTCCCCATAATAACGGTCTCTAAAACAGTGAACTCATCGTATTCGAAGTGATTTTGTTTAAGTACCGATAAACGCTCGTCCTTACCCATTGATACATGGCCTTCTTGCGCCTCAATATCACCAGCTAAAATTTTTAAAAATGTTGATTTACCAGCACCATTCGCCCCGATTAGTCCGTAACAGTTGCCTGGTGTGAATTTAATATTTACGTCGTCAAATAATTTACGGTCGCCATAGCGAAGACCTACACCACTTACTTGAATCATGTAAGTTCCTCCTCATTTATCTACTAATTGCTTTAAACTTTTCTGTTTCATACACAATGTTTCTATTATAGCATGATTAGTTGTGGTTTTAAAATGGTAAAACTGCAGTATCGACACCATTCTATACATAGATTTCTTTTTCTATGCGATTATGTTGTCAGACAACTTGAAATATGCTTTACTAACAGAGTGAACTAGAGAGAATAGAGGTTTTTATATGCAACAAGTAAAAGGGTGGCATGTAGGGGTTGCACTGGCAGCCATTTTCTTCGTGTCACTAAACTTACGACCTTCTGTAACAAGTATCGGACCACTGCTCAACACGATTACAGATGAGTTAACTATATCAAATACACAAGTCAGTTTACTAACGTCTATTCCAGTATTTTGTATGGGGTTATTTGCACCGCTTGCAGTTCCATTTCAAAAGAAATTAGGCTATAAATGGGCCGTTAATCTGCTTGTGATGGCAATTGGTGTCGGAACGTTGGCACGCCTCCTGTTTGGCAATTATATCGCACTTATATTGACAAGCTTTATCGTAGGTTTTGCCATTGCGATTATTAGCCCAATTATTAATGCCTTTATTAAGGAGCGTTTTGCACATAAAATAGCACCGGTAGTTGGATTGTATTCGCTGGCGATGGGGGCCGGGGCAACGATTAGTGCTGGGTTGACGGGGGTATTGTTTGCCCAATTGCAATCATGGCAAATCGCCCTTGGTGTATGGGGCGTTTTAGCTATTCCCGCACTTATTTTATGGACGATAGCAGCTGGTCCAAAAGAGCAACGTATTAGCAAAACTCAAGTAGAAGAGCCTTTACGCAATCCGTGGAAAACGAAGACAGCCTGGCTCATTTTATTATATTTCGGTTTGCAAACGTCGGTATTCTTCTCGCTAACGACATGGCTATCACCGATTGCACAGGAGCAAGGCTTGACACTAATTACAGCGGGCTCGGTATTAACGACAATGTCGATTGTGCAACTTATAGGTAATTTATTTATTCCATTGCTGATTAATAAATTTCCGAATCGCGTAATGTGGCTCTATATTTTATTGACAATCGGGATCATCGGAGCAGGGGTTTTACTTATTCCAGCAAATTGGGCATTATGGGTAGCGGCTGTTATTTTAGGGGTTGCCTTATCGGGGTTATTCCCAATTGGCTTGATGTTACCGCTTGATGAAGCGAAAAATAACGCAGAGGCAAGTTCATGGAGCTCGATGGTGTTATCAGGGGGCTTTATGATGAGTGCGATTGTACCACTGCTAATTGGCGTCGTATACGATTTAACAGGGACACATATTATCTCGAAATGGATCGTAGTCGGGTTATTTTCGTTAATGTTTGTAGTGGTGTATTTATACCAACAGCATAAAAAGCATGTATAATAGGAAGCAGTCCGTCTGACGGGCTGCTTTTTCGTATAATTGAAGATTAAGCAAGTATTTGCAGTGGAGGAAAGATGAAAAAGATAATTATATTATGTCTACTAGTTCTTGCCGGATGCTCTCAAGGCGGCTTTGAATCAGTTAGTCAAGTGTTGCCAGAGAGCAAGCCTGTTCAGAAAGAAGTGATGGACGCGAACGTCAAGGTGTACAGTGTAGCGGGTAGTACAGACGGCAGTGTCTTTTTAGCGGATGGGCGAGATAAATGGATTGTGACAGAGGCTATTGTGATGCGCGATCATCCGAAAGCACTCATTGAAACGAGTAACGGTCAGCAGCTTGAAGCAAAATTACAAGCTTTTTCTATAGAGGATAATATCGCGATTCTTCATCTTCGAAATAGTGCAGATGTAGAGGCAATGGAGCAAGGCAATCAATCACAACTTATAGACATGTTAGAAACAGAAACGTTAACTGCAATGGAACGTTACACGTTACATAACGCTTTTCAAGATATAGAAGTACCGCAAAAATACGATATGACTGTACTTGAACAGTACGAAAAGCCAACATTTGAGTATAATCCAGATGCACTAGAGGCATTTATCCATACATTTAATGCCGCATTTAATCAATATGTGGCATTAAACGATTTTGCACAAGTTGAACCGTACATTTTATCGGATTTACTAAAGGAAGCAATGGTAAATGAAGAAAAGAAGCTTTTAATCGAGAACTTCGAGGTGACAGAAATCGGTCAGTCCGGTTTTGAATGGTACATCAAAGGACAAACAAAGGAATTTCCGATTGTTTATAAAATCAATTTAGTAGATAGTAACTATTATATTACGTATTTGCAAATTGAAAAATAGAATCTCTTTTTTGTATGGAGAAAAATTATAATAATATTATGTAAACAAAAATGAAAGGGAGGCAGTAAATTGCTACAAAAAGCGAATAACATATTACAACAGTACTTTGGTTATACATCATTCCGAGACGGTCAGCAACAAGCAATTGCGTCTGTTTTAGCTGGGAGAGATACGCTTGTCGTCATGCCAACAGGGGGAGGGAAATCACTTTGTTACCAAGTGCCTGCTCTTACGTTACCAGGGACGACGATTGTCATTTCACCGCTTATTTCTTTAATGAAAGACCAAGTGGATATGCTCCGAACAAGTGGCATTCAGGCTGCTTTTATTAATAGCTCCATTAGTTATGAAGAAGCAGAAGATGTATTGTACCAAGCGAGAATGGGAGATTTAAAGCTACTCTATATTGCGCCTGAACGATTAGAAAATGAAGCATTTTGTATGACTTTAGCGAATTTACATGTGCCACTAATTGCGATCGATGAAGCCCATTGTATTTCCCAATGGGGACATGATTTTAGGCCAAGCTATCGTCTTTTACATCGGATAAAGGATTTGTGGATGGAAAAGCCTACAATTGTGGCCCTAACAGCAACTGCCACACCTCATGTACGGCAGGATATATGTGAATTGTTAAGCATCTCACCAAATGCTACATTCATCACAGGGTTTAGCCGTCCAAACTTAGCATTTTCTGTTTTACGAGGAGAAAACCGAGAGCGGTACATTGTGGAATATGCCACGAATAATCGACAAGATGCAGGGATCATTTATTGTGCCACAAGAAAAGCTGTGGAGCAGGTATATACGTTGCTCGAAAAAAAAGGTATGCATGTCGGGAAGTATCATGGCGGTCTTGGGGATGATGAAAGGTCTACCATGCAGCAACGATTTTTAAATGATGAATTAACGGTCATGGTTGCAACGAATGCGTTTGGGATGGGGATCAATAAAACGAATGTACGCTATGTGATGCATTATCAAATGCCGCGCAATATGGAAAGCTATTACCAAGAAGCGGGACGAGCAGGGCGTGATGGGTTGCCGAGTGAATGTATTCTTCTATACGCATCGAGTGACGAGCAGACACAGCGCTTTTTAATCGACCAAGCACAGGATCGTACGCGCATTCCGTTTGAATTAACAAAATTACAAGAGATGATCGATTATTGTCATACAGAAGATTGTTTACAAAACTACATAACACGTTACTTTGGCGAACAAACAGACATCGCTTGTGGCAAATGTAATCATTGTACAGATGAGCGACCGCAAGTAGATATGACCGTAGAGGCGCAAAAAGTATTATCGTGTGTTGTACGGATGGGACAAAAGTTTGGGAAAGTATTAGTAAGCCAAGTACTAGCAGGTTCGAGTAATAAAAAAGTGCAAGAGCTTGGTTTTAACCGCCTCCCAACATACGGAATTTTAAAGGAAATGAACGCAAAAGAAATTGCGCAATTTATTGAGTTCTGTATTGCTGAAAAATTACTAGCTGTGAGCAATGGGCAATTTCCAACGATTTTTATGACGGAGCTCGGAAAAGAAGTGTTAACGGGCCAACGAAAAGTGCTGCGTAGAAGTGCACCAGTAGTCAAAGCCATTTCCGACCAAGATCCTCTATTTGAACATTTACGTGAAATTCGTAAAGACATTGCGGCGAAAGAAGCCGTTCCACCATATGTTGTGTTCTCAGATAAAACGTTAAAGGAGCTTTGTGAAAAACGACCAAAAACAGCCAATGCCTTTTTAGCCATTAGTGGAGTAGGGGAAAATAAACTCACAAAATATGGCGAACTATTTATGGAAGCCATTATTAACTGGGAACAAAATGAGGCAACAATAGTTGTAGATTAACGTTATAATTTTATTATGTAAACTAATGTATGAAGAAACAAAACTGCCCGTAGTGAGCGGGCAGTTTGCTTATCCCCAATATTCTTTCAAAAACGTATCGCGGCCAGATTTTTCGCGGTCTTCTTTATAGTGCTCAGGCTCTTTTTGATAGTAATCTTGATGATAATCTTCCGCTTTATAAAACGTATTGGCATCACGAATGTCTGTGACGATTGGTTTTTTAAAACGGCCGCTTGCTGCTAATTGAACTTTAGATTGTTCAGCTAGCTGACGTTGCGTTTCGTTATGTACAAAGATGGCTGTTTTATAAGACTCACCGCGGTCGTGAAATTGTCCGCCATCATCTGTCGGGTCGATTTGCATCCAGTAAATGTCTAATAACTGTTCATAGCTAAATACGGAAGGGTCAAATTCGATTTGTACGACTTCTAAATGACCAGAAGTGCCTTTCTTTACATCCTCATATGTTGGATTTTCTACGTGACCACCCATATAGCCACTCGTTACTTTATGTATACCGTCCCATTGATCAAATGGCTTCACCATACACCAAAAACAGCCACCTGCAAATGTTGCTTTTTCCAACTAAAAACACCTCCTGAAAAATATAATTATTGTAGCACGCTACTTGTTTCTGCACAAAATATTCGCTTAAGTGCAGGAATCTGCAAATTTCTGTCATGCATAGTATAATAAAGCGACAGAAGATGGAAACATATTCATGAGTACAACGTCATATAGTCGATGAATTGAGAAGGAGTTTTTGTATGGAAGAACAAAAGGAACGCCGTTACCAAAAAAAGAGATTGCGTAAGGGGCGCGTTGTATTTATCGTCTTAATTTTTGCTTTATTAGGCATTGGTACATATGGCGTCATGCAGTATCGAGCTGGTTTACAGCTTGCAGGTGAAGGGAATAATGCTACACCAGAGCCGTTTGTCCCCGACGAAAAAGAAGATGAAACGGTCAATTATTTACTGCTTGGTATTGATACGAGGGGAGAGGAAAAATCTCGTACAGATACGATGATGCTTGTGTCATGGCAAAAGAAAACCGATGAGATCAAGCTTGTCTCCTTTATGCGTGATATTTATGCGGAGATTCCGGGTTATCAAATGTATAAGCTAAATACCGCTTATTATTTAGGTGGTGTTCAGCTAACGAAAGATACGATTACATCGATGTTTGATGTGCCGATTCACCATTATGCTATTGTCGACTTTAAAAACTTTGAGTCGTTGATTGATATTTTAGCACCAGATGGAGTGGAAATCGATGTAGAGAAAAATATGTCCGCGAATATTGGTGTATCACTCACACAAGGTGTGCAGCAACTAAACGGGCAACAATTACTTGGATATGCTCGTTTCCGTATGGATCGTGAAGGTGATTTCGGTCGTGTGGAACGTCAGCAAAAAGTGATAGAGGCATTAAAAAATGAAGTATTATCGATAGGCAATGTGAAAAACTTGCCGAAATTAGTTGGCGCGACACAAGGCTATATCACAACAGATATATCGTCATCAGACCAATTAAAAACCGTGCTCGGTGTAGCGATGAGTGGTGGAGTAGAAATTTCAAAACTAACGATTCCAGCAGAGGGAACGTTTGTTGATCGAAATTATTCACGTGTCGGAGACGTACTCGAAATAGATAAAGAAGCCAATCAACAAATTTTACATGATTTTTTAACAAGCAATTAGTGAAATATTGCACTTAATGGAAACAGGCATGATACAATGAAAATATCTTAAAATTGACGATTTGTTGGGGTGGTATTTTGGAACAAGACAGACAGAATGAACAGTTACCACAAGAGAAGTCCCACTTCTTTTCGACACGGTTCATCCGCTTTTTAGGCGGGAAAAATTTATTATTTTTATTAATTATTACGCTACTAGCAGGCTGCATTATTTTTATATTCGACAAAATCTCGTTTATATTTCAGCCATTCCTTGTGTTACTAGAAGTCGTCATTTTACCGGGCGTACTTGGCGTCATTTTGTATTATTTATTACGACCATTTTTAAGAATTTTAATCCGATGGAAAGTGCCTCGCGTATGGGGGATCTTACTCATATTTTTAGGGCTAATTGGAGTCATTACACTACTGATTTTATTAGTAGTTCCATTCTTAAAAAATCAGTTTACCAACTTGCTACATGAGTTTCCAATATACTTTATGTCTCTCATTGATAGCGTGATATCCTTTATTAATAATTCTCGAATCAATGAATATTTAGCAACTGCCAATATTGACTATAATTTAGTATTAGAGAACATGACAGATGACTTAACAAAGACTGTTAAGGATACGGCGACAAACTTAGCGAGTGGTGTCGCAAATGGCGTAACAGGGGTTGTAACGACACTTACAGGTATCGTACTATCGCTTGTTATCGTACCATTCATTTTATTTTATTTATTATGGGAAGGCGAAAAAATGCCGAAGTTCATATTGCGCTTATTCCCGCCACGCATGCGCGCATTTGTTGACGATGTGATGGAAGATATGGATAATCAAATCAGCTCGTATATTCAAGGACAAATTTTAGTATCAATTTGTATCGGCATTATGGTGACGATTGGCTTTTTAATTATTAAACTACCTTATGCATTATTACTTGGTACACTGGCAATGGTCACAAGTGTTGTCCCTTATTTAGGACCGGTTATTGCAATTACCCCAGCGCTCATTATCGCCATTGTGACAAGTCCTTTTATGGTTGTAAAAGTAGGGGTTGTTTGGACGGTTGTACAGCTGATTGAAGGGAAGTTTATTTCACCTCAAATCATGGGGAAATCACTTAGTATTCACCCGATTACAATTATTTTTGTCTTATTAACATTTGGCTCTCTATTTGGTGTACCAGGAGTGATTTTAGGTATTCCAGTCTATGCATTAATAAAAGTATTTGTCCAACATTTCTATATGCTGTTTAAAGAGCGTTATAATAAGTTCCAAACAAATACAGCAGATCAATATGAAGATATTCAATAATCGGTAGCAGCTAGCTGCCGATTTTCTTTCAGGGGGATGATCGCATGGTAAATAAATGGTTTACGACGATGGAATGTGATGGCATAAAAGTGGATACGATGCTTGATAAAACAACGCTTGTAGAAGGCGATACCGTTTCTGGACATGTCTATGTTATAGAAGAAACAGATGAAGAAAAAATTGACTATATATCGTTACGTGTATTAAAAAAGTCAGCGAATGGCATACAAACGATTGGCAAGTATGGTGTAGAGTTAGTAGGAAATATTCATACGAAGGAAATGGAAATTGTGTCGTTTGAAATCATACCTGATGAACGCTGGGCATGTGTAGAAAATGAGGAAATCATTTTTCAAACAGTCGTCGTTTTGTTAGATGGGACGGAAATGAAAGACGAAGGGATGATTACATATACGTTTTTAGAAGAATAAAGCAGAGGATGTCCAAAAAGCTCTTCACTTTCTGGACACCCTCTAGCATCGAAGTTACAGAATTAAACTGTAGCTTCTTTTTTTATGTTGATTTTTGATAGTTTTTCAACGGCACGTGTAAGCTTTTCTACATCTTGTACAAGCGCTAGACGCATATAACCTTCACCGGCTGTCCCAAACGCTGTTCCTGGTACCATTACGACACCTGTTTGGGCAATGGCTTCAAATGCAAATGATTTACTATCCATGTTGTAAGGGAACTTCGCCCATACGAACATACCACCATCGCTTGGAGCCACTTCCCAACCAATCGATGTTAAGCCGTCCATTAATGTTTTATGACGTGCCGCAAATGTTTGACGTAGGTTGGCTGTAATAGTTTCTGCGTGATCTAATGCTTTAGCTGCGACTAATTGAATCGGCTCAAAGATACCAAAATCTAAGTTTGATTTTAATTGTTTTAAAATGCTAACCATTTCCGCATTTCCTACGATATAGGCAATACGCGTTCCTGCAAGGCTAAAGCTTTTCGATAGGGAGTTAATTTCTAACCCTACTTCTTTTGCACCTGGAGTCGCTAAGAAGCTAATCGGTGCATCCCCTTTAAAGTAAAACTCCGAATAAGCTGCATCGTGTAATACAATAATATTGTATTTTTTGGCGAACGCCACCACTTCTTCAAAGTAAGCAATAGAGGGCATCGCTGGAACAGGATTACCTGGTAAGTTCAAGATTAATAGTTTAGCCTTTTGTGCAACCTCTTCTGGCACTGCTGCTAAATCAGGTAAATACCCATTTTCTTTTGTTAATGGCATATAGTAAGGCGTTGCACCGGCTAAATGAATGCCTGCATCGTACGCAACATAGGCAGGGTTTGTTGTTAAGACGATATCACCTGGGTCACAAAATGCGACTGGCAAGTGAACGAGTCCTTCCTGTGAGCCGATTGTTTGTACGACCTCTGTTGACGGGTCTAACGTGACACTGTTGACACGCTTGTAGTAACGACATACTGCTTCATTAAATGTTTGAATGCCTGTTAATGTATAGCCATAAGATGTTTCAAGCTTTGTCAGTTCAGACATCGTTTCGCGTAAGAAATCGGCGGGTGGAATATCTGGGCTACCTAAGCTTAAATCGATTAGCTCCATGCCTTTTGCTTGTTGATCCAGCGCAAATTGCTTTAAATCGCCGAAAATAGCTGGTGCAAATAGCGACATTTTTTGTGATGGTTGAACTTTCAAAGTAATAACACTCCTAAATAATAAAATATAAAATTTATTGTACCATAACAGCGTTGAAAAACAGGGATATATTTCAGAAAAAAGTATCTTTTCCTACTAGAAAGCAAATACAGACAGTAGCGCAGAAATCTTCGCATAAAACAATTCGTCAATCACTTAGTAATCGTTTACACTAAAGGGAAGGGATGGTGATAGTAATGGAAGTCTATTCATTAAGTGGCCCAAGTGGAACAGGGAAAAGTACATCAGCATTAGAATTCGCCCATCAATATGGGATTGAAGGGATTATTGATGATGGCTTACTGATCGTAAACGGTGAAAAATTAGCTGGGATAAGTGCAAAGTTTGAAAAAAATACAATTACGGCTGTACGCCGTGCCATCTTCCATGATGAAGCACATCAGCAAGCAGTCATAAAGGCGTTACAAGAAGCGGATTTGAAGTCGTTACTCATTATAGGAACAAGCGATAAGATGACGAAGCAAATTGCGGATCGGTTAAACGTAGCGCCGGTTGATCATTTTCATTATGTAACAGATATTCGTACAACTAAAGAAATTCAGCTCGCTAAGTTTATTCGCGAAACACAAGGCAAACATGTAATGCCGATTCCACATGCCCAAGTGGAACAAAATTTCTTTAAGCGATTTGTTCAAAAGGGTAGAGAAATCTTCTTCAAAAATAAAAAAATAGGGGAAACAACAATTGTCCGACCGGATTTTCATCAAGAAACCATTGAGATTTCAAAATCTGTTTACTTGCAAGTGTTAACGCATGAATTAAGTAAAAACAATGGCATTGCTCGTTTTGACATTGCGCAATTAACAGTGGATTTAATGCCGTCGATGACGATTGTGATTTTTTTAAAGGCACCTATTACATATGATGTGAGAGAAGTAGTGCGCGGCTTGCAACAGCAAATTTCTGACTCATTTTACTTGCATTTTGGTATTGAACCAGAATATATCAATGTTGTTGTAAAAGGAATGAAATAAAACTAAAAAACAGGTGGAGAAAAGTATCGTTTTCTCTACCTGTTTTCATTTTGTTATTTCGTTTGACGTGTAAATTCAGGTTGGCGTTTTTCAACGAAAGCACGTACACCTTCAGCAAAATCGGTTTGTGAAACAAATGGTGTAGACCCTTCCCACAGTTTTGGCGTAGAGTCTAAACATTCACGAACAGAGCGTTTTACAGCAAGTAAAGAATCTGGCGACATCCCAGCTACTAATTTCCCCATACGAATGGCAAAGCGATTTAAATCTTTTTCCGCTACTAAATAGTTTAACATGCCTGCTTTGAATGCTTCTTCTGCTTTATACATACGACCTGTAAAGACAAAATCTTTTGTTGCACTTGGTCCGACTAAATCAACAAGACGTTTGGCAAATTTATTGTTTAGTGTAATGCCTAATTTCCCAACCGGAATACCCATTTTCGTTTTATCGGAACCAATGCGGATGTCACAAGCTAGTGCAAGTTCTAAGCCAGCCCCCATGGCAGGTCCGTTAATAACACCGATGACAGGAATAGGTAAGTTTTCAATCGTTGAAATCGTATTTTCCATGTTAATGAAAGCAGCTTCTGCTTTTTCAAGTGAAATCGAGTTGAATTCTTTAATATCGGAACCAGCTGTAAAGTTTTCGCCAGAACCGCGTAAAATTAACACTTTGTTTTTGGGATTTTCTAATGTTTGTAGGGCGATTTTGGCCAATTGATCCCACATATTCGCTGTCAAAGCATTTTTTAATTGTGGACGGTGAATCGTAATAATGGCTAAACCAGCCGTTTCTTGATAAATGATTTTTGCTTCTTCCGCCTCTAATCGAGTAGTACGTACTTGCATTTTATTTCCCCCTGTTAATGAATTAGCCATATTATATACTACAATAACATTTTGATATACAATTAAGTGAATTTTCAAGCAAAAAGGTGCATAGGTGTAGTGATTTTCAGTATCTGTTACAGTACAGTTTTGCATACCTAGTGCCAATCATAGCACAAAATTGAAAATTTGGTTATAATACAGCTTAAAAGAACGAATGTTCCGGATGAAAAACTTTACTTTAATGCATATTATGCGACACTATAGATTATAATAATATAAAACTACACGCATCAAAATATCTTAAAACTCACATAAAAACACGCAACTTAATAAGGAGGTTAGGTCAGTGGGGAATCATTATGCAGAGGCGTTTCGTGCATTTTTACAAGGCTTAAACAAATCACCACATACAGTGAAACAATATGTAAATGATGCAAAACAGTTTGAAAAGTTTCTAGACGAGGAATCATTTCGTGATCAGTTTCAGGATGGATTAAAGGCTTATATTAACCATCTATACACGCACTATAATACTGCAAACTCCGTCAATCGTAAATTAGCGGCGATGCGAGTTTATTTAGAGTTTTTATATGGTCGGAAATATATTGACTCGTATAATGAAACATTGCTAGAGCCAGTAGCCAAAAAAGAAACGAAATTATTTGCATTAACTGAAGCTGAACTACAACAAGTACTGGACTGCTGGCATAGTCTATATAGAATTGCTCAAACGGAGGAGCATGCGTGGCTTGCGATGCGAAACCTTACGATTACGTATGCGATTGCTATGCTTGGCATTAAACCAGCGGAGCTTGTAAAAATGAAATGGTCCCATCTAAACGAAGATGAAATGACGATTCATATTATGGAAAGAAGTACGTATCGTACGTTGGACTTACCGGAAAAATTACTGGAAATCTTGTTGCAATATAAGCAAGAAACAGAATTATTTTTCTCACAACTTGAGCAGATTGATGATGTTTGGCTAGGTGTCGGGAATAAGCTCGGCGAACCGATTACGGTGAAAACGGTGGAACGCGTATTTTTACAAATGTCTAAGCTACTCGGTTTTAAAGTAACATGCACAAATCTCCGTTACACGGTGATTGAGATGTATATGCAGCAAGAAGAGACCGATGATTTATTTGAAAAGTTTGGCTATGCACGAAAAGGAGTGCTCATTGAACGTCATAAGCGTCTACTGAAGGAGGAATAAATTGAGCATCAATTTAATGGAAGCGTCTATTACGGAAATGCTGAAAGAAAAAGGGGTTAGCGTTGAAACGGCTGAAAAACTACTAGAGGAACAGCAAGACAAGGGAGTAGAGAAAGGCTTACTGCATGTATCGTTAGCAGCAGAAATTGAATCCAAAACCCGCACCATGATGTTAACGAACTGGATGATTGATAAAAGTGCCATTGTGGTTGAGGGATAGCCGATGGAACTGTTACTATCAATTATTATCTTCATCATTGTCGTTAGCATCTTGTGGAGTATTGCAAAGTGGCTCATTAAATTCGCGGTCATACTATTTATTTTTTATATTATTTACCAAATCTTTATGGCAATGCCTGGTCTTTGAATAGGACCGGGTTTTTTGTTTGCTAAAGTGGGATTGCAATTGTATATTTTAAGTGATATATTTATCACTAAAGGTGACAAATAGTTAACTTTAAGGGGGATTGACAATGAAGATATTTAGATTATTAATCGTGTTATTATGGGGATTCCTAGCTGTTTTGCAATTTACGAAGGCTGCCTACTTAATGGCTGTATTTTATTTACTTATTGCGGTATTTTTCTTATGGGGAGTGAAACGTCTTGAACAAAAAAAGTCCTAAATTATTATCGATTAAAGACTTGTCGGCTTATTATGAACCATTAAAAAGTGTATTAAATAACGTACATTTAACAATAAAACCTAACCAAATTACAGCTTTAATCGGCTTAAATGGAGCAGGGAAAACGACATTACTCCATGCTTTAGCAGGTGTTCATCAGCATGTAAAGGCCGAAAGTATACAATGGTTAGGAGAAGAAATTGAATTGATAAATGACCATTTTAAATTAAAACGTTATATGGTCTTTGCTGAGGATACTTCTTTTTCATATTTTACTTTTCAGGAATACATTCAATATGTTTTTCGTTCATATAAAAAGCCGCTCAATCAGCCAGTAATAGATGAATTAATAAACGGATTTCATTTTGAAAAATATAAGGCGATTTTAATTAAGGATTTGTCAATGGGGAACCGAAAAAAGGTGTATTTAATAACTGCCTTTGCTTTAAAACCTGACCTATTAATTTTAGATGAGCCCGTGAATGGTTTAGATTTTCAAAGTACAGAGTTTTTATATCAGCTTATTAAATCATATAAAAATAAAGGGAGTATTCTATTTTCATCTCATGTACTTGAAAGCATTACGGAAACAGCAGATTATGTGTACGTGCTAAAAAACGGAGAAATAGCTATGGAATTCAAAGGAGAAGCCATTAACCCTGAAAGCATTCGAAGGGAGTTGAAAGAAATACATGTATAATCCTTTTCTCAAGATGTTTGTTGGGGCAACGTACGAAAAGATTTGGCTTCATAGTATAATGACAATTATTCTTTATGTAGTATGTAAACTTTATATTGAGATTGAAATTACATTTACTATTTTTTTATTGATGATAACAGTAACAACATTAGTAAGTACTTTACGTAATTTATCTTCCTTTGACTCATCACATTTAAATGCTTGTCTAATGCTTCCTTATAAAAAAAGTAGTTTTCACCGTCACTATTTTATTGCACATAGCATATATATCTTTTTTACGCGAATACTTCACTTAGTCGTACTATTTGTCGCAACACAGTCTGTAATGTTTTTACAAATAGTTGGAAGTTTACTATTGTTTCTTTCGTATACATTAAGTGCGTTTCTTTTATTTTTGTATAGCCAAAAAGAACAATATATAATGCTCAGCGTTGTTACAATGCTAACAGTATCTCTATTTCTATTTTCATTTTTTAATCAGAATGCTTTAGTACTACTAAGCATTCTCCTTTGTAGTATACAGTATTTTTTCCTCATTCGTTTTCATCCACTAGTGTATTATAGTAAAGTAGAGAAAGTTATATTAAAACAGGAACGTTTTAAACAACTACCTTCAACATTTCTCTATATTTATCGCTATGTTATTAGTAATAAGAAGATTTTACTTAATACGATGATACTTTTGTTATTTAGCGGTTTTTTCACGAAAATGGCGGTTGAAATGGCATTTTTGGATATTTTACCATTAGGGCTAGCAATATTAACGTTTAATACACCTCTACAGACAATCCTTTCAAGCGATCGGTCTCTTTATCAAAAGGTAAGAATGCTTCCAAACCAACGAACAACTTTTTTTATGATGTATATACTTATACTTTTTTTTGTACAGTTAAGCATCTATCTTTTTTATAGTGGGTTATGGTTGACAGTGGGTTACACCCCTTCGCATTTTCACGGGATATTGCTATTGTATTTAGCTGCGCAGAGTGCATTTATAATGGGGATATTAGAATGGAAGCGACCAATTCAAAAATGGCAAGTTCAAAACGATTTATGGCGTCATCCAAGAAAATATATAGTACCTAGTTTATTTATGTTGATTATCGTGCTATTTATGGAAATGCCTACTATTGTATATTATTTAATTGTTATTTTAGTATTACAAATAATAATAATTCGTTATAATTGGGGTGATATATATGAACTATGGAAAAGAAAAAAAGCGATTTAAGTACACATGGATTTTCGGTTTTCTAGGATTTATGGGCCTTCAATATTTTCAAACAAACGATCCAGCCGACTTATTTTACTTTAGTTTCTTTAGCTTTTTTAGCTTTTATTTTTTAAAAAAGTTGGCGCAAGAAATGCCTGATGAGCGCTTTGAGGAGAATAGACAAAAGGCTCAAGCAAAGACGATGCTAGTACCAGCCCTATTTTTATTTATAATTGGGATAAGTATAACACTATTGGAGATTAGCCAAGGAATCATTATCATACTAGCTGCTATAGGATGGGCTACAACGTTTATCACATATGCAGTACTATTTTATTATTATGAAAAGTTTTGAGAGGTGGCGATTTAGTGCCGCAATTTACATGTTATTTAAAAAAATATCGTCAATTAGCAGGATTAACACAAGATGAATTGGCAACAAAAGTAGGTGTTCGAAGGGAAACTATTATTCGCTTAGAAGCAGCTAAATATAATCCATCGTTAAAGTTAGCCATTGATATTTCGCGAGCAGTCCACGCTTCAATTGAAGAAATTTTTATTTTCGATTAATGATGCCAACGAACCGAACAATTGACTGCATAAATGATGAAATTTCCATTGTGGTTGAGGGATAGCCGATGGAACTGTTACTATCAATTATTATCTTCATCATTGTCGTTAGCATCTTGTGGAGTATTGCAAAGTGGCTGATTAAATTCGCGGTCATACTATTTGTTTTTTATATTATTTACCAAATCTTTGTGGCAATGCCTGGTCTTTGAAGAGGACCGGGTTTTTTACTGTTTACCTATTGTTAGGTTTAGTCATGATTTGCATAGTTAGCAATACGCTAACGATCGTAACGACGATTAGAAAAATCAGTTCGTTTTTAGGCAAATTAAAACCATCGCCCATCAAAAAGTAAACTATGCAACCTAATGAGTTTAGGCCGAATAATATTCCCCAAATCACCTCTTTGAATCGTTTATACAATCCTTCTCCATCAAAATAATGGATATAAAAGAAACAGACTAAGCCCATGCCTAATACAAGCAGTATCAGTTGAATAAATGATGAAGATGTTACCGTAGCAGGCTCTTCCCAAGGCATATCAACAAATAGAATATTGCCGAAGTTAATCATGTTAACACTTAAGACACAGAGCAGAACAAAAAAGAAAACAAGCCATTCAGAGACACAGCCCATCAGAAATACAATTTTTTTCATTATGTTTGTACCTACCATTTCGTTCGTATTACTCACTGAAAGTTTTGACGAGTATATGTGGTTAAAGTTTCATTTTTTCTTATAATTAGTAAAAATAATAGAATGGATTGTTTTATGTGTAAACATGAAGCAATTGAGTTGGCTAAGAAAGAAGGGGAATTTAAAAGCCGGTTAAAAAAAGATTATAAAATCCCCTAGATATGAATTATGCAGTAAAGTTATATAAAGAAGGAAATATGACTATAAATCAAATATGTGAAATTACAAATGTGTCCAGGGCTCCGTTTATACAGAAAGCTATCGGAAAGTAACAAATAATCATTCCTTATTCTGTAAAAGTGCTATTTAACAGAGGGAGAATCTTCCGGTAGTATTTTATTTAATCTGAACTTTGATAAAATAAAATAGGATAGACTTAATCTGAATTTTAGAAAGAAGGCGCAGAATGCAATTAAACAATAAAAAAGGGGGTGTTGAGTATGCAATACTTTCTTATGTTATGTGGGGTGTTACTCCAATTTACTGGAAGCTTATTTAACACGTATCTTCGGGAGAGATCCTAGCACAACAAGTTTTTTGGTCTTGTATTTTTATGCTTATGCTTGTATTTTTTACAAAGAAATGGAATACATATGTTGAATTCGTAAAAGAAATTGTTAAAAAACCAAAATTGTTTTGGTCTCTTTTTATTGCATCTATATTAATTAGGGGTCGTGCCGACAAAACGCGGATATTATACGCTAAGTAAATTTCAACATAAAAAGTCGAATTCTAGCCCCCCCCCATAAATATAAAAAATGTAATTTATGTAAATATGATTATTCATTACCAAAAGTCGGGAGTTGTCATTAAAAATAGTAACCTACACTGTGGTCGAGAGCAAATTTTCTTCATCACTCATTCATTTTAAGGATTACTTTTTTTGAAAAATCACTCCAAGTTATAGTGTTAAACAAAATAAATAGCCTTTATTTTTTAGGTTAATTTGAAATCTTTGTGTAAATATATTGTTCAATAAACACTATCTGTATCTTGAGATATACCGACATAATACCAATAGGTACCGACACAATACCGACAGATAACGACAATTTTACTGTCGGTTGTAATGTCGGTTGTACAAATGATAGACTCAGAGTACCTCGAGGGTAAGGAATTGCTATAGTAATAAACAGATTTGATAGTTTGTCTGGACAACAATTACGATATGTAAGTTTTCGCTACTATACTAAAATGCATAACTTTCAAATTCTTTATATGGTCAACCCCAAGTTACGGTGTTGAACCAATATAATTGATATTGAGTCGATATTAATTATGGTATTACAATAAAAGGATGAGATGATAAGAAATGAAGAAACTTTATGCACTATTATTTACTCTTACTTTGTTTGTGTTAATGCCCTTAACTATTGATGCAAACAGCCTTTATGAAGAAGCCATTGATCTTCCACGAAACGATAGTACTAACTCTTTAATTCCTGAAAAAAATGATTTAACAACAATTATGGATGACACAGAGAGTAGAATATATAAAATTTCATTAGGAATGAACGAAAGTGAAAAATTAACATTAGTCTCACAAAAAACATTTGATGTAGAAATAAGGGATAATATGGGTAATTTAATCGTTCAACGAAATGGCGTAGGAGACGAAGGAAATAGACAGATTGAATTTCGAACAAATTATATAGGCGACTATTATATTTACATTAAACCATCGAATGATGGTAGAAGTAATTATCCTTATAGTTTGAGAGTAATTGCTGGGGAGCCAGTCTATCTCGCATCGAACCCAGGTCACAGAGTGGATTTAAATACTTCTTCTATAACTTCAAGCAAAACGACTAGTTCTATTCAATATTTTGATTTAACTAATGTTAGCAGTATTCCAGACGACGCAATTTTGACAAGTATTTTAATAGGTGGTACGGAGACAAACCGTGATTTACTTGATTTATATTCTATGAAGAGAAGTATTCGTCCAAATTCTACTTATACTTGGATTGATGCTAAATTCCCGCTGTACCAACCACAACAATTAGATCATGTTCCTAAATACGCTCAAGTTAAAGTAAAACAACCTTATGCATTTAGACATTCAGCAACTTTCAGTTTATCAGGAACATATACCTTAAAACCTTATGTTATTTTGTACTATAAAAGAGAAATGAAATAGAAAAGAGAGCTTATATATTAAGCAAGAATAATATGGCATAACAAAAGCCAAAAATGCTATGCAAAATCAGCATTTTTGGCTTTTAGTGTGTCTCGAAATTTTAACTGCTATTTACTTTTTAAAAATTTCTACCTGTTCGTATTTGTGAACATAATCCTCTGGCAAAGGAAGTCTCCCGTTTTCATCCATTCGATATTCTTTTCCTTGGATTCGGAATACAGTGTTTTCATCATGACCATATTTGCGCCAATCTGTTTCACGCATCGTCTTACTTTCCAAATCTACTTCATGTAGAATACCTGCCGGATCCATTCTATAGCGTTTTGAGCCATTTATCGTAAATACATCTTCTGTAGTAATCCCAAAACTTGCAAATGCCTCTATAACTTCCCCTGAGGTTCTTGCGGTCCGAAGATGTGTTTCTTGCCCTGTTCGAATAAATGTCTGTAAATCCTGCAGAAATTGTCTTTTCCTCTCTAGATGAACACGCTTTGAATCAGACATATGGTTATCAAAATGAATCAGTTCAACATAGTCAGATGTGTTTGCTGTAGCGCTATGAAATTTATAATTGATCATGCCATAGTTCGTTGGAATACTGTACACTGTATCGTTATCAATTTGTAGATTATAGGAACGGTCAACATACAACGTCTTTCCAGTTGTTTCAGTACTAAAATTCATTTCGTTTACTGGAGATTGCGATTTTGATGCTTGGACCTGTGCTTTTGCCGTCATTTTTTGCTGAACAGCACCTAATTTATCGAATTGCGTTGATACAGTTTTTATAATCAATTACAACACTCCCTTTATTAAATATTAGTATTAATTAGTATATCGGTAATATTTTATGTTATTAAATGGAAATTTAAATTATCGAAGAGATGTTTAAGGAATTTAATTAGAGTGCATTTCTGTTTCCGAAACGTTTTTAGGAATATTTATATGGATAAGTGTTGTAAATATGTATTTTTTTACATTAATTCCTTTTTAAAAAACATTTTATTCATTAGTTCATAAATGAAAGCCCCATAAAGGACCATTTTTGATTACGGAAAAGAAATTTTCTGAAAGCAATTAAAAACTAGTAAAATATATACCCAAAAATATAACCAAAATCTAACTACCAATATACTTCTATCAAAGCCCTTTTTGGTATAGTAAATTTATAACGAAAGGGGGATGTATATTGAAATTTGGATATGCAAGGGTGAGTACGCAAGATTAGTCATTATCGTTACAACTCGATGCGTTGAACCATTATGAAGTAGATCAGATTTTTGAAGAAAAAGAATCAGGAAAGAGAAAAAGTCGTCCTCAATTGGACGAGCTTCTGAAAGTTCTACGTCAAGGTGATACAGTGGTTGTCTATAAATTAGATCGTATCAGTCGCAGTACCAAACATTTAATAAAGCTCATGGAACAATTTAAAGCAAAAGAAATTCACTTTGTGTCCATTCAAGATAAAATCGACACAACAACAGCTATGGGGCGATTCTTTTTCAGAATGTTGGCCAGTATAGCTGAATTAGAACAAAATATTATTAGTGAACGAACAAAAGATGGGTTAATTGCAGCTAGAGCTAGAGGAAGAAATGGAGGTAGACCAAAGGTTGAATCCGAAAAGATCACACTAGCCCTGAAAATGTATGAAAGTATCTCAAATTAAAGAAGCTACAGGGATAGGCGTCACGATGTTATATCGTTACTTAGGAAATAAAAAAATAGCTGGCAAGGAGGTGTAACATGAGAGGAAAAGAACTGTTAACCCCTGACCAACGCAATCTATTTATAGCGATTCCCGATGATATGAATGAACAGGACATAGAAAGACACTATACTTTTACCTCAGAAGATCTTAGATTTATCAATAAGCATCGAAGAAGTCATAACCGCTTAGGGATTGCTTTACAGCTTGCTGTTCTACGCTATCCTGGATGGACTTTATTTCAAATTAAAGACATTCCTCACCAAATTCTTGGTTACATTGCAAAACGAATCGCAACTCGAAATGAACACCTAGAGGAACTTTGGCAGCAATATGGATACAAAAATTTGTCCTTGTACCTATCGAATCATTGCACACGCTACTCTTCAATGCGCTCTTGAGAACGGGAATACAGATTACTTGATTCGTTCAACAATTGAAGAATTGCGAAGACAAAAGGTTATATTACCAGCTATGACAACAATCAAGAGAATCGTATGGGAAAATCAGGGGAACCGTTAATCCGTGCTATTGACACCATTAAAGAGATGAATATGTACAATAAACGAAAGGTTCCAGAAGGTGCGCCTTTGGACTTTGTTTCGAATCGCTGGCAAAAGCATGTTTATGATGACGACGGGAATATTAATCGCCACTATTATGAGATGGCTGTTCTAACCGAGTTAAGAAATCTTGTACGCTCAGGTAACGTTTCTATTAAGGGAAGCCGTCAGCATCAAGATTTCGATAATTATCTAGTGACAAAAGAAACGTGGGAGCAAAACAAGCACCTTAAATGGCAGCGTGCAAATGCCTTAAATCTGATTATTATATCTCTCCATTGGGATGGGAACATATTAATTTTTTAGGTGAATATTCATTTAAAGCGGAAACATCGAATTCAATACATGCTCTACGTCCCCTAAGGATGTAAAAAGACCCTGAGTTTTCGGCTTAGCGTAGAAAACTTAGGTCTGTATCTCTTGAAAAATCCCTTAGCGTATAATATCCGCGTTTTGTCGGCACGAATCCTCTATATAGTTTTATAATCGATGTTAAAAATGTTGTACACTTTTGATTCTAAATACATACTGGCTTCATTAAAGAAGTTGTAACCGTTCACCGAGGATTATGATGTAAACTATAGGAATCTTTTTTATATTGATGAATAAACATTATATATAGATCTTCTATACGAGGAGAGAACCGATGAAAAAATTTTTATTATTGTTTCCTATATGTCTTATACTCATTTCTTGCAAAGATAAAGAGGAAGTCACTGAGTCGCCTGTTATCCCAGTGAGTACTACTGCTTACACACTGATGGAAGAAGACGTGATTAATAAGTATGGCGACATTACGAATTTAGAGCGCTTCGAAGCTTTTGTTGGGCATGTGGAAGATAGTACAAGTGATAAAGTACGAATTGTCAGCTACACAACGGAAGGGGATGCCATTTACAAAGACCTTATATATAATGATAATATTATTATGTATACTATTGATTCTACGCAAGATCGCTATGGTGAACAAACAGTTGCTGCTACAACATGTCAATCGGTTGAAAAGCTCGAAACAAGTGAACTTAGCGTTTATAAATTAATAGCCTGCGAAGAAGAACTCGATGATTTGCTGTTAATAATAGAAAAGTAAGTGCTACAGCTATAAATGAATCGAAACAGATGTACCAATAGGAATCATTCTTGCCAACTCCTCTACATCACGATTATACATACGTATACATCCTCTTGAAACCGCTTGACCAATTGAACTCGGATTATTCGTACCATGGATACCGTAGTGTTCTTTTGATAGACTCATCCACATCGTACCGAATGGGCCACCTGGATTAGGCGCTTTATTAATAATAATAAAGTTACCTACAGGTGTTCTATTTAACATTTTTCCAACAGCGATTGGATACTGTTTTTGCAATACATTATTTTTAAATAACCGAAGTGTACGCTTGTTAATCGAAATATCGATATGATAAGGAATTGTACTTGGGTCAGGGAATCCAGGTATTGTAATCGGTTGACCAATATAAAGAACATCTGGATTGATGTTTGGATTAGCACTAATAATCGAAGAAAGCGGTGTGCGATAATCTCTGGCAATTTGGCTAAGTGTTTCACCGGGTTTTACAATATGAATCATCATTAATCACCTCTATAAAATATGTATTCGAGCTTAGGTCTGTCGCAGTCCTAAGCTCTGCCAGTTGTTTGAGTAAGTTTGTTTGAGTGGATAATAGTATGGAGAGGTTTTAGCCGAAGAAACATGTAAAAGTAAGAAGGTTATCACGATTGATTGTTCGATAAGTCCAGCCAGATCTTGTGCTCCAGCGGAATCCAATAATTAGATTTCTCGTTACAGCAACAGGGTAGAACCAAAAACTTCTTCCGTTTCGTAACCAGACATATGTGTTACGGTACAGGCAAATGCGAATGTCCCAACCACCACCGTGCATTGCTTGAGCACCGTAAGTGGAAGGCATTGGAGGTGTGAAATTTGGTGGTGGTGCCATTGGTGTTGGACCTCCAGGTTGTGATGGTCTACCACCGCCACCTCCTCCAGATGGTCCTCCAAATGGTGGTGGTCCCCCAGGCGGAGGAGCTGGCCATCCTCCTGGTCCTTGTGGGAAAAATCGTTGGTTTGGTGAGTCGAAATCATCAAAAGGGTTGTTATACAAGAGTGCATACCTTCTTTCATTATAATTTCATATTAATCTATGTGAAAATATAAAAGATGTGAATATAGGCGCAGGCACACACATTGTTTCTAGGCTTAAAATACTGGATGTAATATCTTATTGTTAATACTGGAATAATCCCATCAAGGCTCAGTGTTCGGCTTTTTGCTGTAGACCGAAAAGTAATTTACTTGCTTCGAGTCCTTCTTTCACCCTCTCAGCAATAAGGTTTCTTTCTAATTCAACAATTTCCCACATCATTATTACAATCAAATGATAAAATATGTGTCCTTAACCGCTTAAAATCCCTTGTAAGAATTTTGCTTAATGTACCTGTAATACCCTCTTCCGCTTCTGATTAACTATTATATTCCAATATATAACATGGTAAAATAAGGTATGAGTTTTTACAGTGTATAAATACTATTTAGGGAGAAGATATAATTTGCGTAAATCCACTTCTATAACTCTTATTTTATTTTTCGTCGTTTTTCTTACTGCTTGTAATAAGGAAACTAGTTCAGCTTATGTGGGGGAAACTTAAGATTAGTTAGTGCAATTTGATGTCGTTACAAAGAAGAGTTTATATGTAAATGATAATAAAATTATAGGAAATTATGTTACAACATATAAAGGGGACAGTTCAGAAGGACTCGAGAATAAAGAGGTTCTATATGAGGTAGGGTTTGAAGAATTCACAAGTGGAGGTAATGCTAATTTAAATAATGAAGGAGTATTAAAAGGTACTGCATTTCAAACGAGCTGCCACTTAGATTGTGAAAGAGGGCCAGAACTTATTTTTAAAGTGCAAATAGCTAACAAAGAGGAAACTATAAAACTTAATAAACAATAGAGATTAAAAAGCTTACCTTAGGGGTTCTGATCCCACAATCCAAAATGTTTTGAATCATCATGAATTCTTTAAATATCTCATAATACCCTAGTCTACTTGGCTAGGGATTTTTTTATGGCACTTTAGCAATCACTCCTACGCTTAATAGCCCCTTTTTCTCCTGTTTTCAAAAGCGCACTGAGACGAATCGAGATGGGATAAGGTATATCAAATAGAATTTCGATGCGTCTGAGAGCGAATCTCACAAACAGGAACATACATTCTAAAATAGAGGCGATTTTCGCTATTTTTCTATAAAACTCAACAAAAAGTTCCCAAATATAAATTTGGGAACCTTTTTTATGCTAAAATAGCGTATAGAGGTGAGCATATGACACAAGTGAAACTACCAAAAATCATCAAAGACTTTTTAATCTATTTAACAACGATTACCGGAAAATCACAGCGTACTCGAAAAGAGTATGAATACGATCTCATTTTAACGTTCCGATTTTTAAAAGCGGTGCAAGAAGATATCCCAAATAACGAAATACATACTATTGATATTTCAGACATTACGATCGATTTTATTAAGGAAATATCATTAGAGGACCTATATTTATTTATGGAGTATTGTGAGGTACAACGAAACAATTCACCCGCTGCTCGTGCACGAAAAGTAGCAACACTCAAATCATTTTTCAAATATTTAAAGGGGAAGCGTCGTTTAATCGATGATAATATTGCGGAAGAGCTAGAGTCTCCGAAAATCGGAAAGCGAAAGCCCGTGTATTTAAATATGGAAGAGGCGAAGACATTTATTATATCGATTGAAGATAGACAATATAGTAAGCGCGACTACTGTATGATGATGTTTTTTCTTAATCTCGGTATTCGTGTATCGGAGCTTTGTTCCATTAATATCAATTCCATTCAAGGACGTCAGTTAACCGTCATTGGGAAAGGGAATAAAGAGCGGACGGTTTACTTAAACGATACCTGTATGACTGCGCTTGAACATTATTTACCCGAGCGAAAAGTGTTTAAAGGGGAAGGGGAGGAACCATTATTTGTTTCACAAAAAGGGACACGTTTTACAAGACAAACTGTTGCTAAAATCGTGAAGCAAATTAATAAACAGACGTTACAAAAAGAGAAATTGACACCACATAAACTGCGCCATACATCAGCGACGATGATGTATAAAGCAGGTGCTGATATTCGAAGTTTGCAGCACATTCTAGGGCACTCAAGCGTTGCCACAACACAAATCTATACACATATTGAGGATGAACAAATCCAAGATGTCATGCAGAAAAATCCTTTTAATAATATTATTATGTCCACTAATGAGTCTATCTAATTGATAGGCTTATTTTTTATCAGGTATGTTGATTATCAAAATATTTCCTTTATAGAAGCATATTTTTTCAGAAAAACGTAATCAAAAAGGACTTGCCAGTTGATTGTAGCGGAATCGGCGAGACTCCTACGGGAATAGCATGAGCTGAAGACCCCGCAGGAGCGAGGTACGAGGCCACTGAAAAAGTCCAGTATCTTTGTGTGTCAGGAGAAAGTTCAAAAAAAATTGAACTTTCTCCTAACGCTTTCTTTTATAATAAGAGTATCAAATGTACGTAGGTGATCCCAAAATGATTTCAAACCA
>NZ_JBYQFK010000023.1:0-76282 GCF_057837305.1 Lysinibacillus sp. RU7 | reverse complement strand
AGCGTCTTTAGACGTGGGCCAGTAACCCAGCGTTTCACGCGCAGAGCAAACCACCAGTTATACTGGTGGTTTTGATTCTAGTTTGTGTTCATGTCGGGGTTTTAGTTTTTGCTCCTTAAAGGGGTCTCGTAAATTGCACTAGTTATTAGAAAGCCGTAAAAATTACATTTCAACACTTCTTTTTGTAAAGTCGAGTTACTGACAATGAACATACAAAGCAATAACCACTTCTCATCAGTATAAAAAGATGGGAAGTGGTTTTTTGTATGCTAAAACTTAAGGGATAAATCGGCTTAAAATTTTCTACTGTGGCTGGTTAAAAAGCTATCGTATCCGAGCAAAAAGTCGCTGCATCCGGTCAATCATATGGAGGCTAACTTTTAAAGTCAATCGTTATGCGGGAACATTAAAATGCACATATATGGATGTACTATTTACAGAGTAATACTAAAGCGTATGAAGCACTTAGAATGGGAGAGTCTATACATAAAGAACAATCGAAGGGGAGAGACTCGTGAAGTATATTACAGCTTTTTTCGTGAAATTTGTCATGACTACAGCGGTATTATGGATAGTGTTAGGCTTGTTTTTTAATATTTCGTTTCGTGATATTTTAGTGACAAGTATTGTATTAACTGCTATTGGATTTGTTGGAGACGTCTATTTATTACCACGAACAACGAATACATTAACAGCAATTGCCGACTTTGGTCTTGCTTTTTTTGTAGTATGGATTATGGTGATGTACTTATTCAATGAAACCTATTTAGAAGGTACGGTCATTGCTGCTTTTATGGCATCACTTGTTGTTGTAGGTGGTGAGGCCTTTTATCATAATTATTTTAGAAACCAAGTCATTAAAAATGACGATACAGATCAACATTATGCAAGAAATCACAATCTACAAACGGAATTTGCTGAGGAATTTGATCGTGATTTAGATAAGGATATAAAAAAGTGAAATGTCAAGCAGTGGGAGATGGCGCTCTTAGCCAGCGTCACCAGTCCCTTGTTTTCCTTGAACCAATCGGGCGCATCAATAGGTCAAACGGAAAAATAACTAATAAAATGATTCAGTATAACATACAGTGTTGGGAATTATATGGATAAGGGGATGTGTATATAGCTGGAAAATTACTTGAGTAGTGCGATTTCCGAACATCGATTTTGGCTCCATATATTAGCTGATCATTCTCGGTTTATTCATGATTCACTCTACCCTTCTGAACAGGAGGATATTGCAAAAGCTACTCATTTTATTCAGCAATTTGATCAACTATTAAATCAAGTAAAGGCACTTAACGAAACAAATAGTATTGCTTTTGCACATACTGCGGAGGAAGCAGTCAAACAATTAAAAGCATTCAAACTATCCATTATTACACGCCACCTAGCTGGGAACATGAAAATCCACCTTCCGCCTTCTTCCATCAACCATATGGTTAATGAATTAGAAGAATATGAACGCCTATTAACCTATTTAAAGCAAGGGAAAATTCCTCCGCTATTTCATGAATTACATCATCATTTGCTGTGGCTTTTGGATGCTTCGGGTCATGCAGGTGCCATTAATGACCGGATGGATGCTGTGGAAAAAAGGTTAAAGGAGAAAAGCGCTACCTTTACGAAACACTTTGATCAATTTTATTTAAAAGCTGTTGAGTTAACAGGTTTTTTGCGTACAAATGTAAGTAAATTCCCCGCATTACACAGATTCAATCGGGATGTGGAGATTGAAATTAAATTATTTAAAACCTTTTTGAAAGAGCTAGAAGAGATGGAGCTAAGCGCAGAAGCTTTAGGAACATTTACTGTATCAATGGCGGATCATATGGCAAGGGAAGAGCACTATTATTTAACTAAAGTAGCACAATCGACTAGTACAGGGAGTAAGTAATCGATTCAAAATGTTATTCATAACCTATCGTAATCAACATCTCTCAAGGGAAACCTTGAGAGGTGTTTTTTTATTGCGGATTATTCGCTGTATAGTGTCTATTAATCAAAAAAGGTATGGAACTTAATAGATTTAGAAATAATGAGCGTATCACCAAAATTAGGTTGTAGATGGGCGAGTAAAAACGAAAATCAATGAACTTGTTATAAAGCTGTTAAGCACGAAAGGGAAACATCGCTCAACATATAAAAATCATTTACGGTGGATAGACAACATAAAGATTGTGAGGGGGATTGGCAGTTGGAACAGATAAAGAAGATTGAATCACTGAACTTTTGGTCGGGTATTTTATTTGGCTTAGGTTTAGTGGCATTTATTGATGAAACAGTATTTCACCAGCTTTTAAATTGGCATCATTTTTATGATAAATCAACAAAATCCATAGGGCTTATATCAGATGGTTTGTTTCATGCGTTTAGTTGGTTTGCGACAGTAGCTTCACTTTTTATGGTTGCACATTTACGCAGAAGTAGTGCTTGGCAGAGAAAGCGTTGGTTTGGCGCTTCGCAGCTTGGCGCGGGCACATTTCAGCTGTATGACGGCATTATTCAGCACAAAATATTTAGATTACATCAAATTCGTTATCATGTAGAGATTTTTTATTATGACCTTGTATGGAATGTACTTGCGGTTATCATGATTATCGTTGGTCTCGTCATATTAAAACAAGTGAAAAATCAAAAGGTGGTGCATGCAATATGATGCTTTTACATATACACCACCCACCGTATCAGTCAGTCAGCATAGCAGGCGGTGCATTCATCTTTTTAGTGTTAGCTACTTTATATATCGTCACTGTTTTTTTAAACTATGTGAAAAAACGTTCCTGGTCACTTTATCGCATCCTATTTTGGGTAGGCGGTGTATTGGCTATTACGTTTTCCATCGCTGGACCATTGGCAGAAAAAGCGCATTATAGCTTTGTAGCGCATATGTATACACATTTACTATTAGGGATGGTAGGTCCGTTATTCATCGTACTCGCAAAGCCAATGCTTCTAATATTAAGAACATTACCTGTATCACTTGCACGGGTATTGACGCAATTTTTAAAGAGTGCACCTGCACGCTTTATTAGCCATCCAGTGACAGCCACGATTTTAAATATTGGCGGTCTGTGGGTTCTGTATACAACGGATCTATATGTATGGATGCATACGTCGTTACTTGTTTTTATCCTTGTACATGTGCACATTTTCCTAGCGGGTTATGTATTTACGACAACGCTTATTTCTGTGGATTTCTCCCCACATAAAGCACCTTTTCACCTACGTGCCGTTGTACTTATAGTAGCGATTGCCGGACATAATATTTTAGCGAAATGGATTTATGCGAATCCACCATCTTCAGTAGAGCGATTACAAGCGGAGGAAGGTGGCGTATTCATGTATTACGCTGGGGGAATAGTTGAAATCATCTTAATTATTCTTTTATGTTATGAGTATTATAAGACGGTTAAACCTATTCATCTACAAAACAGTAAACTATCACATACGTCCCTATAAAATAAATTGAACGTATGTACGTCTATGTTTGCTAAGTAGACAGTGTAAGGAATAATTAAACAAGGAAAAGTTAATTTTTCTATATAAATTGACTATAATAAGCAAAAAAGTTGATTGGGTGTTTGTATGGAGACAATTGTCAAAGTAGAGCGTATTGTAATCGAAAACTTAAAAAATGTCGCGTTTGGGGAAATCCAACTGCATGTCGATTTTAAACAGATGAGAAAAGCGAACGTAATGGGATTGTACGGACAAAATGGTTCTGGCAAGACGACGGTTGTCAATGCGTTTGAGCTGCTTAAAATATTACTGTCGAGTGCGGTAACCGAAGAGAAGTTACCGCCTATATCGAAGCATTTAATTCATATTGAAGCAGAACGAGCAAAATTAACATTCGATTTTCTCGTGCGCAATCAATGCGGGGAATTTTTTGTCCAATATCATGTGGAGTTAGTGCGCGGAGTGAACAGACTGTACCCGGTTGTCGAGGAGTTACATTACCGTGAAAATGCGCCGAGAAAGCGCATGAAACTGCTCGCGAAGAAAGACGGGCAACATATCCAAATTCGTATGCAAACAGTAGAAGAAATGAAACAACAAGATAAAATAGCGGTCATGGTAACGAACCAATTGTCTGAGAGAGAAAGTACTTCTTTTCTTTTCCATAAAGAGCTACAGCCGATGTTGGAAAGCTATTTAAAGGAAGTGGAGTGGCAGCTCATTCAAAGCTTAACACAGGACTTTAACCGTGATTTGTATGTCATTAATAATGAAAATATCGGTTTTGTTATGACGAAATATTTGATGCCATTTAGTGTTTACTTAGAACAGTCACGCGGCATGATTCCATACAATTTATCGGAGCCTGCGCTATTACCGAAGCCATTGTATGACACACTCTGTCAGGTCATTGAACAAATTAACTATGTGCTGTCGGCTGTTATTCCAGGATTAAAAGTGGAAGTGCGCGAAATAGCAACGCAACTTTTAGATAATGGCGAACAAGGGGTACGATTTGAATTTTTATCGAATCGAAACGGGCGTGTGTTGCCACTGCGAACAGAGTCAGAAGGTATTTTAAAAATTATTGCTGTACTAAGCGCTCTTGCCGCTGCTTATAATAAGCCAAATGCTTGTATTGTTATCGATGAGCTAGATTCGGGTGTATTCGAGTATTTATTAGGTGAATTATTAAAAATCATTGCAGAAGCCGGGCAAGGACAGTTATTTTTCACATCCCATAATTTACGCTTACTGGAAGTGTTGACGACTAAAGATTTATGGTTCACAACGTCCAATGAGCAGAGACGATACATTCAGTTAAAAGGAGTGAAAACACTTCATAATACACGTGATGTGTACTTACGTGCGATTCAGCTAGGCGGACAAGACGAGTGCGTTTATGAAGACACGAAATCATTCCATATTAAGAAAGCTTTTTGGAAAGCGAGGAGGGGTGAAGAGTGAAAAAAGTCATTTTAATTATTGTGGAAGGACAGACAGAGGAAGCGATTTTTTACGATTATTTGCAAGAGCGCTTTACGGATATAGAAGTGAGAATTCATGTACAAGCGGGAGATGTGTTGTCGGATTTACGAAATAAGAAAAATATTAAAAAAGTAGTCGGACAGTTAATCAGAAACTACTTGGAGAAATATCGTTTTTTACCGAATGATGTGTTAGCAGTACTTCATTTTACGGATACAGATGGTTGCTTTGTTGTAGATGATCAAGTCGTTGTGGATAGCACGGCGGAAAAGAATTTGTTTTATGATGAGGAAAGCATTGTTGTATCGGATGACAATAAAAAGCAGATGATTCAACAGCGAAATGAACAAAAGGCGCAAAATATTCGTATTTTGTTTGCAGATCATCATTTTTCGATTAGATCCATTAAAATTCCGTATCAGCTGTATTATTTTTCAACGAACTTAGACCATGTATTGTGGGACGAGCGCAATACGAAGGGCTATGAAAAGCTCGATAAAGTGGATCAATTTTTAGAGCAATTCCATGCGAATATTGATCAGTTTTTATGGCAATTTGTAGAGGGCAAGCAAGAAGGCCTATACACAGATAAATATAAGCACTCCTGGGAGTATATTATGGAAAGTAATCACTCCTTAAGCCGCAAAACGAATATGCCGTTCCTTTTAGAAATGATTGATTCCCTATCATCCGAACCCTTTTCCTCAAATTGAGCGGAGAGGGTTTTTATGATTTAAAATCCAAGAACATGGAATGTACATGTTCTGGATGGCATATTGTAGTCGAAGAGGGGGAAGTGTATGCAAATTCATGTTGTACAACCGGGGCAGTCACTCTATGGTATCGCTCAGGCATATCGTACGACAGCCCAGGCGATTGCACAGGCAAATGAATTGCGGAATCCGAATCAACTTGTTGTGGGACAGGCGCTTGTCATACCGATATATGGCAGCTTTTATTGGGTGCAACCGGGAGATAGTCTATATCGCATTGCGCAACGTTTCGGCTTAGAAGTCAATACGTTAGCGCAAATCAATCGGCTTAATGTAAATGCGCCTTTAGCGATTGGCATACAATTATATATTCCACCACGTCCTAAAACAGAAATAGAGGCACTCGCATTTTTAGAACCACGTGGCGATGAAATCAGTGCGCTATTACTCCAACAAGCAATGGATGCCAGCAGAAATCTCACGTATTTAAGTTTATTTAGCTTAGAAGCAAAGCGAGATGGCAGTCTTCGTACACCACCGAGCAATGGCATAGAAAATATTGTGGAAACGACAGGTGCTGCCGTGATGTTAGTTGTGACAAATTTAGAGGCAGGGCAGTTTAGTGGGGATTTAGTAAGTGATATTTTACAAAGCACGGCTGTCCAAGAGTTGATGTTAGAAAATATTATTTCATACGCAGAACAGTTGGGCGGAGTAAAAGCTGTCATGTTTGATTTGGAGCATATACCAGGCGATCAACGGACGGCGTATAATCAGTTTTTACAAAGAGCGGTTGAGCAGCTTCATGAGGTAAACCTTGTTGTGTGCGTAGCGCTAGCGCCGAAAACACGTGCAGATCAACCAGGTGAGTGGTTTGTTGCACATGATTATAAAGCGGTAGGGCAAATAGTCGATTTTGTGATGCTAATGACGTATGAATGGGGCTATTCAGCTGGTCCGCCGCTCCCTGTATCACCGATTAAAGAAGTAGAGCGTGTATTAAATTATGCCGTGACGGAAATGCCACCAAATAAAATTGTCATGGGCCAAAATTTATACGGCTATGATTGGACATTGCCATTTGTGCCAGGAGGGGCCTATGCACGCGCCGTTAGCCCACAAGCCGCGATTCAACTTGCGGTCCGCTATAATGCAAGTATTCAATATGATACGACAGCCCAGGCGCCGTTTATTGAATATGTAGATGATGAAGGAAAAGAGCATATCGTCTGGTTTGAAGATGCTCGATCGATCCAGGCAAAATTTCTGCTTTTAAAAGAGTTCAAGCTGCGCGGGATCGGTTACTGGAAGCTCGGCTTATCATTCCCACAAAATTGGCTACTGCTTGAGGAGTATTTTACTATCAAGAAAGTTTAAAAATGAAGAGGCTGACCAACTGAGTTAGCCTTTATTTTTTTATTTATGCAGGAAAAACTTGTGCTTTTATATAATACTAGATTAGTAATCTTATTAAAGGAGGCGTTAGTTTGCGCGTAGTAAAATGGGTAGCAATCTTACTATTAACATTTCAACTAGTAGTGAGTCCAGCAGCAGCTATGACGGGCAATAAAGGGGAGCCAGCACATTATGTGGCATTGGGTGACTCACTTGCAGCAGGGATAATTGAAACAGGTGAAATTGGACAAGGGTATGCGGATTATTTAGCACAAATGTTAGAGGAAGAGAACTTACTGGCATCGTATAATAAAGGATTTGCTTTTCCTCGTTATACGACAGATGATGTGTTGAAAGAGCTAAAATCAGATGTAGTCAAACCTTCTTCTGAAACAGCCGAGCAAGTATCGCTGTTAGATGAAGTGAAAAAAGCGGATGTAATTACGATTAGTATTGGTGCAAATGATGTGTTAAAAAATTTAACACGCAATGAAGCCGGCGAAATGCAATTTGATGTACAACAAGTGACGCAAGCCATTGAGCGAGCAGTGGCCAATTATGACGCGATTTTAAAGCGGATTGCACAGTTAAATCCGACAGCAGATGTATTTGTGATGGGGTATTATAATCCATTCCCGTATGTAGAAGATGCGACGAAGCAATTAAACCTACTTGTGATGATGATGGATACAGCGATTCAGCAAGTAGCCGAAGTAAACGACATGTATTTTGTCAAAGTGGCAGATGTGGTAGCATCGAATGTTAAAGCGTATTTACCGAATCCACAAAATATCCATTTAAGCGAGGCCGGATATGAGGTAGTGGCGGAACAATTTGCCGAGCCGGTACTTGAATATATTAGGCTAATGCCGCTACCAGAAGTATTACCTGATTTTACGGATATTCCACGAGATAATTGGGCATATCCTTATGCTGTGGATGTAGCGAAATACGGCTTAATGAAAGGGTATAGCAATGGTGCATTTAAGCCGAATGATTCGTTAACACGTGTGCAAATTACGTCTATTTTAGCTCGTGCTTTACAATTAGAAGCAACGGCAGCTGTACCATTTCAAGACATGACAACGTATGCGATCGAGACGCAATCGGAAGTGGCGGCAGCATATGAAGCGGAAATTGTTAAAGGAGTAGGGTCATTATTTAAGCCGAGTGAAAAAATTACACGTGCTGAGGTGGCGATGATGATGCACCGAGCATATATTCATATCACAGGGGAACAATATGAACCAACACAAGTAGCGCCGTTTACAGATATTGAGACGTATAATGATGAATATAAACAGGCGATTACGTTCTTATATGATTTTGACATTGCGACGGGTGTAGGGAACACAGGGAAATTTAATCCGGCAGGTTATTTAACGCGCGCGCAAGCAGCGAAAATTATTGTGAACTTCTACGAAGCGGTTGTTTTAGAAGATTAAAATAAGCGGCGAGGAAAGATGGGGAATCTTCCTCGTCGCTTATTTTCACGGATAGAAATCCGCCTAATATATATAGCAGAAGGGGTATTCTGCTGGGGATAATGAAGTTATATACTTATTCCTTCCATTTTAAACCTTCAAAGAAGCGATAAACTTCTTCAAATACTAAATCGCGTTCTTGACCTAATGTTAAAATGTGACCAGAATTGATAAATGTTTTAACCGATTTAATACGTGATTTGACAGAGCTGTAAATCAAATCTGCACTTTCACAATAATAGTCATCATCTTGTAAACCGCGTAAAATATGTACCGGTATTTGGATAGTGTCTAATTTGCTACTCGTATCATTAATCATTCCTTGTAAATAGTCAAGTGAAGGCATTCGAACTAAATCCGCAACGCGTTCTGGTTGATCTTCAGCTGGGTTGTAAGTACCTGCTAGTTTTTTGTAATTAATAGCATACTCCACGATGCGCTGTTGTAAGCTTTCAGGACTTTTAGCGATTGCTGGTGCAGACATTGTGACAATTGCTTTCGTTGGACGTTCAACACCAAGCTTTAATGAGAAAATACCACCAAGTGATACACCGGCAACGGCAATTTCTTCATAGCCTAAGTTACGTAAAGTATCGTAACCTTCAATTACGCTATCCCACCATTCAGTTGGGTTTGTTTGAATTAATGTTTTTGGATCGACGCCATGCCCTTTATAAAGTGGTGCATGTACTGTATAGTTGCGATCTGTTAAATATCGACCAAGACGCTTTACATCGTTTGTATTACCAGTAAAGCCGTGTAATAGTAGTACAGCGCGTTTACCAGCCTCAAATGTAAATGGTTTCGGTGGAATGATTTTCATTTTAATACAGACTCCTTTTAAATACGTGATAAAATGTGTTTGTTTGATGTAAGGAAATGTGACAATCAATCGAAAATTCAGAAAAAACAGTTGTAATTTTTAAAAAAATTTGATATGAATTCATTTCTTTATTGCTATTATAGTAGTATAAATACATAAGTACAATTTATTATTTCTATTATTTCAATAACATTTAGTTATAAATAAAAGGAGCCCGTTATGGAGATTCAGCAGTTGCAATATTTTAAAACAGTGGCGCAGTTGCAGCATATGACACGTGCTGCCGAGAAGCTAAGTATTTCACAGCCTGCACTAAGTAAATCGATCTCAAATATTGAACAAGAGCTTGGTGTGCCGCTTTTTGATCGGCAAGGGCGTTCGATTTATTTAAATCGTTACGGAGAACTGTTTTTAGAAAGCGTGGAAGTTATTTTAGCGGAATATGCAAAAGTAATGCAGGAATTTGGCGATATTACAAAACCAGGACATGGTGAAGTAGCTTTTGGTTTTATTCATACGCTAGGAATGGAAGTTGTGCCAGAGTTAATGGCCGTTGTAGCGGACGTATACCCGAATATGGAATTTTCATTAACACAAGCAACGTCATTGAATTTATTGAAGCGTCTGGAAGAAGGGGCAATTGATTTGTGCTTATCGCAAGAAATTGAGTCGAAGTTGATTGATATTGAGTGGGTGGAATTATGGAGTGAGGAATTGTATGTCATCGTTCCTGCTGGGCATCCACTAGCGAGTAAAGATAGGATTGCATTGCACGAAATTAAAGATGAGCCTTTCATTTCTATAAAAAGAGGAAACTCCCTTCGCCAATTTATTGATAAGCGCTTAAAAGAAGCCGGAGTTGTGGCAAAGACGACGTTTTCGGGAGAGGAAATGCACACATTAGCTGGATTTGTAGGAGCGGGGTTAGGTGTATCCATTATTCCGAATATTAAAGGGCTTGAGAATTATAACATTAAGAAAATTTCGGTCAGTTATCCGAGTTGTGTGCGGAAAATTGGACTTGCTTGGGCAAAGGGACGTTATTTGTCACCGGCAGCGAATGAATTTAAAGAGTTTTTAATTGAGTACTTTAGAGGAGAATCGTGATGGATGAGCAATCAATATTTCAATTAGCGGGTAAGGAATCGTATGAAACGTTTTTAAAGGCGTTAGCAGAAGATGTGCCATCAATGTATGCTGTGGCGATGGTGCTGAAAGAGAAAGAATGGGCGAAAGAAGCGGTTTCTTGGCTGACAAAGGCTGCGAATCAGCACTATGCACCCGCACAATATGAATTAGCGAACTGCTATTACGCAGGCGATGGGGTACAAGTCAATGAGCAGAAGGCGTTTGAGTTGTATACGTGTGCCGCAACGCAAGGTCATGCTGATGCGGCAAATAATTTAGCGGATATGTATTTCAATGGTGAATCCGTTGAGGTGAACGAAGAACAAGCATTTTACTGGTTCACGTATGCAGCAGAAAAAGGCATAGTAGAAGCGATGTTTACATTAGGGATCATGCATGAGCAAGGGCTTGGTACACAAGTAGATGAAGCCCGTGCCTATCGTTATTATGAACAATCCGCGCTAGCAGGCTATGATGATGCACAGTATCGCATGGGCTGTATTTACTTAGACGGCTTACTTGGAAAAGCGCAAGACGGACAACAAGCGTTGACATGGTTTGAAGCGGCAGCGGAGCAGTTTCATATTGATGCGATTTATAATTTAGGGTATTTATATGAAAAGGGAATCGCTGTCACACAAGATGGCCATAAGGCGATTTCGTATTATAAGCAGGCAGCGCTACTCGGGGATTACCAAGCAAAGGTAAACTTAGCGTATATGTATGAAACAGGCGAGTGTGTACCAGTTAGTGTCGAAGAGGCGACAAAGTGGCATAAAGCGGCTCAAATACAACTAGAAGAAGCACGCCAGGAATGGTAGGAGAATAGACAAAGCAGTACAACAAAGACTCAGGTTGAATGGATAAAGAAGCGTCTCATTATAAGGTTCAATACCAAAATATGTTCTGGATTAAAAAAGAGAGATAGATTTAAAAGCACATGCAGTGAAGAGCGGCGACTCCTGCGGGATGAGCTTGAGCTGAAAGCCCCGCAGGAACGTAGTGACAAGGAGATTGAAGCCAAGCCCGCGGAAAGTGTCCGCTCGTAGCGAAATGTGCGGTCAAGTATATATTTTAGTGAAGCGTCTCATATAACACATAAAAAAACTTTTCAGGTAGAATGATAAGTAGGAAATTATAACAAAGAGGTGATGTTGTAATGGCAAATGCATCCTCAGAAACGACTATCCATCAGATAGAGCATATTAGCGCATTACGTGGGATTTTACAGGAACAACAACAAGATGTAGCAGAGTTAAGTGCAATGATGAAGCGATTTGAATCGTATAAAGATGTCGGTATGGATTTGATTGGGGCAAAGAAATATACAGAAAAAGTAGTAGAAATTCAAGATGCTCAACATAATCGGTTTCGTAAGTTAGATGAAATCATCTTCCATCATCGAAAAGAACTAAAGAACGAAGAAACGACGTATAGTACGCTGTTGACTTATGGAAAGGAAGTACGGAAGTTAGAGGCTGGTTTACGCACATTGCGATTATTTACACAGGATGTGATTGATATGCTTGTGCAAAATAGTACGGTCATGAATCGAGCAGACGATCGAATCGCTTATTTTGAAAAACGTGTAGCTACTTTAGAAGTTGAGATACAGCAATGGATAGAGAAATTGGCGCCTTAAAAATTTTTAAGGTGCCAATTTTTGTTCTTTCGTCTATTTGTGTCGCATATACAGTATTGTTTATGTCGTTAGGTATAGGTCTAAAGTATTCATGTGGCACTTTTTGGAAATTAAAAATGAATAATAGTTCTTTCTGTAGATTTATATAGGACAAATTGACGGGAGACTAATTCCTTAATTTGGAGTATAAATAAAATTTCCGCTTGTATCAGCGCATAAACATAGTAATCTTTAAAGGGGTAATTTAAAAAAGTGAAAGAAGCGTGATTCAATGTTTTTTAAAAAGACATTACATCAAGAACGCATCAACATCGATTTATTTCAAGTGAAAATTCAAATAGACAAACATCCGAAACTAAAACAACAACTGACTATGTTAAATTTAACGGACGTGGATTTAAAATATTTATGTGCCTTTCAACCGTATGTTGAAAAAAATATTAATGAAATTGTGAATCGTTTTTATGATGTGCTCGGAATGAATCCTGGTCTCATTAAAATTATTGATGACCATAGTACAGTTGAACGGTTAAAAATAACGTTGAAAAAGCACATATATGAAATGTTTTGTGGTGTCATCGATGAAACGTTTTTCCACAAGCGTGAGCGTATTGCACGTGTACATGTGCATATCGGCTTACCGACACAAAGCTATATTGCAGCCTTTCAAACGTTGAATCTGTCTTTTATGGAATATATAAAACAATACATCCCGCATACGGAAGATCAGTTTCAAACGTTATTAGCTGTTTCGAAAATCTTGAATTTGGAGCAACAGCTTGTATTAGAAGCATTTGAAGCGTACGTAGAAGAATCCAAAAATGCGGTAAATAACCAAAAAGCAGCAGTAGGTCATGCGATTGTGGAATCGGCAGAAAGTTTAGCGGACATTGCGCAACAAACCAATGCCTCCTATCAACAGTTAAATGTGCAAACAGAAGAACTCGTAGCCTATGCAAAGCGTACAAATGAAATTTCATGTGCAACAGAACGGCAAGCAATTGAAGGAAAAGACCAAATGCATGCCCAATCCGCGAATATGATGACGATTGCTTCCTCTGTCGATGAAGTAGCACGTGATGTGCATCGTTTAACGGATATGACAAAGCAAATGGAAAACATCATGGCGATTGTCACAAATATCGCAAATCAGACGAATCTGTTAGCGCTGAATGCCTCGATTGAAGCGGCGCGTGCAGGGGAGGCTGGCAAAGGGTTTGCCGTCGTGGCCAATGAAGTGCGAAAATTGGCAGAGCAAACGAAATGTTCTATTGATACAGTAGGGAATTTATTGAACGATACAAATGAACGGACGGAAAAATTGGAGCGTTCTCTAGCACGAATTCAGCAAGACGTTCAATTTGGTGAGGAAGACATGCGACAAACAGAGCAAAAATTTGCGCATATTTTATGTTCCATGAGTGACACGAAAACCCAAAATGGTTTAATTGAGCAAAAAATTCAAGACCTTTGCAGTGTCATTAGTCAACTTTCGATTGCTTTTGATGCGGTCACGAACTCCGCCGATAAACTAGTCTATATTTCACAAGAACTAAATGAATAAAGTATTCTCCGCTATTTGGGGAATACTTTTCTTTATTTTGTAATACAAAGTCCCGTTATTTGCTCTCGAAAAGGTTTATACTGTATGTAGGATATTTCTACCGTATAGGAGAGGTCAATATGAAGACGATAGTAGTTGTTGGGGGCGGCATTACAGGGTTATGCACGATGCATTATGTGAAACGCCAAATGAAAGAAAAAAACATAGAAGCGAAGTTAGTTTTGATTGAGCGCAATGAATACTTAGGTGGTAAAATTCATTCCACGCACGAGGATGGTTTCATTATGGAAACCGGCGCTGATTCTATGGTCGCACGTCATCCAGGTGTGTTGGAGTTAGTTCGTGAGTTAGGGTTTGAATCAGAGCTTGTCTACAATGAGACAGGCGTTTCCTATATTCATACAAATAATGAACTGCACGCGATTCCAGCAGGTTCTACGTTCGGCATTCCGATGAGTATCGAATCCTTGCAAGCAAGTACGCTAATTTCAGATGAAGCGAAGCAACGTGTATTACAAGATGCAACGATGCCGAATACAACGTTTACGAAGGAAAGCTCGATTGGGGCGTTTCTTGAACACTTCTTAGGAGAGGAAATTGTACGGAAGCAAATTGCTCCTGTACTTGCCGGTGTGTATTCAGGGGACTTATATCAACTTTCCCTTGCTTCGACATTACCGTATTTAGTCGACTATAAAAATGAGTACGGCAGTATTATGAAAGGTTTTGAAGCAAACCGTGAGCAGTTTGAAAAGGCGGCCAATAAAAAATTCATTTCATTCCGCAATGGGCTATCGGCCATCATCGATCGGTTAGAAGAAAGTTTACCTGACGTAACATTTATGAAAAAGGCCGAAGTGCATAGCGTAACGAAAATGGGCGACCAATATGAAATGGTCGTAGGAGAAGAAACGATTGTAGCGGATATTGTGGTATTAGCTGTGCCGAATGAAACGGTACGTGAAGTGCTGAAGGATGAAGCGTTGCAAGTGAGCTTGAATAAATTTACAACTGCTTCTGCCATTACACTGTATGTCGGTTTTGATGTACCAGATAGCATATTACCGGCAGATGGAACAGGTTTTATCGTCTCACATAATAGCGATTTAGTATGTGATGCTTCTACTTGGACGAGTCGCAAATGGAAGCATACATCGGCTGACGGGAATTTGCTCGTACGTTTATTTTATAAAAATGTGAATCCACGCTATGCAGAACTCGCAGCAATGACCGATGATGAACTTGTAGCGGTAGCACGGAAGGATATTGCACTCAGTCTCGGTATTCAGGATGAGCCAACTGTTGTTAAGGTAACAAAGTGGATCGATCAAATGCCACGCTATGATTTAGCGCATCATGACGCCTTATCGGTTGTCGTGGCAGATTTAGCGAAGCGCTATCCCAATGTACTGCTTGCGGGTTGCTCTTATTTTGGCGTAGGGATCGGTGCGTGCATTCAAAACGGGAAGCACACAGCCGAGCAGATTGTCGCTATTTTATAAGAAATAATGCATGAAAACGTTTACTATCGCAAAACGTCTTGACGTTCGTTTCATATAACGTTATGATTCTTTTAATTATTGACAAAATTCATATATTTTCTTATCGAGAGAAGCGGAGGGACTGGCCCAATGAAGCTTCAGCAACCAACAATAGTCAGGTGCTAAATCCAGTCGGCAAATGCCGTAAAGATGAGAAGGAATGACGATTTTATAGCCTTCTTATACAAAGAAGGCTTTTTATTTTAGAAAAAAATAACTGAAAAATTGTGCAATTCAGTATAGGGAAAAGAGGGGCATAGATGGGGTTACTTGAAGCTTTACAGACGCGTGTATTAACGGCAGATGGCGCGATTGGGACACTGCTTTATTCATATGGGTTAGATTATTGCCATGAGGAAATGAATGTTACAAGACCCGAAATAGTAGAGAAAATTCATGAGCAATACATTGAAGCGGGAGCAGATATTATTCAAACGAATACGTACGGAGCTAATGCGATTAAATTAGCGCGTTACGGCTATGAAGGTCGTGTGCAAGAGTTTAATGAAGCAGCAGTGGCAATCGCTAAAAAAGCAGCTGAAGGTAAAGCCGTCTTTGTACTCGGAACAATTGGTGGTATTCGTGGTATTCGTAAAAGTGATGCGACATTAGCAGAAATTGTGACGGCTATCGACGAACAGGCAAAGGTGTTACTCGCTGGTGGGGTCGATGGTATTTTACTGGAGACATTTTATGATTACGAAGAAATCCAAGCAGCTGTTCAAACGGTTCGTGCCTTAACAGACTTGCCGATCATTGCTCAAGTATCAATGCATGAGCCAGGTATTTTACAGGGGGGCATTGCACTGGGGGATGCACTTAGTCAGCTGGAAGCACTAGGAGCAGATATTGTTGGTAGTAATTGTCGTTTAGGACCATTCCATACGATTCAAGCATTTGAAAAAGTGAATTTACCGGAAAGAGCTTATTTGTCTGCTTATCCAAATGCCTCGCTACTAGATGTTGAAGATGGCCGTGTCGTGTATGAATCAGAGGCTGATTATTTTGCACGGGCAGCAGAAGAGCTAGTGAAGCAAGGGGTACGTTTAATCGGTGGTTGTTGTGGCACAACGCCAAAGCATATCGAGGCGACGAAAAAACGTTTAGCCAATAGCCAGCCCATTACAGAAAAAGCGAAAAAGCCTGGGACAGTGGAATTTGTTCGTTCACCAGAGCCACGTCAGTATGAACCGCTTCATATGAAAGCAAAACGTGAACGTTCTGTGATTGTAGAGCTAGATACACCGCGTCACCTTGAAATCGAAGGGTTTGTGAAAGGGGCAAAAGCACTTTACGAAAACGGAGCAGATGTCATTATGATGGCGGATAACTCACTCGCTTCACCGCGTATTAGTAACATCGCCATGTCCGCTATTTTGCAAAATGAAGGGGTACGTGTTCTCCCACATTTAACGTGTCGTGACCGTAACTTAATTGGCTTACAGTCACATTTAATGGGGCTTGATGCACTGCAGCTACATGATCTTTTAGTCATTACAGGTGATCCGACAAAGGTAGGGGATTTCCCAGGGGCAACAAGTGTATATGATGTGTCATCGATGGAGCTGATGGCACTCATTAAACAGTTAAATGAAGGGATTTCATTTTCAGGCAAGCCACTTCGTAAAAAAGCTAACTTCTCGGTTGCGGGTGCCTTTAATCCGAATGTGCGTGTCGTAGCACGTGCTGTAGACCGCTTGGAGAAAAAGCTGGAGCATGGCTGTGATTACTTTATTTCGCAACCCGTGTATTCAAAGGAAAAAATAATTGAAACTTATGAAGCGACGAAGCATTTAGAGGCACCCGTTTATATTGGCATTATGCCAGTGACAAGCTTTAGAAGTGCAGAATTTTTACATCATGAAGTGCCGGGCATTAAGCTGTCGGATGACGTGCTAGCGCGTATGGAAGCGTGCGGGGAAGATAAAGAAAAGGCGACGGCAGAAGGTGTAGCCATCGCGAAAGAACTATTAGATACAGCATGTCAATATTTCAATGGTATTTATTTAATTACGCCATTTTTACGATACGATATGACACTTCAATTGTTGGATTATGTCAAAGAGCTAGATGCAAAAAGAGAAGGAGCACAAGTAAATGCGTAACCACCCGATTTATGAACAACTAGAAAAGCGAATCCTCATTATTGATGGTGCGATGGGGACGATGCTACAAAATGAAAACTTAACACCGGAAGATTTTGGCGGCGAAGAATTAGATGGCTGTAACGAAAACTTAGTCCTTACACGTCCGGATGTGTTAAAAAAGATTCACCGTGCTTATTTAGAAGCCGGTTCGGATATTATTTGTACGAATACATTTGGTGGGACACCACTTGTATTAAATGAATATGATTTAGGCCATAAAGCGGATGAAATTAATATTCGTGCGGTCGAATTAGCGAAGGAAGCGGTAGCGGAGTTTTCCACACCAGAGTGGCCACGTTTTGTTGCGGGGGCAATGGGACCGACGACGAAAACCTTATCGGTTACAGGCGGTATTACATTTGAAGAGCTAGAGGAAAACTTTTATCAGCAGGCGCGAGCACTTGTCCAAGCAGGATCTGATTTAATTTTACTGGAGACGAGTCAGGATATGCTGAACGTAAAAGCGGCAACGATTGCGATGCAGCGCGCGTTTGATGAGCTGGGTGTCGAGTTACCCGTGATGATTTCTGGCACAATTGAGCCGATGGGGACAACGCTTGCTGGTCAGTCGATTGAGGCATTTTACATTTCGATTGAGCATATTAAGCCGTTATCAGTTGGTTTAAACTGTGCGACAGGTCCAGAATTTATGACGGATCATATTCGTTCCTTATCGGATTTAGCGACAAGTTATGTTAGTTGTTATCCAAATGCAGGGCTTCCAGACGAGGAAGGTTGCTATCATGAAACGCCAGATTCGTTATCGAAAAAGCTACGCGGCTTTGCTGAAAAAGGCTGGCTCAATATTGTAGGTGGTTGCTGTGGTACGACACCAGCACATATTGCCGCGATTCGCGAGGCAGTGGAAGGGTATGCTCCGCGTCAGATGCCTGAAAAGGCGCATGGTCACGCTGTTTCAGGGATTGAGCCATTACAATATGATGATTCGATGCGTCCGTTATTTATTGGGGAACGTACAAACGTGATTGGCTCACGGAAATTTAAGCAATTAATCATTGATGGCAAATTCGAGGAAGCGGCAGAAATTGCCCGTGCACAAGTGAAAAACGGAGCACACGTAGTGGATATTTGTTTAGCGAATCCAGACCGTGATGAAGTAGAGGATATGAAACACTTCATGCCGGAAGTCGTCAAAAAGGTAAAAGTACCAATCGTCATTGACTCAACGGATGAAAAAGTAATGGAAGAGGCGCTAAAATTCTGCCAAGGGAAAGCGATTATTAACTCCATTAACTTAGAGGACGGCGAAGAGCGTTTTGATGCCGTGATGCCGCTTGTGAAAAAGTACGGGGCTTCGGTCGTTGTCGGTACAATTGATGAAATTGGTATGGCTGTAACACGTGAGAAAAAATTAGAGGTAGCGAAACGTTCACATGATTTATTGACACAAAAATGGGGCATTTCACCGGAGGATATTATTTTTGACCCACTCATGTTCCCAGTTGGTACAGGGGATGAACAATATATCGGTGCTGCGGAAGAGACAATTGAAGGCATTCGTCTCATTAAGGAGCAACTACCGGGTGTGTTAACGGTACTAGGTGTAAGTAATATTTCATTTGGTTTACCGCCAGTTGGTCGTGAAGTATTAAATGCAGTGTATTTATACCACTGTACACAAGCGGGCTTAGACTATGCCATCGTGAATACAGAAAAGCTAGAGCGTTATGCATCGATTCCAGAAGAGGAAATCAAGCTAGCGAATGATTTAATCTTCCGTACTAACGATGAAACATTAGCTGCCTTTACAGAATTTTATCGGGACAAAAAGAAGGAAAAAACAGCAGCGAGCCTACCTGAAACAGTGGAAGGGCGTTTAGCTTACTATATTTTAGAAGGTACAAAAGAAGGGTTAATTGATGACTTAGATCAAGCACTTGAGCTATTTGACTCACCGCTTGATATTATTAACGGACCTTTAATGGACGGGATGGCGGAAGTTGGGCGTTTATTTAATACAAACCAACTTATCGTTGCCGAAGTATTGCAATCAGCAGGGGTGATGAAAGCTGCCGTTGCACATCTGGAGCAATTTATGGAGAAAAACGATGAATCCGCAAGCAAAGGAAAAATGGTCCTGGCAACAGTTAAAGGGGACGTACATGATATCGGCAAAAACTTAGTAGATATCATTTTATCGAACAATGGCTTTAAAGTAGTAGACTTAGGCATTAAAGTAACACCGGCTGAACTAATTGAAGCGATTCGTCGTGAGGAACCAGACTTTGTCGGATTATCAGGCTTGCTTGTAAAATCTGCACAGCAAATGGTATTAACAGCACAAGACTTTAAAGAGGCGGGGATTGATGTGCCAATTATGGTCGGTGGTGCTGCGCTTTCACGTCGCTTTACGGAAACAAAAATTGCGCCAAATTATGATGGTCCTGTCATTTATTCGAAAGATGCGATGGAAGGCTTAGATGTGGCGAATCGTTTAATGAATCCGCAAGAGCGTCCAAAGCTAGAACAGGAGCTAAGAGCGTCGATTGAAAAACGCGCGGAAGCCGATAGCAAGCGTGCAGAGCGTCCAGTGGCAGTAGCAGAAAAACCAGTGCGCACAATCGCGGATGCACCTGTATTTACACCGAAAGATTTAGTGCGTCACGTGAAGCGTGATTATGCAGTATCACATTTATATCCATATGTGAATATGCGTACATTAATCGGGCATCATCTTGGCTTTAAGGCAAATGTTGAAAAGGCGATTGCGGAAGGCGAAGAGCGCGCGGTGCAATTAAAAGAGCTTGTTGATAGTTATTTAAACGACGAAACATTAAAGCCATCAGGAATGTATCAATTCTTTAAAGCACAAGCAGACGGGGATGATGTCGTTGTTTATGCGGAAGACGGCGTCACAGAAATCGAACGCTTCACATTCCCGCGCCAGTCCAAAGCACCGTTCCTATGTTTAGCGGACTTCCTAAAAACGAAAGAATCGGGCGAGATGGACTATATTGCTTTAATGGTCGTCACAGCAGGTCGCGGCGTATCAGCTGCTGCACGTGAATTGAAAGATGCTGGTAAGTTCCTAGAAAGTCATGCGCTACAAGCGACAGCATTAGAATTAGCGGAAGGCTTTGCAGAACGTATTCACCAAGAAATTCGTGACCAATGGGGCTTCCCGGACGGTGTGGATTTCACAATGCGCGATCGTTTTGCAGCGAAATATCAAGGCCAACGCTTCAGCTTTGGTTACCCAGCATGTCCAAACTTAGAAGACCAAGAAAAATTATTTAAGGTATTAAAACCAGAAGATATCGGTGTTAACTTAACAGAAGGCTTTATGATGGAACCAGAAGCGAGCGTATCCGCCATCGTCTTCGCCCATCCAGATGCACGATATTTTAATGTATAATGAAATGAAATAGAGCTCCTGCCTTTGCAGGGGCTTTTTTAGATAAATGTTATATGTTTGCACAAATGAGTGAAATGTAAGGAGAGAAATATGATGATTCGTAAGGCAACAAGAGAAGATGTAGCGCAAATTTTAGCGATTTTTAATTACAACATTGTGCATAGTACAGCAATTTACTTATATGAGGAACAAACGTTGGAGGCGCGCCTTGCATGGTTTGATGCCAAAGTGCAAGCGGGTGAGCCGGTGCTTGTTTATGAAGTAGACGGGTGTGTGGCGGGCTATGCCACATATGGAAAGTTCCGTCCGCAAGCGGCTTATCAATATACAATTGAACATTCTATTTACGTTCATGAAGATTTTCAACGAATGGGTATCGCGAAACAATTAATGCACCGTTTAATTGAAGAAGCGAAAGCAGATAACTACCGCACGATGATTGCCTGTATCGATGCGGACAATGAAGGCAGTATTCGCATGCATGAAAAGTTTGGCTTTACACACGGTGGCATGTTGAAAGAGGTAGGCTACAAATTTGGTAAATGGTTGGATTTATGTTTAATGCAGTTAAAATTGTGAAAAAAATAGAAAAATGTGTGCTTCCTTTTATTTCCGATGATATGATAAACATAGAATAGAAACGGAAATAGAGAGGAGGGGTGCAAATTGAATCGAGCAGAAGAAAAAGCGTTTATGTGGCGACATATACGGAATTTTTTGATTGTGAGTGTCGTATGTTTATTCCTGTTTTTGAATTATCCCATCATCTATCCAATAGTAGGGGAAAGCAATTTAGCCTCCTTAACGATCATGATTCAAATGTTTATGCTTGTCGCCATTGTGTCAGTAGGAATTCAAATTTGGTTCTCAACACGTTTTAATTTAGACAATAAAAATGTGCATATGGGTGCTTTATTTTTTACGATTGGCTTATTTCAAGTCGCGCATATTATTTCATTTGCAGGTATGCCCAATTATCTTTATTACAATTATGGTGAATTTTCTATATTATTCGATTTAATTATTCGTAATTTATTGCCTCTTGGCATGATCGTCATTTCTTTTATGCCTGCTAAGGATATTACAATGCGCTATAGAAGAATGGTGTTTGCAGCTTCCATTACGATTGCACTAGCTTTTATTGTCGGGTGCTTTTCGTATGTAGCGAGCATTCATACATTATTTGCTCAGTTTAATTTAAAGGTGATTTTACAAACAACAGCGCTAACGCTTCAAGTTATATTGCTATGCCTTTTAATAAAAGATGTGAGAATGCTGCATAGAAAAAGCTTCTTTTTTTCTATTGGGACATTGTATTTTATGATGGGGAACGTATTGTTTACGTTATCGACTTCACATGCGGACGCTTATTATGTCGTAGGCGAGCTCATGCAAGTGTGCTCCTTTATCACGTTATTTTATGCGATTTATTACTCGTCGGTAGAACGTCCATATAAAGATTTAGCACTGTCTGAAATGCGTATGCAAAAAATGGCGTATTACGATGAGGTAGTCGGCTTACCTAATCAGCGCTATTTAGAAGAGAAATTAGAAAAAGAATTGCCTAGAGCAAAAAAACAGCAGGCGATTTTACTCATTGAAGTAGAACGGCTCGATGCGATTAAAATTTCATTAGGGCAAGAGTCTACAAACGAACTAATGTGTTCCTTAGCAGATCGTTTTCAACGAGCCTTAACAGGACAACAAGAGCTGATGAAATTCGGGAAAAATCAGTTCGTCATTTATGTGCAACATTTTCAGCAAGAAGAGGTGGAACGTATTTGTGAACGCATGCGTCGAAGTTTGGAACCGCCTATTCAGATTAAGCATTATTCATTGCGCATGAAATTTCATACAGGAGTAGCCATCTATCCAAATGATGCCAATCATCCAGAAGGCCTTATTCAGTGTGCGCATTTAGCGTTAAATAAGGCGAAGTGTTCTATGGTAGGTTATCCGCAATTTTATACAGCTGATATGGAGATGAAAAATCGGGAACAAATCCAGTTAGAACATGATTTAGAGAAAGCATTATTAAACGAGGAGTTATTTTTAGAATACCAGCCACAATTGGATGTGAGGACACGAGAGATTTGTTCCGTTGAAGCACTTGTTCGTTGGCAACATCCAACGATGGGCAGAATCCCGCCGAATCGCTTTATTCCGATAGCTGAAGAGAGTGGACTCATCATTCCGATGGGATTAGCTATTTTGAAAATGGCTTGTAATGAAATGAAGCGTTGGCAGCAGCTGCATGAAAAACCCATTAAGTTAGCGGTGAATTTATCGCTGAGTCAGTTATACCAAGAAAATTTTATCGATGAGATACGGAAAGTCTTGGCGGAAACCCAATTTGATCCGCACTATTTACAGCTAGAGATTACAGAAAGTATGACATTTGAAGCCACACAACTCATATCTATTTTAAGTGAATTAAAAAAAATGGGGATCGGGATTGCCATTGATGATTTTGGGACAGGCTATTCGTCGCTTGCGTATTTAACTGATTTTCCGTTTGATTGCTTAAAGATTGACCGGTCATTTGTCAATAAAATTGGGATTTCTGCTAAAGGAGAGGCTATTGTTACAACGATTTTAACGATGGCGGAGCATTTGCATGTAGAAGTTGTGGCAGAAGGAATTGAAACACTGGAGCAGTTTAAGTATTTAGAGAAGGTTGGCTGTAATAAGATTCAAGGATATTATGTCGGTAAACCAATCCCGTTTCATCAATTTATGAACGATTATAAGAGCATTGTCACGCGTGCCTATTCTATTATTTGACATTTTACCCGCTATGTGGTGTAAAAAACCTATCAATATGACATTTGTCATATGAAAATTATGATGTTTGCGTCTAGTGGTCATACCAGTTTCTTTTTATTCTAGTATTAGCGAATGCAATGAAAGAAGGGAATAAATATGACTACTACAATGACAGACGCAGAGAAAACGAAAAAGCTGCGCAAAGATGTAGCGCCTTTTGCCAAGTCTGAAACGAATAAAAGTATTTTTCAAATAATTAATACACTGACACCATTATTAACTGCATGGGTACTAGGGTTTTATTTACTACAGTATTCTCCTTGGTTAACAGTGGCATGTAGTGTGGTAGCAGCCGGTTTTGTCGTGCGTACATTCATCATTTTCCATGACTGTACACATGGTTCATTTTTCAAAAGTAAAAAAGCAAATGATTCGATTGGCTTTATCACAGGGGTATTAACTTCCTTCCCGTATGAAAAGTGGAAACGTGAGCATACGATCCACCATGCGACAAGCTCGAACTTGGATAAGCGTGGCATCGGTGATATCGATATGTTAACAGTGGACGAATATATGGAAAAATCGAAATTAGGCCGCCTAGGATATCGTTTATACCGTAATCCACTTGTGATGTTTGGCTTAGGGCCACTTTTAATGGTACTAGTTTTAAATCGTATTAACCGTAGCGATGCAAAGAAAAAAGAGCGTATCAATACACATTTAACGACGTTAACAATGGTTGTTATTTTAGGCACACTTGCTTGGCTAACAAGCTTACAAGCTGTACTACTTGTATATGGTGTGACATTATTTATCGCCGGTTCATTAGGGATTTGGTTATTCTACATTCAGCATACGTACGAAGATTCATATTTCGAGTATGATACAGAATGGGATTATGTAAAAGCGGCTGTAGAAGGAAGCTCATATTATAAATTACCAAAACTATTACAATGGATTACAGGAAATATCGGTTTCCACCACGTGCACCACTTAGCGCCACGTGTACCAAACTATCATTTAGAGGAAGCGCATAAATCCATTCCGCCATTACAACAGGCGACGACAATTACGCTTTCGACAAGCTTAGAGTCGGTGCGTTACAAATTATATGACCCTGAAAACAAAAAGTTTGTGACATTTAAAGAGGCGGAAGCGATTATTCAATCTCGCCAAAAATCGTCATCAAAAGCTGCATAAGTTTCTCTTTACCAAAATGGTATGTCCGAAAAGACTTTCAGACATGCCATTTTGCTATAATAGAAGAAAAAGAAATGAGGATTTTATGCAAACTTGGTATAGTATCATTCCGAAAAGTCCTTGGCTTAGTATTTACATATGGATTATTTTTTGTATTATGCCGTTCTTCTTTATCGTACGAGCGTTCAGTCCGCTCTATGTAGGGCTCGGCATTGTGCTCATTTTGCTTTATTTTTTATGTCATAAGTTTTCGTTTCAATCGAAAAATGGGCTTGTGTACATGTGGCTTAGTTTTCAAATGGTGCTCAATATCGTGATGACGTTGCTATTCGGCTATATTTATTTATCGTTATTTACAGCGCTTTTCATCGGCAATATCCGTCAAACAGTCGGTTTTTATATTATGTATGGTCTTCATATTGGCTTTACGGTGTTGTCGATTGTAGCGGGGTATTTTATTTTTCTTGAACTATTTTTATCGCAGACACCGTTCATCATCATTGCGGTCATCGGGGTTGTGTTACTGCCATTTACATTATATACACGCAATAAGCAGGAAAATTTAGAAAGCGAGCTCGAAACAGCGAAGGATCGTATTTCAGAGTTAATCATTCACGAGGAACGTCAACGAATTGCGCGAGATTTACATGATACACTCGGTCAAAAATTATCGATGATTGGTTTAAAAAGTGACTTGGCGGCTCGGCTCGTTGAAAAGAACCCACAACAAGCGATTAGTGAAATAAAAGATATTCGTCAAACCGCGAGTATTGCGCTAAAAGAGGTACGTGAATTAGTCGCGGATATGCGAGCAGTTAGACTAGAAGAAGAGCTATTTCGTGTGGAACAAATTTTACGAGCAGCAGAAATCAAGTTCGAGCTTATTGGCGATCCGCAAGCGATTCAAATGCCGGTACTAGCAGAAAACGTGATAAGTATGTGCTTAAAAGAAGCGGTGACGAATGTCGTCAAGCATAGTCACGCGAGTAAATGCATTGTTGAACTTGTGCGAAATGAAAACGTATTTATGCTGGTTGTCAAGGACAATGGCGTAGGCTACGAGGAAACATTCGCGTTAAATGGCAGTGGATTGAAGGGGATGCGCGAGCGAATTGAGTTTTTAAACGGATCGGTAGACATAAAAAAAGCTCAAGGTACAGAGCTCATGATTTGTATACCTGTTACGATTACACATCAAAAGGGAAGTGAAGAAGTATGATTCGAATTGTCATAGCAGAAGATCAAGGCATGCTACTCGGGGCTATGAAATCACTACTTAGTTTGGAAGAGGATATGGAAGTTGTGGGCCTTGCGAGAAACGGTGAAGAGGCGATTGAACAAGTACGTACATTGCGCCCTGATATTTGTATTATGGATATCGAAATGCCGGTCAAAACAGGGTTAGATGCAGCGGAAGCGTTAAAAGATGAAACATGCAAAATTATTATTTTAACGACATTTGCCCGTCCAGGTTATTTTGAACGTGCACGAAAAGCAGGTGTGCGCGGTTATTTATTAAAGGATAGCCCAATTGAAGAGTTGGTAAATGCCATTCGCATTATTGTGGATGGGCGTCGTATTTATGCACCAGAGTTAGTTGACTTTGTGTATGAAGATGATAGCGAAAATCCGTTAACAGAACGAGAGAGCCAAGTGTTGGAGCTTGTCGCAGAAGGCAAGACGACGAAGGAAATCGCAGCGGAATTGTTTTTATCAGCAGGGACCGTACGCAACTACATTTCCACAATTTTAGATAAACTAGGTGTAGGTAATCGAATTGAAGCCATTCAACGCTTTAAAGATAAAGGGTGGAATAAATAGTACAGCAGAGGATAATGCCCCTGCTGTTTTTTTATTAGGCTTTGTGTTGAAGAGGGAGCGAGCAAAACGAGTGTGTATGCGGTCAAAAAGGAAGTGTAAGCGAGCAAAAGGTCCCCGTATCCGAGCAAAACAGGCTTGTATGCGGTGAAAACGAGGGTGAGTGAGCAAAACGCAAGGTTATCCGAGCAAAACGATTGTGTAAACGAGCAAAAGGTACCTGTATCCGAGCAAAACAGGCGTGTATGCGGTCAAAACGAGGGTGAGCGAGCAAAACGCAAGGTTATCCGAGCAAAACGAGTGCGTATCCGAGCAAAAGAAAGCCATATCCGGTCAAAAGGTCCCCGTATCCGAGCAACATACAAAGTGATCCAGTCAAAACAAAAAAACGGTAGAGAACACCTCTCTACCGTTTACTGTTCAATTATAGGCTATCGCCGAAATCTTCGCGGAATTTTGCGGCTAGTTGTTCTGGCCAATCTGTGACAGCATCTAATTTACCGAAGAAGAAGCGTAACACAGATGGTTCTTCTACGAATGCCATCCCGCCGATTAACTCGCGGTTGTCATATAGCCAAGCGATGCGGTCTACAGCGTATTTTACTTGCGATAATGTGAATACGCGGCGCGGCATTGCCATACGTACTAATTCCATATGAGATAATGTTTCGTTACCGTTTTCATCGCGTTGCTCAGACATCGTCCCGCGCTCCATCCCGCGTGCGCCACTTGCGATATAAATAGCAGCCGCTAAAGCACCAGCTGGATATGCTGTTTGTGGCACGTGTGGTAAGAATCTAGAAGCGTCGATATGACAGCCTAAACCACCAGCAGGCGTAACAACAGGTACACCTTTTTTCTGTAATTCCTCTGACATATAGGCGATAAATTGAGGACCTTGTGAAATGTATTGCTCATCCATTGTTTCTTCAAGACCTACTGCGATCGCTTCCATTTCACGTACCGACATCCCACCGTATGTTAAGAAACCTTCGTATAATGTGATGTACTCGCGCATTAATAAGTAATCTTCTTCGCTATTTGTACAAATACCACCACCACGAGCGAAACCTAATTTACGTGCAGAGAAATACAGAATATCTGCTTGATCGGCTAGTTCACGTGTGATTTCACGGATGGATTTGTCCTTGCAAGATTCTTCACGCTCTTTAATGAAGTGTAAGTTATCTGCTAATAAACTAATATCGTATACAAGTTTCAGATTGTACTTATTACATACCGCACGTACTTGCTTTAAGTTTTCAAGTGAGTGTGGTTGTCCCCCAATTAAGTTCGTGCCTGACTCCACACGGATAAAGGCGATTTTATCTGCACCGCGCTCTTCGATTAACGTTGTTAACTTTTCGATATCCATATCTCCTTTAAATGGATCTTCGGATACTAAGTTTAATGCTTCATCTTTAAATACTTCTTCTACCGCACCGCCGTTTAATGTTACGTGTACTTTCGATGTTGTGAAGTGGTAGTTCATCGGCACTGTTGTGCCTGGTTTGACGTACACTTGTGAGATGATGTTTTCACAAGCACGACCTTGGTGTGTTGGTAAGAAATACTTTGTCCCGAAAATTTCTTGGACTTTGCTTTCTAATTTTGTGAATGTCGCTGAACCAGCATAGCTATCGTCTGCTTCTAGCATCGCGGCTTGTTGACGGTCAGACATCGCATTGACACCGCTATCTGTTAGCATATCCATGTAAACGTCTTCATTTTTTAATAAAAACGTATTATAACCCGCTTCTTTCATCGCTTTTACGCGCTCTTCCACAGGTGGTAAGTTTAATTTTTGTACGATACGTACTTTGTGCATTTCTAATGGGATCGTTTCGCCAGAATAAAATTTAATTGTCATCGTTTCTTTTCTCCTTTAACGCTTCAATGCTTTGATGCGTCGACGTAATGAATTACCAACTATTGTACACTAAGAAAGAGTTATATTGTTGGAAAATTCAGTTTTCTAAAAATAACAAAAAATGAAGGCTTCCGAAATTTTCGGATAACCTTCATTGGTTTTATTGTTATTTGCGTTTGGATAAGCGGCCTAAAAGGAAGGCGCCTGCTGCCACTGCGAGTAATGTGTTTGTTTTTTTGTTAAACACTTGTTTTGTGACAAGGTTGATATTTTGCGGACGCTCTGCAAGACGGCGCATAAAGTAGCCGTACCAATCTTCACCGAACGGTACATACGTACAGAAACGATAGTGGTTAGCAAGTTCTTTTTGCATGTCTGTACGGAAACCGTAGAGCATTTGGAATTCAAACTGATCGTTTGGAATGTTGTGGTCAGCTACGAATTGTTTCACATGGTGAATAATATTGTGGTCATGTGTCGCAATGGAAGTGAACTTACCATGTAATAAGTGGTATTCGATTAACTCTAAGAAATTGATATCGATATCTAGTTTATCTTGGTACGCCACTTCTTCGGATTCCTGATAAGCGCCTTTGACGATGCGAAGGCGACAGTCTTTCAACTGCTCGATGTCTTCTTTGGAACGGAACAAATACGCTTGAATGACCGTTCCGACATTATCGAATATTTTGTTTAATTCTTTTAACATATCGAGTGTTGGTTGGAGTCGCTCGTAATTTTCCATATCTAAATTGACGAAAATATGATACTGCTCGGCATACTCCACGATTTCGCGTAAATTGTCATAGCAAAAATCGATGTCGATATCTAAGCCTACTTGAGACGGTTTTACTGAAATATGTGCATGTAATCCGTATGTGTGAATGGCGTCAATGACGTCTAAAATTTCATCTTTTGCTTTTGTTGCAACGGTTTCATCAACAACGAATTCACCAAGTCGATCAATCGTTGCTTCAATGCCACTTGCGTTTAATTTTTTGACGCTATCAATCATTTCTTGTACGTTTGTCCCTGCTACAATACTTTGTGCGCCTAACTTTAAGCCGTATTTTTGAGCCGCTGTGTTGAGCAGTTCGTTTTCCGATAAGTTCATAAATACATCCCGTAATACCATCTAGAACCCCTCGCTTTCTTTCCCTAAATTATAACATATTAAGGTATAGCGCCTGCTATTTTTTCAACACATCGATTCGCTGCATACGCTCGTTAAATAATGTTGGATAGACGAGGAAGCCTAAAATCACACTTGCTAATGTTGCGCATGTTAATAACGCAAAGATAATTAAAATTTGGAATTGTACCGCTTGTACGGGATCGGCACCCCCGATAATTTGACCACTCATCATACCAGGGAGCTGAACAAGCCCAATTGTTTTTTGTGCTTCAATCGTTGGAATCATGCTCGCCTTAATCGCGCCCATTACATGACGATGTACCGCTTGTTTGGGTGTACCACCAAGCGATAAAATCAGTTCGATTTCATCTTCATTTGATTCAAGCTCTGCACGAAAGCGGTTCAAAAATAATACCGAAAGCACCATGGCGTTGCCGATCATCATTCCGCTAATTGGGATAATGTACTGCGGTGTGGCAGGGACAATCTTCAGTCCAAGTAGTACACCTTGTGTGACAAGTTCGACCGTGATTAATGTGATGGCGATTTTCCATGTAATACCGGGAATGCCCACGCCTTTTTTTCGGGCATTTAACGTAGCGACGACAATCATCACCGTAATCATCAGCAAAATATAGATGAGACTATCTGTTGCAAAAATAAAATGCAATACATAACCGATGGCGAGTAGCTGAATAATGGAGCGCACAGTGGCAACTGTAATATCTTTTTCGAGACCGAGCTTCAATGTTTTCGATAAGACAAATGGAATGAGGACAAAAATCAAAGTCAGCGAAAGTGTACTGTACGTCATCGTGCACCTCCACGTAAAAACTGCTGAATCGCAGGAATATCGGAATGCTCCAGAATAGACACATCCCCACTTGCGATAAGTTTGCCGTCTTGCATAATCCAGGTGAAATCGCTAAGTGTCCGCGCTTGTTCAAGATTATGTGTAATCCACACAATTGTGACACCATATTTACGATTAATATGTAAAATGAGCTCTTCAATTTCTCTAGTGGAAGTAGGATCAAGTGCAGATGTAATTTCATCGAGCAATAAAATATCAGATTGATTCACAAGTGTGCGCGCGATGGAGAGACGTTGCTTCTGTCCACCTGATAGTTCTGTTGCCTCGCGTGTTAAAAAAGAGGCATCTAAATAGACGTCCTCTAAAAAAGAGATGGCTTCCTCTTGGGGCAACGTCTTTTGTTGTAATTTTCGTGGTAGTGCTAAATTTTCATAGACGCTCGCTCGAATAATAGGGGAGCTTTGCAGTACGATGCCCACTTTTCGCCGTAAATGTGTCGGTTCGTATGTATGAATGGCTTGCCCTTCGATGATAAGCTCTCCGACTGTAGGCGCAAGAAGACCGTTGCACATTTTGAGTAGGGTTGTTTTGCCAGCACCGGAAGGCCCGACAAGTGTTGTAATGCGTCCTTTATTAAAGGTACCGGTAATGTTTTGCAAAATCACCCGGTCTTTCACCGAAAAGGAAAGATTCTTTAGTTCGATTGCTTGTTCTGTCATGCTAATGAAGTCTCCCTTAATCTTTTTTTTCATTATAACCCAAAAAAGTGCAGACGAAGCTTAGGGGAACTTCGCCTGCTCTTGACAACTTGATGAGGGGATCAAGTTTTCGGGTAATGAAAAAGCTACACTTGTTTTTCTTTTACGTGTGTCCCGAGTGTTGTTAAGCGTTGGGCAAATGTATCGCTTTTACCACTCAGACCGCGGAATACATCTTGTTGGAATTCGTAGGCGTGTGAGCCGTGTTCAGCTATATCTAGGCCTTCAATTTCCTCTTCGCGTGTGACGCGTAATGGGACAAATAATTTAATCATGCTTAAGCTCACGGCTACTGTAACAGCCGTCCATGCGCTCACAGCTAAAACACCGATTGCTTGCACGCCTAACAGTGTTGCACCGCCGCCGTATAGTAAACCGCCGCCACCCGCGACGTCAAATAGACCGACAGCTAACGTACCCCAAATACCGCACAGCCCGTGAACGGCTACTGCACCAACTGGATCGTCCACTTTTAGCTTCCATTCAATGAAGCGCACACCTTCTACTAAAATGACCCCCGCTAGTAAACCAGTAATGATGGCACCTACTAAGCTTAAGTTCGCAGCACCTGCTGTAATACCAACAAGCCCAGCTAATGCCCCGTTTAATGTGAGGGAACCATCCATTTGCCCATAGCGGAATTTTGTATAAAAAGCTGTTGCAACAATGCCAGCTGAAGCAGATAAAAATGTGTTGGCGATAACGCTAGGGACGAGTGCTGGATCGGCTGCTAATGTGGAAGCGCCGTTAAATCCAAACCACCCTAACCAGAGAATAAAGACGCCTAATGCACCGAGAGGAATGGAGTGACCGGGAATAACATTGATTTGTTTGCCTGCGTATTTCCCTAAACGTGGACCGATCATCGCGGCTGCTACTAATGCACCGACTGCCCCTGTTAAGTGAACGACCGTTGAACCGGCAAAATCGATAAAGCCTAATGCTGTTAGCCAGCCGTCACCTTGCCACACCCAGTGACCAACAACAGGATAGATAAATAAAGTCATAATGACAACGATGACGATATAAGCGGAGATATTTGCGCGTTCTGCAACAGCGCCAGAAATGATGGTTGCACATGTTGCGGCAAACATAGCTTGGAAGACGAAGAGGGCGATATCATCTACACCTTGTAAGGCGAAACCAGAAGTACCGATAAATCCACCAGCCGTATCACCGAACATGATCGCATAGCCTGCTAGGAAATAAACGATACCGCCAATTGAAATGGTCAGTATATTTTTCATTAAAATATTGATGGCGTTTTTCGAACGTGTAAAGCCTGCTTCGACCATGGCGAACCCAGCATGCATAAAGAATACTAAAATAGCACCAAGCATTACCCAAACTAAGTTAATTGAAAGTTCTAACGCTTCCACTGTCATATTAATCTCCTCCTTTAATCAATGGCCACAGAGCCAACTTCTTTTGTACGAATACGAATGGCCTGCTCGACGGGGTAAATGAAAATTTTACCGTCGCCGACTTGACCTGTGCAGGCGTCCCGTAAAATCACGTCTACAATTGCTTGCACTTTTGCGTTATCTACTATCATTTCGAGTTTTAGCTTTTGTGAAAATTCCATTGAATATTGATTACCGCGGAATAGTGCTGTGCGTCCTTCTTGACGACCACAGCCTGCGATTTCAGAAATACTTAGTCCGTCGATGCCTTCTTGTGCTAAGCCTTCACGTACCGCAGCGAAAACTTCCGGACGGATAATGGCTTCAATTTTCTTCATGCTCAACAACTCCTTGTGTTAGGTTAATTAACATGTTAAAGGGTATGGATGTGGAAATCAATAGTTGTATGTAATAAAAACTAACATATATTTTCGATGGGATTTATCGCATTGTGAGATATAGCGATCAAATGTTGATGGCATGAGGATGAAAAAGGAAATGTAGGTAGAGGGAGTCGTAGTGAATGGATGTTTACATGAAAATATGTAACTCATAATGAGCAAATGTAAAAATACATATTACCATTTCTGTAACCGTTGCTTTCCGCTCCGGCACTCGCTTTCCACGGGCGAGATCAAGCCTCCTCGTCGTTCGTACCTCGCTCCTGCGGGGTCTTGATTGTCTCGCTTTTCCCGTAGGAGTCTCGTGCCTCCGCTACAAGCAACTAGTGTTTTATAAAAAGTAAGTTGCTAAAAAACAATAAAAAACCTCATAGATTACAGGGGCTAGGGGACAATATGTGCAAATGGAAAGAAAATGATTTCTTTTAGAGAAGAGAAATATTTTGCTAGCAACATCGAGAAGTATTCACTTTTGCCGTAGCGCGCCATAGCCACAGGAGCCGGAACAGGAGATCCAAACAGGCCGCGCCTGTTTTAGCTCCTGTGAAGGCTGTGGCAAAGCGCGGAGGCTACGATACCACTTTAGCTTAATATCTTTTATTGCCCTAATGGTATTTTTAGGATGTATTTTTGCTCATTACGAGCATGTAACAAAAACTTACAATCGGAAGTGGGCTGAGATGTTTCATGCCTCGTAACGGATTAAATGGTGTATACTAGGACTAATTATGTTTCGGAAGAAGGGACTTTTTTTAATGAAAGCAAGATATGAAGACGATAGCTTAACACTGCACACAGATTTGTATCAAATCAATATGGCGGAAAGTTACTGGGCGGAAGGTATCCATAATCGGAAAGCGGTATTTGAGCTGTATTTTCGTAAATTGCCATTCGGGAATGGCTATGCGGTATTTGCAGGACTGGAGCGTATGCTCGACTATTTAAAAAACTTCCGCTTTACAGCATCGGATATCGCTTATTTACGTGAAGAACTAGGTTACAAAGAAGATTTTTTAAATTATTTAAAAGATGTTCGTTTTACGGGCTCGATGTACTCGATGGTAGAGGGAGAGCTGGTCTTTGCGAATGAGCCGATTGCCCGTATTGAGGCGCCGTTAGTGGAAGCGCAGCTAGTGGAGACGGCCTTGTTGAATATTGTTAATTTCCAAACGTTAATCGCTACAAAAGCGAGCCGTATTAAACAAATTGTAAAAGATGAGGTAGCGATGGAGTTTGGTACGCGTCGTGCACAGGAGATGGATGCAGCGCTTTGGGGAGCACGTGCAGCCGTAATTGGTGGCTTTGAATCGACGTCGAATGTTCGAGCAGGGAAACGTTTCGGTATACCAGTAGCCGGTACACATGCCCATGCACTTGTCCAAGCATACAAAAATGATTATGATGCGTTCCATTCGTATGCCAAACGTCACCGTGATTGCGTATTTTTAGTCGACACATACAACACATTAAAATCGGGTGTGCCAACTGCGATTCAAGTAGCGAAGGAATTAGGGGATCAAATCAATTTTATCGGGGTTCGTTTAGATAGTGGCGATATTGCCTTCTTATCCAAAGAAGCCCGTCGTATGTTAGATGAAGCAGGATTCCATGATGCCAAAATTATCGTCTCAAATGATTTAGATGAGTATACGATTTTAAACTTAAAAGCACAGGGCGCGCGCGTCGATATGTGGGGCATTGGGACAAAGTTGATTACCGCTTACGATCAGCCAGCTTTAGGGGCTGTATATAAAATGGTGTCGATTGAAAATGAAAAAGGTGAAATGGAAGATACGATTAAAATTTCTGCCAATGCTGAAAAAGTAACGACACCAGGATTGAAGCGTGTTTACCGTATTATTAACAAAACAAATGGCAAATCAGAAGGCGATTATATCGCGATGGCAGATGAAAATCCGCAGGCAGAAGAACATTTAAAAATGTTCCACCCTGTGCATACATTTGTCTCGAAATTTGTGACAAACTTTGAAGCGAAAGATTTGCATGTTGAAGTCATTAAAGACGGTAACATTGTGTATGACAATCCATCGCTGTGGGAAATGCGCCAGTATGCATTTGATAATTTAGAATTATTATGGGACGAATATAAACGTTCACTCAACCCGGAAGAGTACCCGGTTGATTTAAGTCAAAAATGCTGGGACAACAAAATGCTTAATATTCAAGAAGTACGTGAAATGGTTGAAGTGATGGAAAAACGATAATTTGAATAAAAAGGAGCGGTGTGTGATGTCGAATCTACAAAAGCGAATTATCGAAGAGTTACATGTATTACCGAAAATTAATGTAGAAGAAGAAATACGTAAATCCATTGATTTTATGAAGGCATATGCAAAAAAACATAGCTTCGTAAAAGGCTTTGTATTAGGTATTAGTGGTGGACAAGATTCCACTTTAACAGGCAAGCTTGCCCAATTAGCGGTGAATGAACTAAACGAAGAAGCGGGCGAAAAGAAATATGCATTTATGGCCGTACGTCTCCCGTATGGCGAGCAAGCGGATGAACAAGACTGCCAAGATGCGCTTGATTTCATTCAGCCTGATCAAATTTATACCGTGAATATTAAAGACGCGGTCGATGCGAGTGTTCGTGCGTTAGCAGACGCGGGTGTTGTGCTAAGCGACTTTGCTAAAGGGAATGAAAAGGCGCGAGAACGCATGAAGGTACAGTTCTCGATTGCAGCGATGAATAGTGCTGTTGTCCTTGGAACAGACCATGCAGCAGAAGCAATTACAGGGTTCTTCACAAAGTTTGGGGATGGAGGCGCGGATTTAATGCCGATTTTCCGTTTAAATAAACGCCAGGGCAGACAAATTTTAGCGCACCTCAACTGTCCTGAACATCTTTATTTGAAAATACCGACAGCCGACTTAGAGGAAGAACGACCATCCTTACCAGATGAAGCGGCGCTTGGGGTCACGTATGAACAAATTGATGATTATTTAGAAGGAAAAGAAATCCCAAAAGAAGCACGTGAAGTGTTAGAGGGGCATTATGTACGTTCGCAGCATAAGCGCCACTTACCGATTACTATATTTGATGATTTTTGGAAATAAATAATGACTTTTTGCCGTGCTAGAAAAAATCTAGTGCGGTTTTCTTCATTTATAGGAATATTTGTCGATACAAATACCTAAGAACAATGGAGAATGGAGGGGTGGTACAATGAGAACATCACGTGTCAGTATGGCCGCATCAAGCACCTATCGCAATGCGAAACGCTATTTAGAAACGGAAGAAGCGTTTACGCTATTTAATGATGGCAGTTCACTTGAGCATTTTAATGAGCAACAGCAAAAAAAGCAAAAGAAGCAGAAAAAAACACCGGCCGCTAAACCCGTGCTCGTCAATAAAAAACAGCATGTATTAATTAAAGGGATTCAATTTGATGCAGATACAGTGACGATAGTACGTAATCACTTATTGCACCAATCGCTCAACGTTAGCTACCTTAACAATATGAAACGTCGTCATCATACGTACCGTACGTCTATATAATCACCTGGACCATTTGTGTTTAGGTGATTTTTTTTATTTTTAATGTTAAACGAGCAAAAAGGTATACTATCCGGTCAAAACTCGGCCGTATCCGAGCAAAACGACCGGCTATCCGAGCAAAACGAAGGGGTATCCGGTCATAAAAAGGATAAAAAATGGAAATATTTATAAAAAGTTTTTCAAACATTTCACATCAACTTTCATTTTATTTCACAATTACCTAGTAAAGTAATAAGCAGATAGGACATGAATGAAAAGGGGTTTAAAAGATGAAAAGATTTAAACATGTACTTGTAGCAACAGGTATCGTAATGGCGCTGGCTGCATGTGGCAATGAAGAAGTTTCCAAAGAAGAAGAGACAGCAGCACCACAAACAGAAGTAGAAGAAGATGCATCGACAATCGTTAAACAAGAAGAAGTAGCATCACTAGTGGACCCACGCTTACAAGAGCCAACAGAGGATACAATTTGCGAAATGTGTGAGATGAAAGTGTACACAAAAGAGCATGAACTCGGTGTATTCTCAGCGCAAGCAATTAAAGCAGATGGTTCGATTGCTTTCTATGATGATATCGGTTGTTTATTAAATGCTGAACTCGCAAACAATGAAGAAAACGATAAATATGTACGTGACTACAACACATTAGATTGGGCTTTAGTAGAAGATGTGACAATCGTGAAAACAGAAATAAAATCACCGATGAACTGGGGTTACATCTACTTCGTGGACAAGGCTGATGCGGACAAATACATCGAAGAAAATCCAACAGCTCATGTAGAAGAGCTACAAACAATCAAAGATGCGGCGAAAAAACGCCGCGAAGAAAAGATGAAAAAAATGGCTGAAGAAGGTTCAACAGATATGAATCATTCAGATGAAGGTCATATGGATCATTCAACAACGGAAGAAGGCAATAATAATTAATCCGAGGCGACTAGAAGAATTTCTTCTAGTCTTTTCGGCGTTATGTGAGGTGAGGGCATGAAAAGAATCGTTTGGTTGCTTTTGTTATTGTGCATCACAGGCGCATCGACAGGAGCCGCGCAAGCCGTAGATTTGCAATCGCGAATTGATGCAGCGGAAGAAGGAAGTGTCATCCAGCTTGAAAAAGGTGTATACGAAGGAAATGTTGTCATCACCAAATCCGTCTTTTTAGAAGGGGAGAACGGGACCGTTATTAAGGCACATGCGGATACCCCAGCTATTTTGATTGAAAACGCCAGTGATGTCGCTGTTCGCGGTATCGACATTGAAACACTCGGGGCAGGGATTACAGTGCGCCGCTCGAATGAGGTCAAGCTTTCCAACATTAACATGCGCGGTGTGGATACAGGGATTCAAGTGTATAATTCGCAACAGTTGCTATTCAGCTCTCTTCTGATTGAGGGAAACACGAAGCATTATGCGAAAAAGGGAAATGGAATTGGAATTTATAATAGTGCCTCGATTGAACTGTTCGAAAACACGATCAATTCCGTACAAGACGGCTTTTATATTGAAGGTGTACAACATATTACGATTCACGAAAATACGGTGACGAATAGTCGTTATGGCACGCATTTTATGTATAGTGAGAACGGTGATATTCGTCACAACGTGTATACACAAAATGTGACGGGGCTCATGGTGATGATGACGGAAAATATCCAGGTGAAACAGAATGATGTGTCTTATCAGGATGGCTTTAACGGGACAGGGATTACATTATATGATACGAAAAATACAGTACTCCAATCGAATCGCATTGAGGGCAACCGTATTGGGGTAAGTGTGCAAAAAACAACAGATGTAGCGCTAGTGGAAAATACGTTTCACATGAATCAAACGGCACTGGAATCGGTCCGTTCAGAAGAGTCGAATACAGCGATGCAAAATCAGTTCATTGGCAATCTTGTCAATGTCCGGTCGGATCAACAAGGGTTGCGTTTAGTAAACAATTATTATGATGATTATAGCGGCATTGACTTAGACGATAATGGGACAGGAGACGAGGCATATGTTGCGTTGCAAAGCTTTGGGCAATGGATGGTACGAAAGCCGGTGTATCAATATTTCATTGAATCCCCGAGTGTCGTGCTACTCAATACGATTGATAAACAAACGAACACCACATCGAAAGTGTTGCTCGTCGATGCATCGCCTGCAACAATGAAAAATCAAGGACACACAATATCGTTACAGCTGCAGTTACCGCAACTTGTGATCGGATTATTATTACTTATTGGATGTATAGTCGTATATAGAAGGAGTGTCAGAATATGAAGTGGAAATGGTTAATCTTAACGGCAGTATTGTTACTTGTGGGGTGCTCAGAAAAAGCGTATGAGCCAAAAGAGGTAAATCCAGAAACCGATATTTGTAAAGTATGTAATATGAGTATTGCGCATGAGGACTACGCAGCGCAACTTGTGTTTAAAAATGGAGACTATGAAATGTTTGATGATATTGGTTGTTTAATGGAGTTTTTAGAAGGTACGGAAGAATCGGAAGTGGGCGCGATGTTTATGAAGGATATGACGAACAACAAATGGGTGGATGTCAAAACAGCTACATATATTTACTCAAAAGATTACTGGACACCGATGAACTACGGTGTGCTAGCGTTTAAAACGAAAGAAGAAGCAGAGCAATATATGGCGAGTGAAGGCGACGGGGAAATGCTAGCGTTTGATGAGTTGAAAACATTTAATTGGGGCGTTCATCATTGATTCAACGTATGTTCATCACACTTGAATGGCGACAAATGCTTCGTAGTAAATGGCTGTTACTCGTCGCACTTTTATTCGCAGTTGTCTTTGTGGCCATCGTGATGATTCAGCAAATGGCGTTACCTGATGTGGAAGGATTTACACGTCAAACGGCATCCTTTTTAAACTTATTATTATTTTTACTGCCGCTTTTTGCACTAACAATCGGTAGTATGAGCATCGCGGGGGATATTGAATCGGGCTGGTTTTCGTTATTAAAAACATATCCGCTCACACTTTCACAATATATTATCGGGAAATTTATTGCCCTATGTGGTGCATTCTTCTTTATTATTGCGTTTGCGTTTGGTGTGGTGCTGTTACTTGGTGGTGTGTTAGGCGGCGTACGTTTACCGCTCGCTTTTGTTGTGTTAGCTCTTTGTTTAATCGTCATTAGTTCGGCATTATCGATTTTTATCGGGAGTGTCGCGAAAAACCGGTTATATGCGCTGGCGATTTCGCTTGTCGTGTGGGCATTATTATTGCTCCTCCTATCGTATATGTTAATGGCGGTTGGCACGATTGTTGCTGGGCATGTATTGCAAAAGCTCACGATTGTGATGATGCATATTAATCCAGTGGAATGGCTCCGCTTTGCCTACTTTGTGTTAGCTGATCAAGCAGCAGTACTTGGCCCAACGTATTACGATATCATCGCATTTTATGAATCAGGGCTAGGGATAGTTGTCTTTACTGTCGTGACCGTCGCATGGGTCGTCGTACCGCTTATGGCTAGCATGTATGTGCTACGGAAAAATGGGGTGAAGAAATGATTGTACAAGCGCAAGGATTGAAGCAAGTATACGGGAATGGGCGCGGTCTACATGAAGCGACATTTGATATTCCAAAAGGGCGTATTATTGCACTGGCAGGTGGTAACGGGGCAGGGAAAAGCACGCTCATTCGCATGCTGACAAAGCAAGAAATGCCGCAGCAAGGGCAGCTCATTTGGCATGAAGCGAAACCGATTCGCTATATGCCGGACGATGTCGACTTTCCGAATACATTAACAGCGGCAGAAGTGTTGAAGCTATTAGCCTCGTTAAAGAAAGCAAAAAAAGAAGAGCAACACCATGTCTTGAAACGAGTGGGGTTATTTGAAGTACAAAAACAAACAGTACGCCACTTTTCAAAAGGGATGCGCCAACGTCTCAACTTAGCGCAAAGTTTACTTGGCGGGGACGGTTTACTCATTATGGATGAACCGACGAATGGACTGGATCCGTACTGGATTGCAGAACTCAAAAATATTATTCGGTCAGAAAAAGAACGCGGGAGTACGATTATTTTTTCTACACATATGCTGTCGTTTGCGGAGCAACTAGCGGATGATGTCATCGTTTTACATGAAGGCTCGGTGCTCGTAGCAGGGGAGCTGCAACAATTATTACAAGAACATGGCTTCACGGAGTTAGAACAATTATGGTTATCGAAAATTGGGTTAAGTGAAGTACAACCACACCAATAATTTTCACCTATACAATCCATACTAGGCTTTGAGGTGAACGATTCTATGCCAATGTTAGATATAAAAGGAAGTCATATGTATTATACGGTCAAGGGTGAGGGGATACCGATTGTGTTGATCCATCCACCGTTACTGACAAGCGCCAATTTCATGTATCAAGTAGAACAGTTATCGAAAAAGTATAAAGTCATTACATTTGATATTAGAGGGCACGGCAGAAGTGTCTATTCCAAACAACCGCTCACCTATTCGCTCATTGTAGAAGATATGATTTGCTTATTAGATGCGTTACAAATCGAGAAAGCGTTTATCGGTGGTTATTCAACAGGTGGCACGATTACGCTCGCATTTTTATTGGCACATGCGGATAGGGCATTGGGAGGCATTGTCATTAGTGGGCTGTCAGAGGTGAAGGATGTCCGGCTAAGGCAACGTATATCGGTGGCGGTAACATTAGCGAATCGTAAGACACTGCCTTTTTTATCACGTGTCATTGCACGGAGCAATGCGAATAATCGACAAATGTTTAGGCAACTGCACGGAGAAGCGATCTGTGGTCATGCGCCGAATATTAGGCAATATTATGAGTATATTGTGAAGTATCGTTGTACGAGCGAGCTTCAAAACATTCGGGTACCTATTTTGCTTGTCTATGGGACAAAAGATAAAGCGTTTCATCCGTATGCCCGTATGTTACATGAAAAGCTACCATCTAATGAGTTGGTTTTTTTAACAGTACATCATCAAATTCCGACAAAGGCAGCGACTACATTAAATAACGAGATCGATGCGTTTATTTGTAACAATAGCGTTTAGAGGTAAGCGTTGTATGGAATTGTATATGCCTTAAAGGGGTGTTCAGAAAGGGAAATCTGTCTGAACACCTTTTTTAAATGACTCACCTAAAAGTTACAAAAACCCCCCTCTTTCCCTGTAAACTGCGTATTTGCCCAACGGTTTCCGACTCCCATCTGCTAAGCAACTTCTATATGATAAGAAGGAGGGGCATGTATACGACGGGGTATAAGTTGTATTCCACAAGTGTTTTCGTTATGCTTACATTAGTTTGAAAAATGCAAAAAAATGTTATTTATCGCTGAGGAGGTTTATCGATGCAGCAACAAATACAGGCTGTCATTCACAATATAGAAAAAGTCATGATTGGAAAACGTGACATTGCAGAACTCAGTATTGTCGCGTTATTAGCAGGGGGACATGTCCTATTAGAAGACGTACCTGGTGTCGGAAAAACAATGATGGTGCGGTCGCTCGCAAAGTCCGTTGGGGCGGATTTTAAACGGATTCAATTTACGCCAGACTTACTGCCATCAGATGTAGTCGGTGTGTCGATTTATAACCCGAAGACATTACAATTTGAATTTCGACCAGGTCCGATTGTCGGGAATATTATTTTAGCGGATGAAATTAATCGGACATCCCCAAAAACACAAGCGGCATTACTAGAGGCGATGGAAGAAGCGTCAGTCACAATTGATGGGGAAACGCTCGAAATTCCGAAGCCATTTTTCGTGATGGCAACACAAAACCCGATTGAATATGAAGGGACGTATCCGCTACCGGAAGCACAGCTAGACCGCTTTTTACTGAAAGTGAGAATGGGGTATCCAACAGCACAGCAAGAGATTGAAATCCTACGCCGTGCAGAAAATAAAAAGCCGATTCAAGAAATTACATCGGTGATGACGATTGATGAACTACGTGAGCTACAACACGCTGTACAGCAAGTGTATATAGAAGATGGTGTGAAAAGCTATATTATCGATATTGCAAGAGCGACACGTCAGCATCCAAGAGTGTATTTAGGGGTGAGTCCACGTGCATCGATTGCGCTCATGAAGGCAGCGCAAGCGTATGCGTTTATGCAAAACCGTGACTTCGTCAAGCCAGACGACATTAAGTATTTAGCGCCATTTGTGTTTAGCCATCGTTTAATTTTAACGCCTGAAGCCCGCTACGAAGGAATCCAGCCGGAACAAGTACTAGCGCAAGTGATCGAGCAAATTTTTGTGCCGGTGAAAAGGTTTACGGATTCATGAAAACAGCAGTAAAAATGATGCGGCAAACTGGCCGTTTTTTTACGGTCATCGGTTTACTTGTGTTAACATTTTGTTTTGCAATGTTCCAAGGTGGCTTTGTTAGTTGGTTTATTTTCTTTACGGTGTTGCCTTTCTTGCTGTACTCGCTCGTGCTTGCGATCATCCCGCTACGCATTGACAATGTAATACGTGATATTACACCAGCAACACGCGAGCGCGGCGATACTGCTACGATTACCGTCCGTTTTGACAATAAGTCGCTTTTCCCGTTTGTTTTCCTTGTCGTACGGGAACTCGATATGGATGAGCGATTTTACCATATTGCGGGCGGGCGTTCGAGTAACTTATTTTTAGTCGGCTGGAAGCGACACTTCGAGTGGACATATGAGCTAGAAAACTTGCAACGCGGGGAGCATATGTTTTCAGCTTTAGAGCTGACGTTCACAGATTTTTTTGGTTGGGTTGTTCGAAAAAAAGTCATTGAACAACGAGACCGTTTGCTCGTGTATCCGAAAACGGTCGATATGCCGTATACGTCGTTGCAAATGCAGTACGACCAAGGTGCTGTCGCAACGAAATATGCTATTGTAAAGGATACGACGATGGTGACAGGGGTTCGTGATTATCAACCAGGGGATCGTTTCTCTTGGATTCATTGGAAGTCATTTGCGAAAAATGGGGAGCTTCGTACGAAAGAGTTTGAGGATCGACAATCGCAAAGCTTATTTCTGTATATGGATTGTGCTACAACACAGCATTTTGAGGAAGTGGTCGAATTGACTGCCTCGATGTTAAAGGCGATTGTGAAAAGGCATGGCGATGTCGCCTTCTTGTCTGAAGCAGAGCGGTGTGTATTTTACCCGGCGGTACGAACGGAAGCCCAATTCGAAAATGTAATGCAGCATTTAGCGAAAGTTACCCCGAATACAGAATCTTCCATGGACATGCTACTTCGCAATGAACGCCAATTAAATCACTCGATTCTTCTTTTGATCACAGGGCACATAACGGATGAGCTGAAAACATTTTTAATGAATAGCTCAAAATATGCGCGTGCTGTTGTATGCTTTGTTGTCGTATCGACGGAACAATATAAAGCACAAAAAGGCGCAGCGCCACGCTTTATGAATGCGAAAGTTGTGTATGTAACGAAAGAGATGTTCAATCATGCCTTCGCGGAGGTGAATAAGCCGTGAAAAAAGATGTGATGCATTATGTGGAGTTAAGTTTGTACTATGTCATTCTATTTTTTATTTTACGTGAATGGTTAGTACCAGTTGTTGAATTAACATCAACAGGACATTTAAATCTCTTATTATTATTTATTGTTCTAGCGTTTGTGTTAAATCTATTCCAGGCACCGATTGTTGTATCGTGGCTCGCAAAGTTTACGTATATTGCTTGGTTTATTGTGCATGTCTATAGTGAGGAAAAGCTATGGAGCGCGGCAGGCTTACAATTTTTACAGATCGATATAAAGCGTAACGTAGAAGTATTATTCGCGGGGCAATGGGAGGGTGTGACTGATCCACTTCGCTCTGTGCTCTTTTTCTTGCTCATGTGGATGCTCATTTATTTAATCCATCATTGGCTAACCGTCCGTATGACGATATTTTATTTCTTCGTTTTAACGGTATTTTTCATTGCGACACTCGATACGTTTACATCGTATAACGGTGCAGCGGCGATTGTGAAAGTCGTGCTGTTAGGTCTTATTATGACAGCTTTCCTGTATATGAAACGTTTGATCGTTGAAACAGGGACTTCCTTTGCATTTTATAAATACATGCGCTACATTTTACCGATTACCTTGGCCATTGGTGTGGTAGGGATGGTCGCTATTTTACTACCGAAAGCAGCACCGCAATGGCCAGACCCAGTACCGTATATTAAAAGTTTATCCGGTACTGCTGGTTCTGGTGGTACGTCTATTTCCAAGGTTGGACTTGGGGAAGATGATAGCCGTCTTGGCGGGTCGTTTGAGGGCGATGATACGGTCGTATTTTACGTACACGCACCAGAGCGTCAATATTGGCGTGTGGAAACGAAAGATTTATACACGGGGAAAGGCTGGGAGTCGACGTCCGATTTATATTCGTTGTTTGAAATTACAGATGGCAATGTTATGAATTCGGTCGGCTATAATGAGCAAGGGGACGTGAAACGCGCAGAGGTATTTCCGGCAGTCGTTGATAAGGCTTATATATTACAACCGTATGGCATTAGAAGTGTTCATACTAGAAAGAGTGATATTACACTGCAGTTCAATCGCATAACGGAACGTCTAACAACAAAATTAGGCAGTACTGATACACCTGTAGAGACCTATGATTTGTGGTATAGTACGCCAGAATATAGCTATACTGAGCTGAAAACGCCGGTGACAGCGTCGGAACTAGTGACTGTGGACGAGCGTTATTTACAGTTACCAGCTGAATTGCCAGAACGTGTACGCCAATTAGCCTTTGATATTACACAAAAACATCAAACGGGCTACGATAAAGCACGGGCAATTGAGCAGTATTTCAAACGAAACGGCTTTACGTATGACATAAAAGATGTCGCTATCCCAACCGAAGCGCAAGACTATGTCGATCAGTTTTTATTTGAAACGAAAATTGGTTATTGCGATAACTTCTCTACATCAATGGTCGTCATGCTTCGCTCTATCGGCATCCCGGCACGCTGGGTAAAAGGTTTTGCCAATGGGACAGAAAAAGGGCGCTTTGACGAGGAGTTACGTGTTTTTGAAATTGAAAATAATGACGCACACTCTTGGGTAGAGGCGTATATCGACGGCGTGGGCTGGATGCCATTTGAACCAACAATTGGCTTTGTGAATCAGGCGGATATTAACTTTGACATGGAAACAACAGAGTCAGAGGAATTATTACTCGAACAAGAGAAAGAGCAACAAGAGCTGAAGGAACAACAAGTCGAGGAACAAGCGGTACAACAAGAAAAAGCCAAAAAGCAACAAAGCATCAGCATTGATTGGAAGTGGCTTGTGCTCGCACTACTCGCATTAGCAGGCGTCGGTTATCTATTATTTAGGAATCGACGGAAGTGGTTAGTGAAAATGCATGTCAGCAGGCAGCGCCGACAACCGACTAACGCGACAACGCTCCAAAAATCGTATAAAGTGTTGTTAAAACAACTAGAAAGCGTTGGACTCAAACGAGGGTCTAGTGAAACGCTACAAGCTTTTGCTGTACGTGTAGACGACTATTTCGGTACGGACGATATGTCTAAAATTACAGACTTACATGAAAAAACGATTTACAGTAAAGACATGACGCACTTTAATTTTGATGAAATTAAAGAAAGTTGGGAATATTTAATCAATCGCACAACCGGTTGATTTTACAGGGATTAAAGAGTAAAATTTAGAGAAAATCAATAATCACTGTGCCTTCATATAAGTCCGATAATACGGTTCGGATGTTTCTACTAAGTTACCTTAAATAACTTATCTATGACGGTAGGCTGTCGCATGGACTAAATGGACAGCCTACCTTTATATACTTGTAGATGAACGCGGGGATGTATTCTTTCGCGTTTTTTTATAATAAAGTGTTTAATTGTGCGATGCAGCACACAATAAGCTAAACGGTGAAATCTAAAGGAATAGATGGAAGCTATTAGCCAAATTAAACAAGCTTTTATACATGAGGCAATCAATATTAGAAGAGGTGGAAAACGTGTCAACTCCTTTATTAAAAGAGCAACAAAAAGTGGTCGTGCTTGATTTTGGTAGCCAATTTAACCAATTAATCACACGTCGTATTCGTGAATTTGGTGTATTCTCAGAATTACACCCACACACAATTACAGCAGATGAAATTAAAGAAATGAACGCTGTCGGAATCGTCTTCTCAGGCGGCCCAAACTCAGTGTACGATGACAACGCATTTAAAGTAGACCCAGCGATTTTCGAACTAGGTTTACCGATTTTAGGTATTTGCTATGGTATGCAGTTAATGGCTCATACAAATGGCGGAAAAGTAGAAAGCGCAGCAACGCGTGAATACGGGAAAGCTGAATTAACAGTGACAACAGATAACTTACTATTCGGCGACCTACCAAAAGAGCAAGTTGTATGGATGAGCCATGGTGACCACGTAACAGAAGTACCAGCTGGCTTTGAAGTGATCGCAACAAGCGCATCTTGTGAAATCGCAGCAATGGCGAATGCAGAGAAAAAATTCTATGCAGTACAATTCCACCCAGAAGTACGTCACTCTGTATACGGAAATGACTTACTGAAAAACTTCGTATTCAATGTATGTGAGGCAAAAGGCGACTGGTCAATGGCTAACTTCATCGAAATCGAAATCGCTAAAATCCGCGAGCAAGTTGGAGACAAGCAAGTTCTTTGTGCCCTATCAGGTGGCGTAGATTCATCTGTAGTAGCGGTATTAATCCACAAAGCAATCGGCGACCAATTAACTTGTATGTTCGTAGACCACAACTTAAACCGTAAAGGTGAAGTAGAGCAAGTGATGAAAACTTTCACAGAAGACTTCGATATGAAAGTAATCAAAATCGATGCACGTGAACGTTTCATGAACAAGCTAAAAGGTGTGTCTGATCCAGAGCAAAAACGTAAAATCATCGGGAACGAATTCATTTACGTATTCGACGAAGAATCTGCAAAATTAGAGAACATGGACTTCTTAGCTCAAGGTACTCTTTACACAGACATCATCGAATCAGGTACAGCAACAGCGCAAACAATTAAATCTCACCACAACGTAGGTGGATTACCAGAAGATATGAAGTTCGAATTAATCGAGCCACTAAACACATTATTCAAAGACGAAGTACGTGCTCTAGGTTTAGAGCTTGGTTTACCAGAAGCAGTCGTATGGCGTCAACCATTCCCAGGTCCTGGTCTTGGTATCCGTGTACTTGGTGAAGTAACAGAAGAAAAATTAGACATCGTACGTGAAGCAGATGCAATCCTACGTGAAGAAATCAAAAACGCAGGTCTAGAGCGCGACATTTGGCAATACTTCTGTGTATTACCAGATATCCGTTCAGTAGGCGTCATGGGCGATGGCCGTACGTACGACTACGCAATCGGTATCCGCGGCGTAACATCAATCGACGGCATGACTTCTGACTGGGCACGTATCCCTTACGACGTATTAGAAAAAATCTCAGTACGTATCGTTAACGAAGTAAAACACGTAAACCGCGTGCTGTATGATATTACTTCGAAGCCACCAGCGACGATTGAGTGGGAATAAACGCTCGCCAAATTTCGAGGAGCTTTAGCACCGCAGAAATTTTTTGCGCAGCAAAGCGGGCGTTTGCGACGAGCAGCGTAAGCAGCGCAGGAGCACACACGTAGATAGGAACCACTCGAGCAATCGAGTGGTTTTTGTGTTTAAAATAGGCGGAGTATCGAGGGCAAGAAAAATTTTTCACGATAGATGTACAATTAAGTAGTAACGAGCAATTCTGGTTGTATCAAGGGTTTGAAGGTTGTCTGAGTGATCATTTACTTGTTCACCTGCAACAACTTTATTTCAAAATAAGACTCTCTTTTATTCACACTATTTGTGAATGAAGGGGGTCTTTTTTTGTGACAAAAATTTTAGAGCTAATAGACGATTTAAAGCTCAATCAGCAAATTCAAGGAAGGAAACCGAAGTATGTAGAGATGTGTATTTGGCGGCTGACAAGGTGGCAGGAGTTTATGAAAGATGAGCTAGGAAACCGGCCACAAAATTTCTTTTTTAAAGAAGTAGCGGATCTATGTAACGATTATATAGAGAAGACTTATACACTAACTTATGATGAATTAGATACTAAAGAATAAAAGACTGAAACAAGGAATAGTAGAGTAAATAATGGTTGGTGTTCTAACTTAATGGTATGAGAGTTGTAGAATGGGTTCTTCTTCAACGAGGTGTCCCGTCAGATTTATGCGGATTTACAACGGTAAGCAAAGAAAAGTCCCCAACGACGCTTTGGGAATGTTTTTGAATCTATATAAGTCTTACTTTAAGACTTATTATTAATTGATTATTCAGTAAAACTAAGTATAATATAGGTATATACAATTATTGGAAAGGAGATATAGATGAAAAAGAAATTAAGTGTATTTTTACTATTAACAATATTGGCTTGTGGTATTTTTACATTTTCAAATAATTCTTATGCAGTCAATCAGATGAAAGAATTAAAAGACGACAATCATTCTACGGGGGTTCAAACTCTAACAGTTTTAGATTCCCAAGATGTGTCCTATTTAACTACAAAAGAAACTGAAGTAACTGAAGAAACTGAAGTAATTTATGCCCATTTCCATGAAGTACAAGAACACGAGTTTATCGAATTTACAAAAGAAATTGATGGGCATTTGTATAAAGGTACTCTAAGATTATATCGAGGCGTTAAGCAGGAAGACGGTAGCTGGAAAGTTACGTATAGTGGGGTGATTTCTAGAGTCGAATCGTCTAATGAATAACAGTTCTAATTTATACAAGTTGTATTCAAATAACGTTCCCAAATCAAAGCTTGGTAACATTTCAAACAGCGACAAGTACTGTTAAATCAGTGCTTGTCGCTGTTTTTTATAGAAAATAACACTCTGAGACGCTGAGAAAAATAATTTTAAATAAGACTGTTCAATCCACTTGTTCTGAATGGCTGTAACATATAAATAGACTCTCAATGAAATGTTCCCAAAGAACGCTTTAGGTAAGTTTTTTATTCAACTAGCGTCACAGTTTAGTTAAAGAAGAATTTTTTAGTACTAACTATTAATGCCAGCTAATAAAATTGATGAATAGGATTTTTTGGGAACTTATACCAATTGATTTCGTTACTCTTAGAAATGGAAAATTGTTACTGGAGTGAAAATGATGAAAATATTTAAGGTTCTTGTATTTTTTATAATGATTGCATTAGCTATTATTATTGCGGAACGTGGAATGATTTATTATGTTATAGTGTCAAACTCGGACCAGTTGTATAAAAATCCGTATCCATTATCTGAATTATCACCATATGTTCGCTCTGTAGTATCAGCCGCTATAGTGATGGTATCTTTATGGATTACATACAAAGTAATGCAAAGTCTATCATTCATTAAAACTAAAATGAAAAAAAATCCTTCTTAAAATGTTTATCGAGATTCAGAGGGCTTTAGTGCAAAAAAGATTTATAACGTATACATAAATGAATCTAATAAGCGTTCCCAAACAAAGGTTAGGTAATAATCCCTCATTCAATCGAGAGTGTGGGATGCTTTTTTACTAACGAAGCAGTAAAGTTGAAGATTATTGGACTTTCCTTGTAGAAATATAGAACTGGATAGAAATACAGAGGGGGAGAGAATTAAATGGAGTTATACATTGAACATTATGTTACAATCCTACTCTTAATTTCATTTGGATTTTTTATGCTATTACATCGTGGTTTACTGGAACAATTGAACCTTATAGAGATTTACTAATTACTATTGCAGTCGTTCACTTTGTTATGTCAAAACTGATAACTCTAAAAAAGAACAAAGAGAAGCAAGGGGAATAGTTATTGAACTAACAGGGGCTTGCTTTTAGCTGCTTATAATCAGTATGTCCTCAAACCACGCTTTGGAAAGGTTTGCACTTAACCATATAATGTATTTTGGTATACTTTATGATAAAAATGAAGTGGAAGTGTTATAGTAATGGAATTTATACTCGTACTACTTATATGCCCAATTGCTGTTATTATTGCATCAATTATCGGTTATTCCCTAGTCAAAAAATGGTTTGTAACACCTATAGTAACTTTTATTGTATTTACTATTATTACGTTTACCCTTTTCAATGAAACATTCTTTTTTTGGGTAATAATTTATACAATACTTTCAATTATCGTAAGTTTAATTACTAAATTTACAAAGAAATAAATTTAGTAAGAAAAACTGAAATTTGTATTAAGTATACATATCTAATAAGAATAACGTCCCCAAATCAAAGCGTGTTAACATTTCAAAAAGCGACAAGTACTGATTTAATTATCAAGACCTAAATTTAAAAAAGATAGAAAAATTAAAGGGTTCTACATATTAGATATATTTAATATGTAGAACCCTTTCTTCTTTTACTAAAGCACCTGTTAGTATAATAAGAATAGAGACGCTTATTCAACAAGCGCGCCCGATTGTTGAGCAACACCATTTTTATCTATATAGCGTAAATAAGGAGATAATCCAATATATAGGAATACCACTTTTTCCGTTATCATCCATATTTATTTCATTCTTTCTGACAAATTAAATTACATATATTCTCCAGTCCTTTCAGATTTATTTAATTATGCCATTGTGACATTATTATCTTATTCTTGAGTAAACACTCATCAAAAGCTAGTATATAGTTTGGGATATAATTAGGAAGGAGACAACATGGATAAGCGTATTTATTTTTTAATGATCCTATCCTTTATAATAGGTCTAGTTGAACTGATCATTAGCGGGATTTTAGATTTGATTGCAGAGGATTTACATGTAAGCATCGGCCAAGCAGGTTTGCTTATCACTGTTTTTGCTGTCATTTTTGCAGTTACATCGCCAATTTTACTTGTCATGACAGCTAAAATAGAAAGAAAAAGACTAACTTTAGTTTGCTTGTACATTTTTTTAATTGGTTGTATCGTAACAGTATTTGCACCTACTTTTTCTATTTTATTTATAGGAAGAATTATTTTAGCATTAAGTGGAGCGCTATTAATCATACTGTGTTTAGTTATGGCTCCTAGTTTAGTAGGAGAACAGTATAGAGGTAGGGCTATCGGGATTGTCTCTGTGGGAGTAAGTGCTTCGTTAGTTTTAGGGGTACCGCTTGGGCTTATCATAGGAGATAATTTTGGCTGGAGAGCACCATTCGTACTTATAACTATTTTAACAGCATTGTCAATTATCGGCGTTCATGTATTAATGGGAAGGATACAACCGAAACCTCAAATTCCGTTGAGGAAGCAGCTTGCAGCATTTAAAAATTACAAAACTACATTAGGGCTAACAACGACATTCCTCTATATGACAGGCCATACGATTATGTATGCCTATTTTAAGCCTTATTTAGAAGCAACCTCTGATTTTAATGCAACTTGGATAAGTGTCATCTATTTCATTTTCGGTTTTTCTGCTGTAGTTGGTGGAGGGCTTGGCGGTGTAATGGCAGATTTATTGGGATCAAGAAAAACAATGATTATTGCTCTAGTCGTTTTTAGTGCTTTATTCTTTATATTTCCATATTCAACAGATTTGTTTCCAGTATTTCTCATAGTCATTATCATTTGGGGAATTCTCAGTTGGGCGATTGCACCGGCTATGCAATCTTATTTAATTGAAATAGCACCTGAATCATCAGAAATTCAACAAAGCTTGAATAATTCAGCTCTTCATTTAGGTGTTGCTGTTGGTTCAGTGATTGGGGCTGGAATTGTAGATACACTTTCAGTCGAAGTAAATCCATTTGGAGGTGGAATATTCATAATTTTATCATTCATTACTGTCGTCATTTCTATTAGCAGTAAGAAAAAAACTTCTTATAAAACAAAGAGTGCAATTTGAGATATTTCAAATTGCGCTTTTTTTATGTATATCTCCTTTCCTACACGGTAGTTAAAAAATAGGTATTATTTTGTATAAAAACAGACTGTTTCAGTCCATTTTTCTCGGTCTTTAATCCGGTAAATGCCCCTTAAATGAAAATAAGCGCTTATCCTCATTTAAGGATAGCGCCCGTTAATAAATGGCACATATTTATTTACTAAATATTAGTTGATTGAATTCTTCTACTGTTTCAAAGTAATATTTAGATTCCCTTTTCATTTGTTCCTTGATTTCAGGAATTATGTGAGACCATCCAGCAGCGGCAAAATCTACATTGCAACTTCTTGCCATCTCCAGTCCAGGTTTAAGGTCATCTAACATTAATGCCTCAGTTTCTTGAAGATTAAAGCGTTTCAAAATTTCCTTTATAGGGTAAGGATGTGGCTTTCTTTGATGTTCAGGAAGTTCCCACCCAAAAGTTGCATCTGGTATAAAACCACAATGGATAGAATAATCTCTTTCAATTCGGCTTTTTTCAGAATGAGAAATAACTGTCACAATTCCACCTTGTTTTTTAAATTCTTTAATTGTTTCAGGAAACATCTCATAAAAATCTGGTACAGTTGATTCGGTATATTTCCTCCAAATTTCTTGCTGATGTTGCAATTCTTCGTCTGTAAATTTAATTATGTCTTTACATAGAGAAACGAACCCTGGATTGAAACAGTATCCAACAAATTTATCAAGTGTAATAACCCTCTCATTTGGTCGTATTTTTTTTAGGGCTTCAACAAAAGATGGATAATGTATTTTTGGTGTACTTTTTACTGCCGTATCGTCGTGGTCCAAGATTAAACATTTATATTTTAAAGCCATAGTATCCTCCTATAAGTTCATAGTCTCTCAATCATTTTAACATAATATTATCTAGTAATTTTTTCTTAATATAAAGGAGAATATCTCTTTAAATATAAAATCAAACATTTCCTATAACAGAGTCATTTAAATACTAACCCTATCAACAATTTTAATCATTCTTTCGTTAACCTGACACTATACAGTTGTAATCAAAATTTGGGGTGCAGTTCACAGTTGTTACAATAAACGGTTTTCGTGGCTTTTTGTATGAACATTCTTTATACAGCTTTTTATGCAAGAAGCGCAAATACTTGATATATCAATATTTACACGTGTATAGCTTACCGTTTAGTGTGCATAAAATTGTGCATATTTCTTAGCGTTGTAAATACGCATTTTTCTGCCTGTACCCCTTTATGTTAAAATAATCCTATTATTACCTTGGGGAGTGAAAAATATGAAGCGAATGCCATTTGAACCGCCAACAGAACATTATAATAAGCATATGGAAGAAATAGATGAACAAATATGTGATTTAATCAAAAAACGGAAAGAACTCTCGGATAATAATCCCGGCTTCCCTACTAAACAACTTATAACGGATTGGTCAATAAAATATAATTTTTATGAGGATTTTCTAAATGGTGTTTTTGCGCATTTCTTAAATGAAGATATGTATAAACCTGTTGTAGAGCCAATAGGATATCTTAAAAATATACCGATATTAAAGTCATTTGAAAATAATGATATATTTTATTCGGTAACCTTTATTCGTCAATTCGAAAACGCAAGTGTAGTTCATTTGAATATTGATAGTATTTCTACTAGTGACGTGTCTGAATGGCATCAAAAAGAACATACCCATTTTGAACTCTCCGTAGAAGGCGAAGAAACTCATTATGATTGTCGGAATGAAGGGGGAGGAGGAACTGTTGGTCATGAAACCTTTACTTTCATTGTTTCACCTGCTTTACCCGATGATATCTCTACATATAAATTAGTCTTTAAAGAATATAAAATGCCGTTCCAAAAGCCAACAGGTTTTGAATTTGTTATTTAAGAAGGCGATTAATTCGTAATTAACAACCCATATCTCCATTAAAGAATTAGGCACTATAAAAGAATGGAAATAATTAGAGTTAATTCTCAAACTGGGAATGGACTTTTTTTATGTTTATAAAAATTACAGCAGACTATAACAGCTTCGTTAAGTATCATAATTTAAAAATTAAACGCTCTTTGAGTTATTTATAACAAATAACTGGAGTATTTTTTCAGTTGAAATTAGCGACTTAATTGATGTCTTGAAAATGAATCAGTAAATTTAAGGTCGTAAAGAGAAGTTTGGCTATGAATTTTTTTACTAAGTTTTTACGGACATATGCAAGGTTAGGCAGTACACTAATAAAGTAAAAAGATTTGCTTCAGTAAAATAGGGTATATTATAGTTGTTGAATAAATTCTCTTTAAAGACAAGAAAAGTAGGTGAACAAAGTGGGGAAATATCAATTGGATACCAAGGGTAAGATGGCTGTGACAAAGTATCATGAAAAAAACAAGCCTGCCCAATTTGATAAAAAGCAGCAACTTGAAAAAATACGTGCAGAGTATTTGAAAAAAAAGCAAGAACAAACAGATAAATAATATGAATGAAGGGAGTGTCCGAGAAGTAATTCTGGGATACTCCCTTTGCGCCGAGGATGGTGGAAATTATATTTCTACCACCGCAGAAGCACCGCCTGCAGCGGATATTTAACATACGAACGAAGCACTGTCCGTAAAAGTAACACTTTTCGGACAGCCCCTTCTTATTCGAAGTTCTTTTTTTATTGATTTTGACATTGAAACGACATAACCATTATTCAAAAAAATAACGTTGTAAATAGGGGGCGCCTGCTACAATTGAGGACAAAAATTACATGAATTGAACGGATTTTTCTGTTTTGATTAAAACCCTTATGTATCAATGGTTGGTGAACGTGCTGTATGACATTACTTCTAAGCCACTGCACCAGAGAAATTTTTCACGACAGACGCACAATTAAATAGCAATGAGAAAAAGCTTGGAGCGCCAAATAAGGTTCGCCGAGCTTTTTTATTTTGTGATACCAAGATGAATATTATTAAAATGGAAAAACAAGGATCTTGTAATGAGAGAGGGACAATATGAATAGCAACGTGAAAAAGCCAATGGTAGAACATTTGTTTAGTAGACAAATTATAGACCGAGTATAAGTTAACGAGATGCGAGTTGTGAAATAGATGCTTCAACTAACGAAGTAGGTTAGTTGAAGAAGGGTATATTTAAAATTGAAACTTTTACCAATATATACCGTCAAAATTACGGATGGAGAATTGTTGTGGAATGTGCACTTTATTTTTGAAAGGGGAATTTAGAAATAATGAAACAAGCTATAATTTCAGGAATTGTATTTAGTTCAATTTTGTTAGTTGGGTGTAATGGAGAGCAGAAAGAAGAACAAGTTCAAACAAAAATGACTGAGGTAATAGAAAGTGAGCAGGAAATAGCAGTTGCTCCGAAAAACGGGGGAAATGATGCAAATTTATCATCAGAAGAATCAAATTTATTATCAGAATTAGGAGATAAAATAAGAGTATCTATTACAGAACAAACGGAACTTGATAGTAAGTACATAAAAATAATATTAGGTGGTAGTCCTTTTAAAGGAATTATTAATGTATCAGTAAGTTTCCCAAATGATGCAAAAGTTGATGATACGATGATTCAACAAATCGTTGAAGATGCTATTAAAAATGTTTATGCAACAGAAAACATAGCAATTAGCGAAGAAAATATAACAATAAACATTGAGAAATATTACCGGAGAAGTTCTTAAAGGATACAAACAACCTTAAAAGTACAGTTGCTTTATAAGATGGCTAAAAAATTCAGGGGTATGGTCTGGTGTGTTATTCTACGAGCGGATCATGATTACATAGAAGAAGGAGATCCCTATGAAAAAACCAAACTATTGTCCCAACTGTGGAATGAAATTTACTGACGCTTCGTTGGTAAAGGCGTTTACTGCACTTATCTTTAATCCCAAAGAAAAAGATGAAATAACAGTGCCCGCTAAAGGGTGGGGAGTTGAGTGTATTAGTTGTGGGTGGTCTGGAGAAATCTCTCCTGATATACAATAATCAAATCTAGATAACGTCCCCAAAATCTCGCTTTAGGAAGATTTATTACACTTGAGATACTTAGCGAAAAAGGAGGAAGTTTATTTTATGGAATTAAAAGAATTTAACGCCTTTCTAAATAAGTTAGAGGAAAAGGAGATTTTTTATAAGCTAAATAAAATTAGAACTGACACCATTATGGTGGCAGTAGTTGTTCCAGGTCAACGATGGGAGATTGAATTTTTCGACGACGGTTCTGTTGAAATTGAAAAATTTATTAGCGATAAAGATATGTACGATGTTAGTGAATTAGAAATCCTTTTTAAAGAATTTAGTGATTAAATTTATTTGTTTTATACAAATCCATAAAAAGATTTACTAAACCTCGCTTTGGTAACTTTAATATAAATATTCAGTGGACTCTAAGATAATAGATATATATTAAGATAAAACGAGGGAGCTGTTAATATGCCTTATGTTCACGAGTTTGGAATAATTGCTTGTATAGAAGAGGTTAAAGATGATATTCATTATGAACCTGAAAAATATGGTTGCGTAACCGTAGATGGCGACTTTATTGACGAACTATCTACTACGGATTTTGGTAAAAAAATAGACAATCTAAAAACATTCGCACACAGCATAAATAGACCCTATAACAATCTTTGCTATTTCGGAATAACATTGATACCACCGAGTTCTCATGCGTACTTTTTAAATATTGTGCGTGAAGCAAACGACGATTACAAATCAGAACAACTTGAAAATTTGATGAAAAAAATTGATGAAGCAATAAAAGAAAATAAATGGATGATTCATTTTGGTGCATAACTTTGTTAATCAATACTCACCATCCAGCATGCACCCATTATTTAAATAATGTTCCCAAGCGAAAGTTAGGTAATAATATCCCCCACCACGTTTTGGGTACTTTTTTTATTGAACTAATGAAAGTAGTTTACTTTAGCAACATCTAACAGATAATTTGGATATATATGTTAAAATGAAAAAGTGAGGTGAATAATGAAATGAATAAATTAATTTTAGCCATATTGATTGTTCTTATTTTGACTGGATGCAATGGTACTCTTACTCAACCAGAAGGTAAAGTGATTGTTAATGGGGAACAATATACAATGATTCAAAGTAATTATGAGTGGAAAGAAGACAAAGTTGAAATTAGAACACTAAGTTCTCCCGATATAAGCGAATTAGCTGAACTTTTCGATACAATAGAAGTTGAAAAAGACCATACATTAAAATTTGAAATTGATAAAAATCCTTCTTTAATTACGGTGGCTAAACTGAATGAAGATGGCACAACTGATATTGTTGAAATGAAAGATAATGAAATTACGATGCCATCGGAAAGTGGATATTATATTTATCAACTTAAAACAATATGGTTTGAAGGAAAACAAACTTTTGTTTTTGATGTTAATGTAGAATAAAAAGGGTGGAATCATTGGAAGAAAAAATAAAATGTTATTTCAACCAAAGGGTGCTTTAGTGGCAACAAGGATTTATAACGTATACATAAATAAACTTAATAACGTTCCTAAATAAAAGTTAGGTAACAATACACCCTATTTGTGAGGAGGGTGTTTGCTTTGGTTACTTATTCAATAAAAATTCCCTATCTACGTTTGGGAACGTAATTAAAAGAACCATCAATTTATATATCAAAATAATAAAATCAGACAAATCGCCGTAACAAGCTAATCAAATTCCGAATTGAGGTGGTTTCTAAGTATGTTTAACAATATTTGGAAGTTTCTTTTTTCTATATACATATTATTAGTGCTAAATTTTATAGTGATTAAGTTCAATGGAAACATACAAGACGTTATCAATACCATACAATCGAATATGGAGCGTAGAAACCAAGGAGAATCATTTGCAAACTTAGTTCCTTTTAGGACAATTGAAACTTATATAAGTGATTTGAATTTTGGAATAGCTTTTAGAAATATTTTAGGTAATATCATTCCTTTTATACCAATGGGATTTCTAATACCAATGGCTTTTCCCTCTCAAAGAAATATAATCAAAACGATGATTTCTTGCTTTTTACTCATACTCATTGTAGAAATCCTTCAACTAATCTTATTTTTAGGCAATTTTGATATAGATGACATTATTCTAAATCTACTAAGTTGTTTTATAGGATTTATAATATACAAGAACATCTTTAGAGTAGTTTCTTAAAAAGTAGTTAATCCTCTTATAAGGTTCTTGTCAGGTGTATATAGATGTATAATGTTTATTAAAAAACGTTCCCAAATCAAGTTAGGTAACAAAACACCCCATTCAGAATGAGGTGTTTATTTTTAGTTGCTTAAGAATAGTATATCCCCGAACTACGCTTTGGGTACTTTAAACTTGAAATAATGTGTATTAAAGAAATTGATAAAAAGGGGGGAGTCTTTGAATATAGTATATTTTATAATTCTATTAACAGGTTTACTTTTATCAACTTGGTTATGTATTTTTTTCGAAAATAAGATAAGCAACAAGCGAATGATTCTATACGCATTTATATTTAATTTTATTTTTTTCTCATTCAGTTCTTTCGTATTGTACTCAATAGACCCACAAGAATTTCATAAAAATAATGATGGTATATTTAGTAGTTTAGGGATTATGACTTTATTATTTTTTATACCAATTATCACTTGGTTTAATATAATATTTATTCGTTTTAAAAATATATAATTATTTAATTGTATTAATCACATATAGTTATACAAAAAAGCGTTCCCAAACAAAAGTTAGGTAATAATCCCTCATTCAATCGAGAGTGTGGGATGCTTTTTTACTAACGAAGCAGTAAAGTTGAAGATTGGACTTTTCTTGTAGAAATATAGAACTGAATAGAAATACAGAGGGGGAGAGAATTAAATGGAGTTATACATTGAACATTATGTTACAATCCTACTCTTAATTTCATTTGGATTTTTTATGCTATTACATCGTGGTTTACTGGAACAATTGAACCTTATAGAGATTTACTAATTACTATTGCAGTCGTTCACTTTGTTATGTCAAAACTGATAACTCTAAAAAAGAACAAAGAGAAGCAAGGGGAATAGTTATTGAACTAACAGGGGTGTGCTTTTAGCTGCTTATAAGTCCCGAAACAATGCTTTAGGGGCTTTAAGGAATTCAAATATTTACCTTTTCTCCGATAAATCAATAAAGGCGAAAAGGTGGTTACAAAATGATAGGGAAAGTAGGTCAAACATCTAGTAATTTTTTGGAACATACGCAGCAAAGAAATACAGTTAAAAATACGGCACAGCCAACTACTAAAACAGTCGAATTTATTCCTTCTTCAGGTAAAAGCGATTTGTGGAGCTATTCAATGAAAGAAGTAAAAAGTCCGATAGTAAGGAGCTATTCAGCATTTGGTTCTATACCTGAGCCAGAGTGGCGAACGATTCCTACAAAAGGTGGGCGAACGTTATCGAATGAAGAAATGCTCGAACAAATCAAAAGTGTAGCGCAGCGTGAAGCTATGATGAGGCATACAAACAACTATGAGCAATCTGACAGCATAGCGCGAATTAAACAATTGTTATCTACCCAATATGTTTCAGATGTTTCGCCAGACAGAAAAGCTTTATACAAGCAAGCTGAGAAAGAGATTCAACGAATGGAGCAGGAGCAAAAGGAACTGAAATATCCTTTATTTTTCACACTCGTCGATATCATGTGTGATTTAGATCAACTAGATAGCTTTAAAAGCAAAACTGGAACAGTCACTACAGCTCATACAACTGGTTACGGGCAAGACTATGAGATTAATATGGGTGGCCAATGTGTAATGCACACTTCAAGAGGAGTTTGGTACTATATGGAAACACCGTTAGAAGCGGGGAAAAGAGAGGAATTTTACAAGGTTTATAATATAGAGCTAGAGAAAGCAGAAAGGCTATTAGAAAAGCAATAATGAAATTTTAAAAAAGACAAATTTAATTGGTGTATAAATATTTACTTACAATTAAAATGACGTTCCTACATGAAGGTTAGGTAATAAAACTGCTTCGGAATAAAAATATCCAATAAAAACCATATGTGGTATTGTTGAAGTGAGTTATTTCATAATACTAAATGGGGTGTGAATGTTGAAAAAATATTTTTACGTAAGCATGTTACTAGGGGCATTTGCTTTATCAGCTTGCACTGATGATGAAGCTGATAACAAAGAAGTTACAGAAGAATCATTGAATACCGAGCAATCAATAGATATTAATAACGAGGCTAATACTATAAAGAAAGCAGAAGCAGCGCCGGTTTCTTTAAACTTAACGCAAGAGCAAAAAGAAGAATATTATCAAAAATATGTAGCTATCATAGAAAATGTAAATGCAGTAAGCGATGAAGACTTAGAATTGGAGCCTATCACAGCTCTTCTAGATGAACATTGGATTGAAGTAGATGAATTTGAAAAGCTAGCAAAAGAAAGAGCCAATGCGTCAATTATTGTTTTAGAAAATAAGGAACGCTATCATCCAGCGGAAGTACCAAAGACAGTGACGTTAAAAATGGGTTCGAAAAAAGCGAACATTATTTTTAAAGGATCTTTTGATACACAAATAAACGAAAATACACCAAAGGGAAGACAACTATTTTCAGTATTTAACGGAATTTCTTCGGAAGCTGAGGACGCTAATGGAAGTTGGACTCAACTAGACTATGATGAATCGTTAGTTGATGGTGCTACTGTATATAATATTGCAGTGGGAGGCAAATACTCGCAAAGTGGTATTATTTCTTCACATATTATAGAAATAGAATTTCACTGTAATGAAAATGGTGCAATTAGTTAGAAAACCTAAGTACTCTAAACAGATTTTCACCATTGTATAAAGTATAAAAAACAATTTAAAAACGTTCACGAACAAAAGTTAGGTAATAATCGCCCATTCAATTTGAGTGGGCGATTGCTTTTAGCTGCTTATAATCAGTATGTCCTCAAACCATGCTTTGGTTTTCAAATATCATGGCAGTTCACTCAAACTATAACTACATAAAGTTTATTTAAATGGTAATATTAGGTTATATATTATTTTGGGGAGTAACAATGAAATTAAATATGATATTAGGCGTTATATTTATTTTTTTATCGTTAACCCTAAGTGTCTGTTCGACAGATGAAAAAGAATATAATTTTTCTGGAACAAGTAATAACTGGGTTGTTAAGTACGAAACTGAAATAAGTGAAAGTACAGGGTGGTCAGACATTTCCTTTGAATATATTGGCGAAGAACCTCCACCTAGTACGTTTGGATATAATCTGAAAAGTCACTGGTTTGAAATATCAAGTAAGGAAGAAAAATTTAATCATCCAAATAAAAATATTAATTCAGGTAATAGTGAATGTACAGGTCCTCCAATTAACAGTAAAAGTTGTAATGTAAGAATAGAAGAAGATACTAAACTAGAAGCTGTACTTGAATGGAATGGAAAATCTGAGGCTATTGTATTGAATAGGAAATAGAACAACGTGTAATTATGGTTGGAAACTAATTAATTACTTTATAATGTAAACAAAATTAAATCAATAAACATTTCCAAATGAAAGTTAGGTAAGAAAACAAATTACATTCGTTTTGTTACTGTAAAAATAAGTTAAATAAATAACAACTATAACATGTTATAAACAGAGAGAGGTGCTAATAATGCAATCAACATACGTTCTTTACAATATTGTTCCCTTAACATTCTTAATTTTGCTGATATATATTTTTATTGATGTATTTCTTGATTATTTTAGAAAAGCGAAAAAAAGTAATAAGAAACGAATTATTTTATATGGCTTTATCTTTTACTTAATAAGTTTAATTCAAATTAAATTTGGTGGATTCACAATTTTTCAAAATCCGGCAGACCCTAGTAGAAGCTTTATTTCAACAAATGACTGGTTTGGGATCTTTGATACGATGAACCGAAATATCTCTATTTGGAGTTATTCAGCTTTAATTTATAATGTAATTTTATTTTTACCATTAGGTATTTTTTTATTACTCCTTTTCAATTTGAAGAATGACAAAATAGCCATTTCTATAGTTATTTTAAGTTGTTTAGTGATAGGTGTCGCTCGTCTTTTACTTGGGTGGGCTGGTTTTACGCTAGGTAACTTTGGTTATACGGATATTATCTATTTATTATTTAATGTTTTGGGCGGAGTATTAGGAATGTGTTTAGCAAAGTACGCAGTAAGTTTTATTCGCTCATATAAATTAAACAACCAAACAAAAATTATTGAATAAAAAATATACATATATACTTAAAGCCTTCCCAAACAAAAGTTAGGTAATACTCGCCCATTCAAGAATGAGGGGTTATTTTGGTTGCTAATGATTGTTATGTTCCCTAACGACGCTTTGGACATTTTTCACTTTATGGTACAATTACCGCTATTAGTAATTTTAGATGGGAGAAGTCATGGAAATTTATAAATTAGCTTATATAGGTGCATTTATTATACTCTTATCAGGGTGTAATGTATTTTCAGCTGCAACAGAAGAACCATCTTCAAAAGAAGTGTCAGAAGTTGTAAAAAAGGAACCTGTTATCTTAGATGTCAACACGTATATGGAAAATTATCAAGACCAAATGGGAGGTTTTAAGCCCCTTCTAATTGATGAAGAGATCGCGTCTCGAATTGGTGCAAGTGAATCTTATTTTTCTTATCATTATCCTGGAGATGTGCCATTTAAAATATCTTTATTAAATACCGGTACTGAAAGCTTTGTATTCAAAATTCAAAATGTAGATGATAAAGAAATACTTATAACAAATGGTATTTTAAAAAGTAATGAAAGTTATGAGAAGGTATTTGACGGATTCCCTGAAGGCGCTTATGTCATCTCTTACCTAGTAGAAGAGGAAGAGCCTCCTAGTGATATAAAATTGAAGGTAAAGGTAGAGTTACTTCCTTGGAACAAATGAGTTTTTTTAAAATTCTTTTGAGTGCATTAGTGAAACAAGGATTTATAACGTATACATAACTAAACCTAATAACGTTTCCAAATGACATGACAGTTTGGAACTACACCAAAAAGCTACGAATGTTGTGAAAACCAACAGTTTCGTGGCTTTTCCTATGAACATTATTTATACAGCTCTTTATGCAGGAAGCGCAAACGTCAATCCGCATTTTCCTGACGGTACCTCTCTCTGATTGGCTATTATACTTCTTTATGTTTTTGCTGATTTTGTGGTGTTTTGCCTCTTGATGCAATGTCTGTCACTTGTTTTGTTGCATAATCGTAAAAGCGTCCACCTAATTTAGTGTAATTTCCAATGGGTATACGTTTCCACTCATATCCTTTAAATAAGTCACTTATATTGAATTATTTCACATCAGTGGAGACATTAGCTACCTCTGCTTTTGCATATTCCATTAATTCTTCTAATGTTGTGTTTTCATTAATTTTTGCACCGAAAGCTAAGCACCAATTATAACTACAAGTAATTAATGTGAATATTATCACTATTAGTAAATCGTTCATCCTCCCTATTGTTGTGTAGGACTATTAGCTATAAAATTTCATTGTAAGTACATAGGTTTTTAGTATTGGTATTTAAATGTTGAGGGAGGAAGAAATATGTTAAAGAAAAGCACAGCCACAATCGCAGCACTTTTTGCATCGAGTACCATTTTAGTCAATACATCTTTTGCTGCGCCAAATGACAATGTACATAAGGAAGTAAATGTTGGTCAAAATGCAGAGCAGCACAATTCAAAGAAACACCAAGAACTTGAAAAGAAAATCGAGCACGATAAAAAGTTAGAGGAAAAGAAACAAAAAGAGCATGAAAAAAATCTAAAAGGTCAAGAGAAAAAGCTTGAATCCATTGATAAGCAGTTAAACAAGATAGAAGAAAAAATTACAAAATATGATGAGAAGTTTGCTGACCTGGATGACAACGATGAGGATGAAATAAAGGAAGACGACCAGGAGCCTACTAACAATCCGAATGAAAATACAGGGGAAGCAGATTCCGAAGAAGTGAATGAGGAAAACGCTAACGCTGAAGAAACAGAAGCAACAGAAGCAACAGAAGAAGGTACTGAAGAAGAAACAGAAGCAACAGAAGAAGACGGTGCTGAAGAGGAAACGGAAGTAACGGAAGATGATGCTACTGAAGATGCAACAGAAGACCTCGAAGAAGAAATTGAAGAGGCTGTGGAAGAATATAATGATTACCTTGGCAAGTTTAAAGCTTTACATAACAGATTGAACGCTGTCGTTCATCAATTAGACGCGCTGAATAAAAAAGGGGTAGATGCTGCGCTACTAACTGAACGTTATGACCGAGTAGTTGCCCTTCAAGAAAAGTTGGATGCAGCGGTTGCTAAAATTACGCAAGTGCAAGATCAAGTAATTGAAAAAATTAAAAACGATCATGCGATTGAAGTAAAGCCAGCAAAAGAAGCAAAAGACCCTAAAAAAGAATGGACAGTCCAGTTCAACAAACACCTGGATGAAAAGGCGTTATCTGAGCTAACGGTCGTTGTGTATGATGAGCAACAGAACCTAGTCGAAACAACGATGACGTATAATGCACAGAAGAAATCAATCATCATTACGCCGACACAAGCCTACAAAGCTGGTGCACAATACACACTTTATATTGGCAAAGAAATTACAAGCACAAACGGAGAAGGGTTAAAGAAATCCGTTAAAATGAATTTCACAATCCGCTAATGAAGGGAAATTAGCAGGAATATCATAACCCTATAATCAAATAATGCATATTCGCGATCAGCATCTCCTAGTACGAAGGGGGTGCTTTTCTTATACTTCTCCCACAATCGATGTATTGGTAAAAAGATTTTGCGGTGTGCCTAAAAAGCGAACACGTACGTTTCGAAGAGAGGGAAGTTTTTTACTTTATTGTATTGGAATCGATAATTTTTAATGCTGAGATGATGACATATGTTGAAATCGATATACAACTTATTTATCAATAAGTGTCAAAGTAATTCTATTTACCTAATTTGCGCTTATTTTTATTTAAGTTGTATAACAAAATCGAGCAGGGAAGATTTTTTCAATTTTGAAATGAACGTTTTATTATTCCATGTTAAAAAAATAGCGAGTAGGATTTTTATTTATCATAATGGATAAGAAATTATTGTTTTTATGAATCATGATATGTGAAAGACATAGATCAACCGTTTGTGGTGGCGTTTTATTTTTCTAAAAAGTATTCATTTTTCTTCGCTTTTTAGGCGAATCGGCGCTTGTTTGTTTAAAAAATAGGATGCATGCTCACTATTTTTTTAGTAAATTTCTCTTTTTGTTGTTAATAGAGCGGTCTATTTTCCAATGAAAACGAGCTTTTTTAGCTAAAATGCAGGGGAATATATCAACGTCCCTGTCTCTGGTCAAAACCCCCCGGCACGAGCAAAACCGTACCGTATCCGAGCAAAAGCCTGTGGTATCCGGTCAAAAAGCTACGGTATCCGAGTAAAACATCGCCGTATCCGGTCAAAACCCCCCGGTCCGAGCAAAACCGTACCGTATCCGAGCAAAACCCCATGGTATCCGGTCAAAAAGCTACGGTATCCGAGCAAAACATCGCCGTATCCGGTCAAAACCCCCAGCATGAGCCGGTCAAATATACAAACAAAAGACGTCCACCCGCGTTTGTGACGCCGGTGGATGTCTTACATATATTACATCCATTTCATTTGCAAGATTGCTTGTAGCTGCTTGAAATTTTCGGACCCTATATTTTGTTCAATGGTTTTGTCGATTTCTTTTTTGATTTCTAAGCTGTTGTAATATATTTCTTCTCCTAAAGGTGTCAGCTCTACTCGTTTTTGGGTTTTAGGTGCTTTCACTAGCTCTGTTTGTACTAATTGTTTTTCTTCCAATGCTTTCACAAATTTATGTACAGCTTGTTTGGAAATCTCTACTTTCTTTAATATATCTGGAATCGTTGATGCGCCTTCGAATATACAATTTAGAATATACCATTCGGAAGTCGTAATTTGGATAGTGTTTTGGCGATTCCACGTAGAAGCGACTGCATCCCGCAATTGCTTGTAATGTTTGTGTAATAATTCAATCGTCTCGCTCATAAAGCCTCCTTTGCCATCCACTATATACAATTTGATCTTCAAGGTCAATTGAGTTGACCGAAAAACTTTTATAGGGTACAATGGATTATGGTAAACTATGTTGACCTTAGGGGGTGAAATATTGTTTTCAATAGGGGATACAGTTTTCTACGGTGCGCATGGAATTTGTTCCATTGAGGATATTCAAGAGCAAAAATTTGGTGGTGAAGCGCAGTCTTATTATATATTGCGTTCGCATCATAGCACGAGTCTTACTTTATACTATCCTGTAAATGCCGTGAATTCTAAGCTCAAAAAACTCATGACAAAAGAAAAAGCACAGGCAGTTTTACAGTGCTTTGAAAATGCAGCTGATTCGTGGAACGATCGCACGACGACACGTCATCAGTCGTATCAATCCATCATCAAAACAGCAGGTCATTTAGAGATTGCGCAAATGACGAATACGTTACTGCGAAAGAAGATAGAATTAGAAGCAATCGATAAAAAATTGCCTGCTCAAGATACGCAAATTTTACAAAATGTGACCGCCATTTTATATGAAGAACTGGCAACAACATTGCAAACAACAGCTAGTGATATATCCGATAAGGTTGACGAAATTATTCAAATGAATTAAGTATAGTAAACACATGAATCTGAAAAGGTTTGTGTGTTTTTTTGATGCAATCACATTTGCTAAATTAGAAGGTAAAATCCAAACGCCTTTCGATTACATAAGAAGGGCGTTTTTATATTGTTAAAACTACGCCTTCTTTTGCACAAAAAACGATAAAAATGCGATAAGGCATAGTAGAGCAATAAATGTCCACACATTAAAAAATAGATGATTTGAAAACTGACTTAACAAGCCCACCTCCATATACGGATGGTTTGCATTGATATAATTTCGGTACATTGTTGCTCGATAAAACGTGTAAAGGGTCAAGAGAAGAAAAACAAACAAATAGCTATATTTTAACCACTTTTGTTGCTTGAAGGTGAATCTTTGATGGAATTGTTTAAACACAAAGAGCATAGAAAAATAGAAATATAAAATAATCAAACAAGGAGCAACAACGAAAAAGAGACCAGGGTTACCGTTACCACCACCGAGCATATCATTAGCAGGATCAAATGATACGGTAAGTAAGTTTGTAAAGAAAAATGCGAAAGTGGTAATCAGTCCAGCTATTATGACACTTATATAAAACAATGGCTGCATAGTTTCCCTCCTATCTTTTTTCACTAGTAGTGTCCCGATTGTAACATATTCATTTATCTGTTGGTGAAATATGCTTTGCATCATGCCAACTTTACTCGTTTTATACTTAGCCGTATATCATCCTCCTTTTACTACTACTATCCAAATGGAAGTTCAAAAAAGGGACATATTCGCAACCAAAATATTGAAACAATTTCCATATAGATCCGTCTAATCTTATAAGGGGGGATATGGGGTGAAGGGTGTGCGTTTGTTTTTATTGGCTATGATCATCGTAGTATTGACGGCTTGTGCGGAGAGAGAGCCCTCTGAAAAACTGCCTAATGTGGATTTAGTAGCAGGTGAAACGGCTAAAGAGCCAGCTGGTCAACTAAAAGAACCGCCCAATGTACAGTTGGTAGCAGATGAAACGACGTATACGATGCAGCGCGGTGGATATGAGTGGACGATTAAGCGTGCTTTTGGGCGACAGGAAACAGCGATCGCTGATGCAGAGGCGCCGAATGAGTCGCTAAAACGGGGACTGATCACGTTAGCAAAAGATGCACAAATGGAGCTACAGTTTGAGGTACAGCCAGATCGTTATCGCGTTTTTGGCTGGTACGAGGAGGGGTCATCCAAGTTATTTAGTCATTTACAGTATATCGTAGGGGAACAGCCCGTGGCGATTGAAATTGTCGCTTATTACCCGCAAGGTCAAGCAACCTATGTATTGCCAGTAAAGTTTGAATAATAAAACGCAACTCTTGGAAAGAAGGAGTTGCGTTTTTAAGTTTTATCGTTTCGAATACTACAGCAAACGTCTAAACTCTGCCCAGTTCACTAAGCGTGGGAGATTGACGTCTTTGTTATATGATTGATCCTTTACAATCACTTTTGTGCCGATGTCCGCTAATGTTTGCAAGACGGCAGGTTTGTCATCGACATAGTAATCGAGATGCAGCGATTGGATAATGTCGATTTTTTCGTGATCGGCCATACCGCAAAAGAAGTGTTCGTCTTTGACGGGGAAGCCTTGTACTTTTACCCAGTCGCGTGTTTGCCGGCAGTAGTGCTTCGGGCGAGAGGTAATATAAAAAACATCGTGCCCTTCTGCAACGAGCGCCTGCAATGTTTCGATAGCATCTGCGTAAGCGGGGCAGTCTGTAAAATAAATGTCCTCCATCGACTCGATCCACATTTGTCCCCCTTGTTCTTTCGTTAAGCCGAACGGGGCATGGATTTCTACAGTCGGAATGGTTTGAAATACATCGATGCCTAAATCTTTGTTTAACTTTTTATTGTATAAATGAAATGCATGCTCACGTAAGTTAATGAGCGTGTCGTCGATATCAAAGCCAAATTTCATAAAGTCCTCCATTAGACGATTAAAGTAAATTGTGAAGCAAAGCTTTGTTCTTTTTCGATTTGCAGCGCTTGAATTTTTTCGATTTCTTGTTTACGCTTTGTCGCACATGTTAAATAGTCTAGTGTTTCAATCGTTTGTTGCTCAATCAATGAGGCTAGTACATCTGCATCTTTCATGGCACTGTTTAAGCCGAATGCTCCTGTCGGTGTCATCGCGTGTACGGCATCGCCAATCAGTGCTAGTCCATTACGTCCCCAATCTTCTGTTTGGCTACTAAATACATCGAGTAGCACAAAATCTTGCCAGGAGGTAATGTTTTGTTGCACGGTCTTTGTTAACTCAGGAAATGCTTTGATGAGCTTCTCGATAAACGGCTCAAAAGGCTGCTTACGTAAAGTAGGGTAGCTGCCTTGTGCAATATGCCAACCAATTTGCACAAAGCCTTTTACTTGTGTGAATAGGGAAATTTGCATGCCATCCACAAGGGCCATTTTAATGACAGGAGACCAATTGTCTGGGGTAGGAATACGCGCCCATAGTAGGTCATATCCGTGTTTGTGAATAGATGTCTCAATGTGCGCATTTTTACGAACAGTCGAATAGCGACCATCCGCCCCAACGATTAGCCTACAGTCAATGACGAATTCTTCCCCGTCACGTATTACTCGAACACTACAATAACGCCCATCTTCATCTTGTAAAAGCTCTGTCACCCTTGAATTTAAGCAGTATTGAAAGGTGTCATAAGGCGTGGCTGCCTCTAAAATGGCTTGTAGTAAATGAGCTTGTGGTACGTGAATGCCTAAATGACCAACAGCCACATCTGGCAGGATGGTTTTTGTTTGCTGACCATCCAACCAGTATTCAAGACGTTCCATTTTCAACATGCCCAGTGCCTCGACTGTATCAAATAAGCCGTACTTTTTTAAAATCGCTTCGCCTTCTTCGTTAATATGCTCCCCGCGAAATGCTTTGGCTATTTGATTTGTTCGTTCGAGTAGCAAGACCGCAATGTTTTTCTGGGCTAATAAATAAGCGAGTAATGCCCCGCCAGGACCCGCGCCAACAATGCAAACATCTACTTTTTGATGCATGTACATTACCCTTCTTTCGGATAGGCTGTAATGCGTAAATCTGCCCCGACTTTTTCAACTTCTGCAAAATCAAGAAGCATCGCTGCCTCAACGGTTTCCACATCTGTGCCCGTAAAAGGTGTAATGGAGTTGCGACCACCAAGTACTTTTGGCGCGACATACACAAGGAACTTTTGAATCAACCCAGCACGTAGGAAGGAAGCGTTCACCTCGCCGCCGCCCTCTACTAAAATATCGGTAATCCCGCGTTTATACAGTTCATCTAGCATCGTATTTAAATCGAGCTTTTCATTGACGACAGGGACATACAGTAGTTCTACCCCTAATTTTTCAAATGCGGGGGCTTTATGTTGCTGTTCTTCTGCTGTCACAATGATTGTTCTAGCTGTAGCTGTTTGACAAATCGTCGCATCCAGTGGCGTCCGTAATTGACGGTCTAGTACGATGCGGATCGGATTTTTTCCGACACGGTCACGGAGACGTGTTGTGAGAGACGGGTTGTCTGTTAACACCGTACCAATGCCAACTAAAATAGCGTCTACTTGATCTCGTAGTTCGTGCACATCTGCGCGGGCTTCTTCCCCTGTAATCCACTGCGAATGTCCGTTATATGCCGCGATTTTTCCATCTAGTGTCATCGCGAACTTTGAGATGACAAATGGGCGAGCCGTGAGCATGTTGTGAATAAAGCGCTCATTTAAACGACGCGCCTCTGCTTCTAATACCCCCACTTCTACTTCAATGCCTGCGTCACGTAGCAGCTGAATGCCGCGCCCTGCCACCGCTGGATTCGGGTCTTCCATCGCGATGACCACTCGTTTGACTCGCGCTTCTTTTACTAAATTAGCGCAAGGGGGTGTTTTCCCGAAATGTGAGCAAGGTTCAAGTGTGACATAAATCGTTGCATCTTTTGCATGGTCCCCAGCCATCCGCACGGCGTGTACTTCCGCATGGGGCTCCCCAGCTTTTCGATGAAGCCCGGTACCAACGATGGCGCCGTCTTTCACGATCACGGAGCCTACAAGTGGGTTCGGGTTTGTTTTACCTGTTGCACTTGCCGCTAAATCAAGCGCGAGTTGCATATAGTACTGATCGTTCTTCATTACCTGTTCCTCCATTGACAATATGTCCCGCTTTTTCGACTTTCGTTTGTAAGTAGAAGCGGTTCGTCTCTGTGACACCACCCCATAGCGGGATATGTCCATCAGCTAGTAAACCATGTGCTTCTAGTGCCACGAGTTTATTCGGGTTATTCGTAATGAGTGTGACAGGCTTGTCGCGTAGTGTTGCTAATACTTTAATGGCATCCTCATAGGAACGTGTATCATCCTCAAAGCCGAGTGCATGATTGGCCTCGACTGTATCTAAGCCTTCTTCTTGTAATAAATAAGCAAGCGATTTTGAGAATAACCCAATCCCGCGCCCTTCATGATCCGCTAAATAAAAGATAGCCCCACAGCCATGCTCCACAATCATTTTCATGGATTCGTGCAATTGATAGCCACAATCACAGCGTTGGCTACCGAAAATATCTCCTGTATGACAAATGCTATGCATACGAATGAGTGCGTCATCTGCATGAGCAAAATCTCCGTATACTAAAACAGAAGACTGCTGACCAAATGCTAAGTTCATAGAAGGAATGTGATCAATGACTTCCTCTTTTGATAGCGTATTGCTGACAGGTAACCAGGAGTACCATTGAAACACCGCTTCAAAATCACCTTGTTTCACAGGTAGACGAACAGGGCCGACCACACTTAAATTTTCTCCCTCATTTCGCGAGATAAGTTGTAGTTTATTAAGTAAAATGTCTAGTTTCTTTTGCATTTTCATCACCATTTAATCCTTTATTTTATTGAATGATGTAGCTACTTGATGGTGTTGCTTTCTACACCGAAATGGTCCCTCTTATATTACATATAATGTCACTAGCTATTTGGATGGTATATCAGAAGGGGATGGTAAATCTAAATTTTTATACATAACACGCTTATATATATCTTCTCACGTGATTCTTAAAAAAAACTTACAATATGTCACTAAGTGTATAAAGGTAATTTTCGTTTGTCTATTATTTTGCTTTTCGATAGGGGTGTTATAAGGGGGCATAATAGATGCTTTATCAATATAAAACGTGAGGTGAAAAGAAGAAATGACGTTTTACGCTATTTTGTTTTACGGAAAAAGGTATATCGCTCCTACTATGTATCATACATAAAATGAAGGGGGAGAGGCTATGTTGAAAGGAAAAAAGGAAATTCAAATTATCGAGTATGTACCAGATTCAGTAAAAAAAGCAGGGGTGCGACTGACAGAAGCAGGGGATGTACAAAGTGTTTTATTTTCAGCACAGAAACTCATTGTAGCACTTGCAAGAACGATTATATCCATGAACCCGAAAGATGGGGAGTTAGTGTACCAAGCGATTAGCTCTTACAGTGCGCTTTATCCGCTGATAAGTGACGATCAAGAGTTCCGCTTCAAAGCAGATGTCGACTTCAAAATTCGTGATTATATTTTATCTACTCGCACAGGTGAGCTTGCACCAGCGATAGGGTATTTGTTTGCGCAGGAACAGTTAAATAAACCGTTCGTTGTCGATTTTGCGAGCTTATTAACGGATGAGTCAGCGAAAGGAGCAGCCCCTGATTTAATCGTCTCTTCACCGACCGGAGAATGGTCCTTTATCGAATCGAAGGGGTCAAAAGATATGCGCAATAAGGGGAAGTTACGGGATGCCTTATGTCAAAGTGAAAATGCCGCAACACTGATGGATTATACGGCGGAAGATTTTTATGGGGTATTTGTTTCGATTCCAAAAGCAGATGCAGATTACCCAGCGGCCATCCATTATACGTGCACGTTACACAAGGGGGAACGGAGTATAAATGATAGTCGCCCGCTTATTTATAAGCACTATGCGAGCTGGTTTATGCTGCTTGGCTTCCAAGAGGTAGCGGAGCGTTTAGCAAATGGAGAACCGATGATGCTAAAAAAACCGAAAAAAAAGACCACTATCAAAAAACAAACGTATTATGTATTAGATACAAAGAATTCCCTGTTCTTTAAGACGATACAGGGGTGGGATAAACAATTTAAGCGTGCACAATTTGGCATCGCAGAAGAGGTATTTGCATTTTTAAATGGTCAGGAAGATGCGCAGCTAATGCTACCGCCATTACAACAAGTACAAAAGCAAGGGAACAAATATGATCTATTCGCAGATGGTACAGCTATTTTTTATAAATAATTGTTAGGAAATACGCAAATCATAGGTTTGCGTATTTTTATTTGGTTTTTCTAAAATTAACCAATTACAATAAGGCAAAGGAGTGATGGACATGTTTAAAGTAGAAGTGGGGAATCCGATGAATGAAACGATCTTGTTTTTACATGGAGGTGGACTGGATCATACACAATGGAAAGAAGTGATGCATCATTTATCGCACGAATTTCATTGTGTGGCAGTAGATTTACCGATGCACGGCCAAAGTACACATATCCCATTAACGATGGATGGGGTATTACATAGATTAGAAGATGTATGTCGGCAATACGGGCGAGTACATCTTGTCGGACTATCACTAGGTGGAGCGATTGTATTAACCGCCTTATCCCGCTTCCCGCAATTCATAAAGAGCGCGGTTATTAGCGGCACGACGACGCTATTAAGTGAGAAGAATACGACGCGCCTCAATAAATATATAGCTCCTATGTATCGTTTGTTGAAGCCTGAATGGATGACAACGTTAACGATGAAAGGCTTTAACATACCACCGCGATTTCAGAAGGATATTCAGCAGGCTACCAAATCTGCTAGTGTCGAACAAGTACGTGGGATGTATACGTTGCTGTCTAAAGTGCAACTACCGATTTTGAATCAAGTGCCGTTGTTAGCCCTATCAGGAGGAAAAGAAAATGGGTTAGTGAAAAATTCCCAATATAATATTCTTTCCTACGTAGCGCACAGTAAAGCAGCTGTTGTACCGAGTGTAGGACATGCATGGAGCTATGAAAATCCTCTGTTATTTGCAGAAGTAGTGCAGTGCTGGTGTGAAGAACAACAGATACATTTTGTATTAAAAACGTTACATTAATATAATTTGTTGGAAATTTTACGAACTTTATTTATTTTTTCTGCATGAATGTTCGGAAATAGCTTGAAATGTAAAAAATGAAGTGATATAGTACAAAGCGTAAAATAATTAAATATGTCGTCGTATAATGTCGGGAATAGGGCCCGTAAGTTTCTACCAAATCACCGTAAATGATTTGACTACGAGATGGAAAATCGTTATTGCTATAAATCTAGTAATATCGTATTTTCTGTTAACGAATGAAACGAAGCATGCGACCAATACTAATCGCGTGCTTTTTTATTTGAAACCAATGTCCAATAGACATCCGTACAGACGATAAACGGAGGAACATTTCAGCATGAAAAAATATTTCCAGTTTGATGAACTCGGCACGAATTATAAGCGCGAGATTCTCGGTGGATTAACAACGTTCTTGTCAATGGCTTATATTTTAGCAGTTAATCCAGGGATGCTTGCAGCAGCAGGTATGGATGCAAATGCCGTATTCGTAGCAACAGCATTAGCAGCGGCTGTCGGCAGTTTATTTATGGGGTTAATTGCAAAATACCCAATCGCTTTAGCGCCTGGTATGGGGCTTAATGCATTCTTTGCCTTCTCGGTAGTCATTGGCATGGGGATGGCTTGGGAAACGGCGTTAACAGGTGTATTATTCTCAGGGCTTATTTTCATTATCCTTTCTCTAACAGGTTTCCGTGAAACGGTGATTAATGCGATTCCAGCACAATTGAAATATGCAGTCGGTGCAGGGATTGGTTTATTTATTACATTTGTAGGCTTCCAAGGTTCAGGCATTATCGTCAATGATGATGCAACGTTAGTAAAACTTGGTGATGTAACATCTGGTAATGCATTGCTTGCGGTATTTGGTGTATTTGTTACAGCGATCTTTATGGCGAAGAAAATTAACGGTGGCATTTTCTACGGTATGATTATTACAGCTGTAACGGGTATGATTTTTGGTTTAGTCGATTTACCGGAAAAGATCGTTTCATCTATTCCAGACGTATCCCCGACATTTGGGAAAGCGTTCGAAGCGTTTGGAAATATGGAGTTAATTTTCAATACAGATTTCTTAATCGTTGTGTTAACATTTTTATTCGTTGACTTCTTTGATACAGCCGGTACATTAATGGCTGTGGCAGGGCAAGCAGGTTTAGTGAAAGACAATAAATTACCTCGTGCAGGGAAAGCGTTACTTGCAGATGCATTAGCAACAGTAACAGGTGCTATCTTCGGTACATCCACAACGACTTCTTATATTGAATCGACAGCAGGTGTGGCAGCCGGTGCTCGTACTGGTTTTGCTTCCGTTGTAACAGGAGTATTATTCTTACTAGCGCTATTCTTCTCGCCGGTACTTGCCGTTGTTACGTCAGCCGTGACAGCGCCAGTATTAATCATTGTAGGGGCGTTAATGGTCTCTTCACTGAAACTGATTGAGTGGGATAAAATCGAAATTGCTATCCCGGCATTCCTTGTTGTCCTTTGTATGCCACTTGGCTACTCGATCGCAACAGGGATTGCGATTGGTTTCTTATTCTACCCAGTTACAATGCTTGTAGCAGGTCGCGGAAAAGAAATTCATCCAATTATGTATGGTCTGTTCGTGATCTTCCTTTGTTACTTTATCTTCTTATAAAATCAGTAAGCAACCTCGTCTATCATTCGACGAGGTTGTTTTTTTTCGAGTTTGTTCGGAGGAATTTAATGCCTCAATGGAATCGTTATAGTTGAATGAAACGTTATCAAATTAATAATCTAATCGTGTTCCTTAGTTAATATAGCCGGATTATTAGTTGTGACAAGTAAAAAAGCTTTACGAGTTTTTGAAGGAGCATATTAATAGGAAGAAACTCGATATTAAATAAGTGAGTACTTTTGTATAAAGAGTCAGAATAATTTTATTTTAAATAAAGGGTTGCCAAAATAGGGAGAGGGGGTGTATAGTTAAAAACGTTGTTACGAAACAAACGAAAACAACAAAACAACGAAACAAAAAACTTCAACAAAGTTGTTGACAAACGAAAATAACAATGTTAAAGTATAAAACAGTCGCCGATAAAAACGAGGCGAACATGAACTTTGAAAACTGAACAAGCAAAACGTTAACAATAAATGTTTCTGAATAAGAAACAAAATTTTGGACATCAA